>NZ_JBEZDU010000008.1:0-460074 GCF_040648495.1 Nonomuraea sp. NPDC049129 | reverse complement strand
GGTGATCAACCCGTCTACCAGGGGTTTCTTACGTCGTCAGGCGAACACCAAGCTCGCGATCATGCTGTGACCAGCACCCCTGCCGCCTGGGGATGAAAAAGGTTCGGTGTTGCCGGAGGGCCCGGCGCGGAAGGCTTAGATCAGCAAGAGCGGGCGAGCCGAGCACCGCGGGACTCCGACACGAACAGTCCCTACGACTTGACTCTACGTAGCTATACATGTTCTATATCTCTTAGTACCTGCTCGCAGGTCAGAACCGAGAGGTCTCAACATGCTCGTCCGTCCACGCAAGGTGCTCCCGACCGTCATCACGATCTGCCTCGCCCTCTACGCCCTGAAGGACCCGGAGGGCGCGGCGACCGTGGCCAAGGCGGCAGCGCACCTGGTCATGAGCGCTTCCGAGTCGCTCGCCCGGTTCATCCACACCGCCAGCAACTGATCACCCAGGAAAGAGACCCGACAGTGGCTCACAACCCGAACCGCCCGCTCCACCCGGCACGCATGTCGCTCGCCGACCTCGAAACCGTCTGGCAAAGCAACGCCGAGACGCCGCTCCCGGAGTGCACCTACGACCCGGAGCTGCACACCGGTCCGCGACTCACGATCGAGAGCACCGAGGAGCGCGCCGCCCGCGAGGCCGTGGCGCGCGAGGTCTGCGCCACCTGCCCGGCCCTGCTGCTCTGCGAGCTGTACACGAGGCAGGCCCGCCCGACCTCGGGTATCTGGGCCGGCCGTACGCCCGCCGAGCTGACGACCCACACCACCGCACTGGAAGACATGGAGGTGGCCTGAATGGCACGCCGCACCCGTACCCGCTTCTGGGACCCGTCCGGCCACCGGTACGGCATCCCCACCTACCCGAGGAAGAAGATCCCGCCGCACCTACGCACGCTGCGCCAGCTCGCCGCCGAGGGGCTCCGGCCGGGCGGTCAGGGACCGCAGGCCCAGGTCCTGTGGTGCTCGCGCCTTCCCGGCCCGCCCCGGGTTCGCACCGCCTACCTGTACGACGTGCGGTTCGCTCTGCCGAAGCGCGCTCCGAGCCCCCGCGCAACGCTCTCGAAGGCGAGTGTCTCCCGCCGCACGTGTTCCGAGTGCCTGACCGACGTCGGCTACGTCCTGCCGCGCCACCTCGGCGTGTGCCTCGACTGTGCCGAGGAGGCAGCAGCATGAGCCGCCGCACCCTCGAAACGTCCGGACGCCCCGGGATCACCGTGCACGGCGCGAAGCTCCCGACCTACTACCAGCCCGAAGCCGGGTGTGACGGCTGGTTGGAGGCCGACCGCAAGCGCGGCATGAGTCGCAGCGGGCGCCCCACACGCGAACGCCGCCCGCGTACCGCCGAAAGGAAAGACACACGATGACCATCTACGAGACCACACCGCGCCCGCTGGCCGAGGGCGAGCGCACCGCGATATCCGCCACCGCAGCCGCCACGGGCGCTCTCGGACTGCTGGGGTTCGGCAACAGCTTCGATCGCGTCGCCACCGCGGCTGAGCCCTCGTTCGGGTGGTTCGCCTGGACGGTACCGCTCGGCATAGACCTGGGCATCGCGGTGTTCTCCGCGCTCGACATCGTCCTGGCCCGCCTCGGCATGCGTCTGAGCTGGCTGCGGTTCATCCCCTGGGCGCTGACCGCCGCGACGGTCTACCTTAACGTGGCCGCGTACCTCAACGTCTCTGGGCGGACGGACTGGTTCGCGGTCGTCGCGCACGCCCTGCTGCCGCTCCTGTGGGTCTTCGCCATCGAGGTCGGCGCCCACGTCGTACGTAAGCACGCGGATCTGACCAGGCCAGACCGCATGGACGGCATCCGCCGCTCACGCTGGCTACTCGCCCCGCTGGCAACAGTTTCCCTGTGGCGCCGCATGGTGCTCTGGGAGGTCCGCAGCTATCCCGAAGCCCTCGGGCAGGAGCGCGAACGCATCCTCGCCAAGACCGAACTCCAGGACCAGTACGGCCGACTGTGGCGGTGGAAGGCCACCCGGCGTGAGCGGGCCCTGTACCGCCTCGGCGAACTCACGCCCAAGCACACGGAGACGCCACTCGCCGTGGCGGCGGCGGAAACCCACCGCGCTGCCCTGCCGCCGGCCCCGCCGAAGCGCCCCGCGCGCAAGCCCAAGCGAGCGCAACCCACACCGCCGCCGAACGTAGGAGACCTCTTGCCCCTGGGACGACACGTAGCTGCCGACCTGATCGCACAGGGCGACCCCCTGACCCGTGACCGCCTACGCGACGCCATCCGAAGCCGCGGCCAGAGCATCTCGACCGACCGCGCGGGCGCACTCCTGGCCCGGCTCAAGGCGGAAGGCTCCACGGCCGTACCGGAAGGCGAGGCCGCCTGATGAGCCTGAGCATCACCGACACGCGCATGACCTCGGACGGCTGCCCGAACGTAGCCGAACTCCTCACCGGCGGATGGACGGTCACCGGCTACCCAGGACGGCTGTTCGACCGCAACCAGGCCATCACCGCCATGCTGCTGGCCGAACTGCTGGCGCTGACCCTGCCCGCCGACGGACGCAACGCGCTCCTCGCCCACTGCTGGCGAACCGAACTCGACATCACCGAAGCGGACGGACCGCACACGCCGACCGCCGACCCCACGACCACCGACCGCCCGGACGAAACGCGGTCCGACCGCGCATCGACCCTGACCGCTAGCTGGGACGCGGCCTCATCCGCCAAGACAACGACCGCGCCCCAGAACTCCGCCAACCACCAGGCAGCAGAGGTGCATTCATCATGACGCAGCGACCGGACGACCCCAACCACGACCCGGAGAACGACGGCACGCCCGACCGGTCCGTCCACCCGCACGATCCCGCGCCGGACGACAAGGGCGCGGAGATCGTCGATCTCAACGCCGCCCGGTCCGGCCGCAACGCCGACCGGTCCCCGTCCGAACCGAAACCCACGACGGACGACGCGGACGGACCGGTCTTGGAGGGCGAGGTGCTCCAGGTGGACCGGCCCGGTCCCGCCCGTACGGACTGGCGGGCGAGCCTGGAGCGGAAGGCGACCAGCCGACAGCCGCTCATCCCGCTGTGGCTGCGCTCCCGCGCCGAGGCCATCGAGACCGTCAGGTGGGCGAGCCTCCACTACGTGCATGTGGCCGGCTACCAGGTCCTGCGCGCCCCGCTGTATGCCGGACGGCTCACCGTCCGGGCTCCGCGCGGCCTGGTCCGCCTCGTGAGCGGCATCGTGCGGTGGACCTTCGACCTTGAGGGCGAGCCAGTACGCCTGGCCGCCGTACAGAGATCCGACTACGAGGGGTACCTGAAACTGAGCAGGCAACGAGACTCTCGCGTACGGCTGCGTTTCTGGATCACGGGAACGATCCTGGTCACGCTGCTCATCCTGGCCATCGTCGTGACCGATCAGCCGTCTGCTGCCCAGTGGGGAGCGCTCGCAGTGGCACTGGCCGTGCTGGGCCTCGTCGGCAAGCCCGCCGACCGGCCGCTGATCAACCGCGCCGTCATGGCGTCCGAGGTGGAGAAGCTGACCAGCGACATCGTCGTCCGCGCGCTGAGCGTGCTCGGCATCGCCGGCATCACGCAGGCACTGTCGAAGAACCCGAAGGACGCCATCCGCTTCGTCGCCCCGATCACCCGCGACGGCCCTGGCTGGCGAGCGGACATCGATCTGCCGTACGGCGTCACCGTCGCGGACGTGATGGACAAGCGCGACCGCATGGCCAGCGCGCTACGCCGCCCGCTGGGCTGCATCTGGCCCGAGGGCGACAGCTCCATCCACGAGGGACGGCTGATCCTCTGGGTCGGGGACAAGGACCTGTCCAAGACCATCGTGCGATCCCCGCTCAAGCAGGCCAGCTCGCACGACGTGTTCAAGGGCATCCCGTTCGGCAACGACCCGCGCGGCCGCCTGGTCACGGTGCCGCTTATCCAGCACAACGTGCTGATCGGCTCCCAACCCGGCCAGGGCAAGACCTCATCCATCCGCGAGCTGGCCGCCGGTATCGTGCTCGACCCCACGGTTGAGGCGTGGTTCCACGAGCTCAAGGGCACCGGCGACCTGGACCCATACGACAAGGTCTGCCACCGCTACGTCTCCGGCATCGAGGACGAGGCCATCGCCTACGCCGCCGGCTCCCTGGCCCTGCTGCGCAAGGAGGTCATGCGCCGCTCGGCCGCGCTCAAGGCCCTGCCCGCGGACCTGTGCCCGGACAAGCGCGTCACCCGTGCCATCGCCGACAAGCGCTCACTGGGCCTGCACCCGCTGGTGTGCATCATCGACGAGTGCCAAAACCTGTTCGCCCACGCTGAGTACGGCGACAAGGCAGGCGATGACGCCGAGTTCATCATCAAGCTCGGCCGCGCCCTGGGCGTGGTCCTGATCCTGGCCACCCAGCGCCCGGACAGAGACAGCCTGCCCACCGGCATCTCCGCGAACGTGTCCATCCGGTTCTGCCTGCGGGTGGCCGGCCAGCTCGAAAACGACATGATCCTCGGCACCTCGGCGTACAAGAACGGCATCCGCGCCACGGTGTTCGTCCCGGAGAAGGACGCGGGCACCGGCTACCTGGTCGGCGCGACCCCGATGCCCAAGGTGGTCAAGGCCGCCTACCTCAACACTCCAGAAACCCAGCTCATCGCCGACCGCGCCTACGCGCTGCGCAAGGCGGCAGGAACGCTGTCCGGGTACGCCCTCGGCGAGACGGCCGAGCTGACCGTGCCGAGCTACGACCTGCTGGCCGACATCCTGGCCGTGGTCCCACCGTCCGAGGCCAAGGTGTGGAACGAGGCCATCGTAGATCGCCTGGCCGAGCTGCGGCCCGACATCTACGGCCCGTGGGCGGCACTGGAGGGCGGCGCGAAGACAGCCCAGCTCACCACCGTGCTCAAGCCGTACGGCATCCGCACCTTGCAGGTGTGGGGCACGCCGGAGGGCGGCGGCAAGGGCGCCAACCGCATCGGCATCACCCGTGACGACATCGTCACTGCAGTCACCCAGCGTGACAGAGGCAAGGCTTCGTAGCCCCGTCGAGCGCCTCTAGACCTAGAGGCATGCCCCTCTAGGTCTAGAGGCTCCCCTAGAGCCCGAAATGGTGTTCTACCTGGCCTCTAGCGCCTAGACATCGACCTGCGGAAACCCTGGAAACGGCCCTGGAGGCCCTCATGACTACTGTCATCGCCCTTCTAGCAGCCTGCCTACCTTTCATCACTTTGAGTTACATCATCGTCTGCCTGGCGTGGCCCTGGGGCCGCTGCACCCGATGCCGCCCCGGCGGCAAGAACCGCACCTGCCGCGCCTGCGATGGCACCGGCAAGCGGCCACGCCTCGGCTGGCAGCTCTACGTCTACGCTCGCCGCCTCCACCGCGACGGCAACCACTGATGCCGCCCAGCACCCACGGCATCACCTCTCAGGAGAGCCACATGCACGACCTCACCCGCTACGCCCTGGCCGCCGTCGCCCGCGGCTGGCACGTCTTCCCGCTCACTCCGAACGACAAGCGCCCGCTGCCCGGCTTCACCGCGTGGGAACAGCACGCCACCACCGACACCGCACTCATCCGCCACATGTGGGCCCGCGGCCCGTTCAACATCGGCATCGCCTGCGGTCCGTCCAACCTCGTCGTCCTCGACC
Organism: Nonomuraea sp. NPDC049129; assembly: GCF_040648495.1. Lineage (NCBI taxonomy): Bacteria > Bacillati > Actinomycetota > Actinomycetes > Streptosporangiales > Streptosporangiaceae > Nonomuraea > Nonomuraea sp. NPDC049129. The sequence continues at coordinate 454,469 of NZ_JBEZDU010000008.1, read as the reverse complement.
TCGACGTGCCCAAGCCCGACGAGCGCCCGCCCGCCGACTGGGCGAAGCCCGGCATCAACGACGGCGCGGACGTCCTGGCCTCGATCTGCGAACAAGCCGGCCAGCCGCTCCCGCTGGAGACCTTCATGGTCGCCACCCGACGCGGCGGCACCCACCTCTACTTCACCGCACCGGCCGATGCCGACCTGCGCAACAGCGCGGGCAAGCTCGGCTGGAAGATCGACACTCGGGCGCATGGCGGCTACGTCGTCGCCCCCGGCAGCCACGTCGCCCTGCCGGACGGCAGCGGCTCCTACGACGTCCTGCACGACCAAACTCCGCCTGTGCTCCCGACCTGGCTCACCGAGCGCCTCAGCTCTCCCCCGCCGTCTACGTCCACCACGTCTGCGGGGGCTGTATTGGCCGCCAGCGGCGGACACCGGGCAGCCGGATACGCCCTGGCGGCACTGCGCGGCGAAGTCGAACGAGTCCTGGACGCCGTCCCCGGCACCCGCAACGACACCCTCAACCTCGCCGCGTTCGCTCTGGGGCAGCTCGTCGCCGCCAGCCTGCTCCCGCGCAATCTCGCCGAGGCATGTCTCCACAATGCCGCCGAAGCCATCGGGCTCGACTTCCGCGAGGCGTTCAACACCGTCCGCTCCGGGCTCGACAGCGGCCTACGCCGTCCAAGGAGGGCAGCCGCTTGACCGCCAACGGACGCCCCACCGCCGAGAACATCCTGAGCAGCCTCGGCGCTGCCCAGCAGCTCACCGACCTGCACAACACACCCGCACCATGGGAGGCGCCCGCGCCTCTCGGCCAGCGCGGAGAACTCCCGTCCTTCCCGGTCCACGCACTCCCGGCCTGGGTCGCCGACCACATCAGCGCCGTGGCGGAGGAGACGCAGACGCCCCCCGACCTGGCGGGCTGTGTCGCCCTGGCCGCGCTGTCCACCGCCGCCGGCGGGCGCGCGGTGGTCAACGTCCGTGGCTCCTGGGTTGAGCCGGTGAACCTGTTCGTCCTGGTCGCCATGCAGCCCGGCTCACGCAAGTCCGCCGTCTTCCGTGCCATGACCACCCCACTACTCCACGCCGAAAGCGTCCTGCTCAGCAAGGTCGGCCCGCAGATCACCGAGGCCGAAGTCGCCCGCCGCCTAGCCGAGGACCTCGCCGAGAAGGCCGCCCGCGCGGCCAGCTCTGCACGCGGCGAGGCAGCCACGGAGGCCATCGCTGAAGCTCAGAGTGCGGCCCTGGCCGTCGAAGGCATCAAGGTTCCGGTCAAGCCCCGACTCATCGCCGACGACGTCACACCCGAAACCGCCTCCACCATCCTCGTCGAGCAAGGCGGCCGCCTGGCCGTCCTATCCGCCGAAGGCGGCATCTTCGCCACGCTCGCCGGCCGCTACTCAGGCGCACCCAACCTGGACCTGTTCCTCAAAGGCCACGCCGGAGACCCGCTCATCGTCGACCGGCGAGGCCGCAGCGAACGCGTCGACCAAGCCGTCCTGACCATGGGCCTTGCCGTACAGCCCGAGATCGTCTCCGACATCGCCACCATGCCCGGCTTCCGCGGAAAGGGCCTGCTCGGCCGCATCCTCTACAGCCTGCCGAAAAGCAACGTCGGCTACCGCAACGTCGACTCACCCACCGTCCCGGACCACATCGCCGCCCGCTACGACGCCAACCTGCAACGCCTCACCATCGACATGCACGACTGGGACGACCCCGCCCGCCTCGTCCTCGCGCCCGAAGCCGCCACCATCTTCACCGAACACCGCCGTACTACCGAACGCCGCCTGCGCCCGGACTCCGGCGACCTCGGCCACATCACCGACTGGGCAGGCAAGTTCGACGGCGCGGTCATGCGCATCGCCGGACTCATCCACCTCGCCGACCGCGTCGAAGACGGCTGGCGCCACCCGATCACCGCCGACACCGTCAACGCCGCCATCACCATCGGCCAATACTTCATCGCCCACGCGCTCGCCACCTTCGACGCCATGGGCGCTGACCCAGATCTCGAAGCCGCCCGCGTCGTCCATGCCTGGCTGCAGCGCACCGGCACCATCCGCTTCACCGTCCGTGAAGCCTTCACGGCCCTGCCGCGCAACCGCTTCCGCAAGGTCGCAGAGCTAGAAACGCCGCTCGACCTCCTGGAACAGCTCGGCTGGATCCGCCGCGAACCTGAGCCGTCACGCACCGGCCCCGGCCGTCGCCCGTCCCCGGCCTACGCCGTCCATCCCAGCCTCCACCAGCACGCCGCTTGAGAAGGACCGCCCTTTGAAGACAACAACCCGCACCGACGAAAAGCTCACCGTCGCCGAGGTCTGCGCCGAACTCAAGATCGCCCGTTCCACCTTCTACGACTGGCGCGCCAAGAAACAGGGACCTCGCTGTATCACCCTCGCCAACCGCGAACTTCGCATCCGCCGCTCCGAACTCGACCGCTGGCTCGACGCACGAGAGGACGCCGTCTGATGGGAAAGATCACTTACAGCGTCCGCTTCTGGGCCATCAAAACGTACAAGGGCAGCAGGGTTACCACCCACACCGTCCGGTGGATTGTGGAAGGCCGCGAGTGGAAGGAGCCTTTCCGCACCCTGGCCCACGCCGAGAGCTTCCGCGCCCAGCTCATGACCGCTGCCCGGCAAGGTGAGGCGTTCAGCGTCGCAACAGGGCGCCCCATCTCCTGGCAGCGCGAGGAAACCGTCCTCACGTGGTTCACCTTCACGCTGTCCTACGTCGAGGCCAAGTGGCGATACGCCTCGCCCAACCACCGCCGGGGCATCGCCGAAGCCCTCACCGACGCCACAGAAGCCCTACTGACCAAGGACAACGGCGGACCAGACACCGACACTCAACGCGCCGCTCTCCGCTGGGCATACAGCGAACGCGTACGGAACGCGGCCGAACCGCCGGCCGAGCTCGCAACGGCACTGCGATGGCTGGAAACGAACACAGTGCCCATGACTGCATTCGAAGAACCAGGCAAGGGCGCCCTCCTCACCCGCGGCATGCTCGACCGGATCAGCCGAACCAAGGACGGCAGGACCGCCGCCGCGAACACGGCGAACCGCAAGCGCATGAGCCTCAACAACGCCATGGAGTACGCCGTGGAGATCGGCGCCCTGTCCTCCAACCCTCTCAAGGCGGTGAAGTGGACGAAGCCACGTACGCTCACCAGCGTTGACCCAAGAGTGGTGATCAACGTCGAGCAGGCACGACGCTTCCTCGCCGCCGTCCAGCGGCAGGGCGCGCGAGGCCAGCGGATGAAAGCGTTCTTCGGCTGTATGTACTTCGCCGCCCTCCGGCCGGAAGAGGTCGTTGACCTGCGACAGGAGCATCTCGTCAGTCTGCCAGTCACCGGCTGGGGCGAGTTGCGGCTGACGCACGCCGAACCTCGCGCCGGCAGCCGCTGGACCAACAGCGGCAAGGTACGTGAGCGCCGCGCACTCAAGCATCGGGCGGAGGGCGAGACCCGCGCCGTACCTATACACCCAGAACTCGGCGAGATGCTCCGCGAGCACATCCAAGAGTTCGGCTGCGGCCCCGACAACCGCATCTTCATCGGCCCTCGGGGCGGCCTCATGACAGATCGCGCCTACCTGAAGGTCTTCCACGAGGCCCGCGCAGACGCGTTCACTCCGGCGGAGGCCAGGTCGCCCCTGATGGTCGTCCCCTACGACCTACGCCACGCATGCGTATCCACGTGGCTCAACGCAGGCGTCCCCGCACCCCAGGTTGCCGAATGGGCAGGCCACAGCGTCAACGTCCTGCTACGTGTCTACGCCAAGTGCGTTCACGGCCAGCAGGCCGAGGCAATGCAGCGCATCTGGAACGCGACCAAGTCCTGAAATCAGCCGTGCCAGGCCATAGCTGACCCCGGAGCAGGGCCGCCGCGCTTAGTCCCGTAGCTGTCAGGGCCTCCCTCTGGTGACCACAGTGGCGCCAGAGCTAGCGGTGCTCCACTTACGCACTCCGCAGTAACTGCTCACTCTCCGCCTGCAGCAGCCGCGTAATCCATCAGTGCTCTCTCAAGCAGGGCGGTGGCGAACTCGGCGGCTGGCTTGAGATCGTTCTCGCTCAATGTGAGGGTCAATATGTAGCCGCCACGGATACGCTCAGCGCTCTCGGGCTCACTCAGCCGCAGGAGGGGCCATGTGCGACCATGTGCGAACGCCGAAGTTTCGCGCCATCTGGCCCTCCCGGTTCCTCGCGGCATGCTGACGGCTTCCGCCGCATATGCCACAGCGTCCGAGTACGTGAACTTCGTGTTCAGCGCCTGAGGTCGAAGGCCAAGGTTGTTGGCTATCGTGATGAGCTGCGCGGCCCGAGCGCGTCCGTTCAGGGCAGGCGACTGGGGGACAAAGCCAAGGTCGTCCTCCCATTTTCCACGCTCAGCGAGATCATGATGCCAGACGCGCAGTGCTCGTTCCTGTCGGTGCTTCCGATTGGAGTCGTCGAGAATCCACACAGCGACGGAGCTTGGTTCTATAACTCCTCGTAGGAGCGTCCAGGGCGCAGCATTCGTTACTACACGAGCACGGGTAACGAGCAGTTGCAACGTCAGGGCATGATCGAGAGCGGCTCCGATTGCATGCATGACGATGCTGGAGGTGTTGTACCCATCCATGCCAACGTCATCTTGCGCCAGCGAGCTGCTAGCACCGATCTCCCCTAGGCCAAAGCCCACCCGCTCACTGCCCTTGTCCGTCAGCGACTCGCCGATTTCGAAGAGGGGCGCGAGGAAGTCGAGGTTTCCCTGAGTCACGACATGTAACCGTACGCCCAACTTCCGTCAGTCGCCTTCTATTTTGCTCGTCACCCACCGTCATACCAGCGCAAGCTGGCGTATGGGGGGACCCCGACCTGGCATTCGATCTGGCGAGGAGAGTCACGCACTCATTGATGCACTTCTGTAACAAGCGCCGGTAAGCGCACCGCCAACCGCATCCAGTTCCGGGTGCGTCAACATCTGGCAGCCTTCCGTAGGAGTCGCAAATGCCGCAGCACGGCTCCACCGCAAGGGTCTCCGTCCGGATATCCCGTAGGGCCCACCGACGGACCACGTTGAAGATCCACACGCTCGAGGACTCGCAGGAGAGCCTGGCGAACGTGATTGGCTGCTTCTGCGGCATGTTCCTGTACCTGATGGAACACTCCGCGTAACGATCCTTCAGACGGCAAGTGGAGCGTTACGAGGTCGCAGGAGCCCCAACTTAAGGAGCGGGCGGGCTATGCGGACATACCCACGCGCGCAATCAGAAAATTCGAACTGACTTTCGCCACAGCTCTAAGGCCGACCGGTAGCCCATGAGGCCACCAAGCAACTACCGATTGCGGGCCGTAACGAATACCATCTACACACGTATATACAATCGAGCCCTTAATCATACCGAGGAAAAGGACCGCATGGATCTCGATCGTCAGCCCGCAATGGACCCTGGCAGCGCATTTGAGCAAACATGCTGGAATATCCTTCGCCGTCGCTATCCACCGGAGAAGCTTGCCTACATTCCGGCGGAAATGGGAGGCGACTGCGGAATCGAAGGATACTCTACGGACGGCATTGCGTACCAGTGTTATGCAGATCGAGATTCCTTGACTCTTCGCCATCGAACAGACAAGCAGAAAGGTAAGTTGTATGATGACACCGTGAAACTAAAGAAGTACGCCACTCGACTCGAAGGAGTTCTCAATGGGTTGATCATTCAACACTATTTTCTCATGGTTCCCGAGTATCATGCTGCCGATCTCATCTCATACGCCCATGATCGAGCAGCAGCAGTGCGCGGCTATGGCCTCAGCTTTATCAGCGATAATTTCGCCATTCATATCAAAACTCTCCAAGACTACCCGGCCGAACTGCGGGCTGCGCTGAAGGACGGGGCGGCCAAGGCTTCGATCCCACCACCTTCAATTGATATCGCCGAAGTCGTGCCGTTTCAGGTGGAGAAACCCCAACTGGTCACCGTAATCGAGGGCAAGTTGGCGTCCATCAGGAGTCGCAACCCTAATGCCAACCTAGACGCCCTGCGCGACCGCTTCATCCATGCTTTCCTACAGAAAGAGGAAGTCATGGCCGCCTTACGCGAATGGCCAGACACCTGGGAAGCGATAGAGCGTCGACGCCAGCTGCGTGAGGAATATTTGGAGCTTGAGAGCGAGCTGAGTCCAGACGACCCTAAGTCGCGAATCCTAGTGCTTGTGAAGACATATCAGGCAGAACTGGAGGCAAATGTAGCCGGCCTACGTGAGCCTGACGCTCAAAGGGTTGCGATGGGACAGGTAGGGGACTGGCTGATGCGTTGCCCCCTTGACTTCCGGGCGGCATCGTGAACGCCTCCCAGCCCTCAGACATAGAGGACCTTCTGAACATTCCTTATCACTTCACGAGGCAGCCTGACCCTGTCCCTCCTGCGCTGCGACCAGAACGCCGTGTGCCACTGGTCCTCCTTTTAGTTGCTAAATGTCACGGATCCGGCGCGAGCTGGAAGGTTCTACAGCTTCTAAGTTGGGCGATTCGAGATCGGAATCACATCGCGCTCATGATTGCCCTGTTGAGTGGCCGTGATCTCCCAGATCGGCCGGTAGTTCGTTTCGAACCTGCGTTAGATCGCGCCCTCGATTTAGCAGTAGGCCACGGATTCCTTGAACAGAAAGCTGCGCGTACCTTCAAGCTGACCCCAAATGGCAAGAGGCTAGTGCAGTCGATCACCTCTACAGATGCTTTCGCGAAAGAGCGTGAGATGCTATCCCTGATCCCTGGGAAGCTCACTAGAAAAGACTCTGACCGAATATACGAATGGCGCGCGATATGAGCAGACTCCGCTTTCGTCATCTCCAGCTGCGCGCTGAAACAGGTCGTGGTAGATTCGGCGCAGATATTGCTCTGCATGATGGGCTCATGGTCCTGTGGGCAGATAATTCGCGTGGCAAGTCCACGGCTGTACAAAGCTTATTGTTTGCACTCGGCCTTGAACGCATGATCACTGCGCGACCAACAAACGCGGTGACATCCGCCATGCGCGATAGGCTTATTTACGACGCCACTACAAAACAAGAGACACCTGTGTTGTCATCATGGGTAAGCGTCGAGATTGAGGGCCAGAATCGGAGGATCGCGACTATAACACGCTGGATCAAGCACGATGAATACAACTCGAGTTTGATGAGAGTTGTTGAAGGTCCAGCTATATCTTCCCCCGGAAACTACAATGGATATGACCTGTACGTGGGTCGCGCAGGAGCTGCAGCGAACCCGAGGGGCTTCCATCACTGGCTTGCGCAATTTATCGGATGGGATTTGCCGGCGTTGCCGGGAGCTGATGGCCGTATGTCCCGGCTGTACATGGAGCAAGTATTTCCACTTTTATTCGTAGAGCAAAGACGCGGGTGGGGCGGCATCCAAGCCCAGATGCCCTACTTCTCAGGCATAACCGATGTACGGCGACGTTCCATTGAGTTTCTTTTGGATCTAGAGGTTGGCAAGATCGAGGCCGAGCGTCTGCGCTTACGCGCGCAGGAAAAAGAACTTCAGGACGAGTGGCGCTCGGCTGTTCGGTCGTTCAAGGAAATCATCCGAGGCAGCGGACTCATAACTGCGCGTTTGCCCGAAACACTCACGATTGCTTGGCCCCCAAATGATGCTCCGTTCCTGGCCGAAGGGCGAGAAACAGAGTGGATTTCTATGAGCGACTTGTTGTTGCAACTCGAGGCCGAGCATCGAGAGTTGGAGGATGCAGTAGTACCCCGTGTAGCCGATATAGAATTCGGGACCGAAGAACGCCTTACGACTGCCCTTCGTGAGATTGACGGCGTGCGCGAAGCAGGCGAGTATCTTAGGGATGATATTCTGCGCGATCGCAACGAGTACCACGCGCTGCAAAAGCGCTTAGACGCATTGAGGGAAGACCTTCGACAGCATCAAGATATCGTCACCCTACAACGTCTCGGTTCAACTGATATAGATCGACTCCATGGCGACTGTCCTGTCTGTCACCAAGAACTTCCAGCCTCACTTATCGGCGCCCCATCGCCGATCCGCACTCTGAGCCCAGAAGACACTGTTTCCTATATAAAGCAGCAAATCGAACTTTTCGAAGTGATGGCGCGGGACACCGAGAGGACACTGACCGCCAAGGAGGAGCGGTGGGCAGCCATGCGTTCCAGGGCTTCAGAACTCAACTCCCTTGTCAGGGCTCTACGCGCAACCCTTAACACACCTAGCGGCACTCCATCTATCGAACTGATAACCCGCCAGGTTCAGCTTCGTGCGCGCATCGATCGGCTACGTTCATTGAACGAAAGATTCCTGGAATTGATTGGAACTCTAGACCGAGTCGCCGCTAATGGCAGGCTGATCCGTGCCGCCCTCCAAGACCTGCCTACAGACAGGCTGTCTGCCGCCGATCGCGAAAAATTGAACCGATTGGAGAGTTCCTTCGTTCAGCAACTTCATGCTTATGATTTTGGGTCATTCTCTGATGAGCGACTGCGCATCTCTGACATAGACTATCTTCCTAGGCGTGACGATTTTGACTTGCAGGCCGACATCTCAGCCTCAGACTCAATTAGGGTGATTTGGGCATACCTCTTGGGCTTGTTAGAGGTTTCCAAGAAAATGGAGAGCAACCATGTTGGTCTCCTAGTTTTGGATGAACCAAGACAGCAGAGCGCAAAACAAGTCTCGTTCAGGGCTCTGCTCGAACGGGCGTCTACGGACGCTAAGGATTGCCAGATTATCTTCGCGACGTCTGAGGATCTGGCAACTTTGAGACGAATGCTCACCGGCCTTCCTCATTACTTGTACGCAGTTGAAGACTACGTTTTGAAGCCGGTGGCTGAATAGAGCTCTGCGTGGTTCAGTGCCGACAGCTACAATCGTTGGAGTAATTCCCACGGCTCTTGCCACTGTCGTAGCAGAGTGAGTGTCCCGCGGAGCGGTGGGCTTTGGGGCGCCGGCGTGGCTGCCGAGATGTAGGAGCTATCGGCGAGATCTTCGGTGTGTATCGCCAAGTCCTCACTGAAGGGGTTCCCGCCGATGGCCGTGTTGGAGTATGCCGTATCCGAACTGTAGGAGGTACTGCGCACCAGCGACGCCGTTGATCTGATTCCGCGAGTCGCTCCGGATCGTGCTGCAGGAGCTCATCGACGCCTAGGCGAGCAACGTGAACGGCGCCGCCCGCTGCGAACGCACCAACTTGCGAGTCAACGAACGAAACGGCTCGCGGCCGCAGATCCTGGCGGCTTAGGCCGGTGATATCGACCTGGGGATCCCCAAGCTGCTCAAGGGGCCGTCCTTCCCGCTGATTCTCGACCCGCGCCGCCGCCAGCCGGGTGGCAGAGCGGTCATGACCAGATCGCCCCGGTTTGTCACGGCGTGAGATTCAGTCGCAGATGTAGCGAGGCTGTCGTTGGGTGGGCCCTCTTCGGGTGAGGAGGCCAACCATGCCGAGGCTGACGGCCCTGGGTGATCGCCTTAGAGATGGCGGGATTGCGCTCGTAGTCGCGGGCCAGGTCGCAGCAGGCGGGTCAACCTAGCCAAGGTCCGTAGGTGCACAACCCCCAGGGGTAGTTCGGAGACAGACTTGAACGCCACCATGCTCTGGAGCTTGGCCGCGTATTGGCCGTGAGAAGCCGTAGACCAACAGTTCGGCCATGGCCTTCCGTACCGTGACGAGAGCGACGGACTGCTCCACGTCGCCCACGTCGTCGCCGTCCCCGTCCAGCAGGCCGACAGTGCCACAGCCCTCGACATCTACTTCCACCCGGACGGTCTCCGCATAGGGGCTCATAGCGGCGAGCGTAGAGCCCGCCACCGACAAACCGGCCAGTTCAGCGCCGATCTCAGAACATCAACCTCATCGTCAAGAACGCCGCCACGTTGGCTGGGCTTTGCCGCTTCGGCACCTACACTGGCCACGAGCTTGCGCGCGGGCGGCGCCGCCTCTGCCTTCATAGCAGGAGGTCCCGCTGTCAGCGATCGCCGCCACGGCCGCTGGACCGACGGCTCTCCCGTCATCGCCAGCCACATCCGCCGGGCTCACAATGGAACGACACCCGTTTGCGGTAGCGGGCTGCAGCGCCACGTCCCTTCTCTGCATGTGGGCAGCAGGTCAGGGAAATGTCAGTAGTACCAGGAATAATCTGGTTGAGAAGGGGAGGTGCGATGTCCCGCGACGTTCCAGACCTCGATCATCAGTCCTTGCCTTCGCCCAATGGCTGCCGTTGGTGTGGCGTGGATGAACGCGATCATGCTCAGCGGTGGAAGCCACCTGTCGGCTGGCACCGCTGGGCGGAACCCACGTCCGATCAGCGCAAGGAGCGCATGCGAGAGCGCCGAGATCGGCGTGCTCGCCGTCAGGACCCTGATGCCCGCGCTACTCCGCTTGTCGCGTGAGCTCTGCGAATACCTCTCTGAGCTGGGTGGGTACCTGCTCGGGGCGAGTAAGCGACGAGGCCAGTCGGTACATCATCTCCGGCTTGCCGCCGGGACCCGCCTCGCTTTCTCGTTGAAGTAGATCTTGAACGTCCCTGCTGAACTTGCCGTTCCCACGGAGGGCTTTGAAGTCTTCGGCATACCACTGCCCTGATGTTCTGGGCCAGATAGTGTTGGCGGCCTCCGCCCACACCTCATCGTCGAAGAGTTCTTCAAACTCGTTCAGCTTCTGTGGCTCGCCGAGAAGCTTGACAATGTTGTCGTGGGCCTGCCCGAAACGCCCCCGGAGCCGGTCCGGCTTGAAGATCGCCAGATTTCTGCTGTCAGCGTCGATCATTAGCATGACCGATCGCTGATGCTCGACCAGATAGCTGGCCAGGTGCAGGGCGCCTTCGTTGTTGTTGCACGCCCACAAGGCGATGCCAGCCGCTTGTAGTGCGAGCCCCTCTGACAGACGGAACAACACCGGGATGGCCTGCTGCTCTGATGGGCCTTCGACGGCGAGGAAGACGCGCTCGTGCAGCAATACCGAGTTCCTTAGTCCCAGAGATGCTGCCAGGTGCTGCAGATGCCGGTCTATGGCGCCGTGCTCGTCGGTGCCGAGCCGTTCCATGACAGTTCGGCCCCCGTCGTCCAGCTTGAGGTTGACCACATCGGCGATGTCGACGCCGTCGATCAGGTTCATGGAGTGCGTGGCCACCATAACGCCAACGTGAGTGAGTGCGCTCTGCTCTCTGATCAACTGCATGATCTTGCGCTGATAGCCGTAGTCGAGGTGCGTGTCGGGCTCGTCATAAACAATGATCATCTGAGGTCGCGAGGGGACAGGCCCTTCCGTCGCATCCGTGGTCTCGGCGGCGAGGTCCTGCTCGGCCTGGAGAAACTCGCTTGTCCACTCCCAGATCGCCAGCGAGATCCGCCGGGCGCTGCCCTGTCCCGAGCGCTCCAGACCCACATGCTCCCCGAAAGCGCGAGCAATGCGCAGCGGAGCGGCTTTCAGCCCCTGAGAGAAGGAGACCTCAGGCTCGACGAAGACCTCCTTGAGGTCGGGGCACCGGCTCAGGATGTGGTCACACAACGATTTGGCGTCTGCCCGCAGGCTCTCTTTGACCTGGGTCTGGATCTCGTTTAGCTGCCCCTGCAGAGTTTCGTCGGACAGGTGAGTCTGAAAGCAGCTCTGCAGTACCGAGCGCACCGCCTCGTTGGGCTCAGAAGATCGTCCATCGAAAGGCAGCACGGTGGGCATGCGGGATTCCAAGTCTGGAGGAGCCTGCACCCATCCTTCAGGGCCGGAATGGAGGGCCGCGTACTCGCGCAGGGCCTGCTCGATCTCCGCCTTCTTGGTTCCGGACGGGGGCAGGCCGAGCTCCTTAGCCAATGCTCTGAGTTCAGGCACCTTGTACGAGGACAGATCGCGCAGGCGCTCGTCAAGCGGAACCGGCAGCCAGCATTCCAGGCGCGACACGAGGTCTGCGCCCGCCGAGCGCCGCAGTCGAATGGTGGCTCCGAGTCCGAATCTCTCCTGCTCCCACTCGTCGAGCGTGAACACGCCTTCGACCTCGGTCGACTCGCATCGCGACAGGCAGTCCGCCGACGACAAGTAGGTGCGGTCGTCATCTTCCAGGGGGCATCGGCCGACCAGGTAGCTCAGGGCCGCGAGGATCGCGCTCTTTCCACCGTCGTTGGGGCCTGCCAGGATCGTCGGCTTGCTAACGGGAATGCTGTCCAGCCGCAGCAGGGAGCGGAACCCCTTGACGGAGAAGCCAGTAAGCAACACGCGCTGTGAACTCCGATCGTGGGGAGGAGAGGGAGAAGTTTTGCGATCGCCTTTGATATCGGCGATAGCCACTCGAACCTCAGATGCAACATCGTAGAACGCCTATGCAGTCGAACGCTCAAGCTTTGCTCGACACGCCGGAAGGCTGAACTACACAACACTCTCGAAGGCAACAGCTCATGACTGAGCGTCCACGGATCATCGTGGCCGGGGCCGGCATCGCCGTCGCTGCCGCCACCGTGCCAGCCAGCGCACCAGGGGGATCGACGCTGCCGAGACGGGCGAAGAGGGCGACGAAAGCAGTCGCTGCCTGGAGGCCGTCGGCGGCCTCCCCGAGACCGACGCACTGGCCCGCCACCTGTACCCGCAGCTGGAAGCAGGCATGGGTGCACGGCGCCGACGGCAGCGTCCGACTGGCCGGCCCCTACTGCCTGACCGCCGCCCGCACGGCCCCAGAGCGGCCGTGCGGGTGCGCACCTGCACCACCGACGGAGACGACAAGCACGTCACCGACCCCGCCCGACACTGTGCCCACGACCCCGCCACCTCAGACGCTGCACAGCGCCACCGGCAAGAACCTGTGCCTCACCGCCAGCGGGGCGACGTCCACGACGCTAACCCTGCAGCCCTGCGACCAGCGTGGAGGTGTCCATGCAGACCATCTCCACCATCACTGACAAGGTGCTGGACGGGATGGCCGAGTGGCAGAACCGGCCGCTCGATCCGATCTACCCGGTCCTGTTCATCGACGCTATCCACGTGAAACTGCGGAACGGCCAGGTGGCCAACCGGCCGGTCTACGTGGCGATAGTGGTCACCGTCGACGGCGAGCGCGACATCCTCGGGCTATGGGCCAGCGACGGCGGTGAGGACGTCAAGTTCTGGCTGCACGTGCTGATTGAGATCAAGAACCGCGGCTGTTGGTGATGTGTTGTTGATGGTCTGCGACGGCCTGAAGGGGTTGCCGCAAGTCGTCGTACAGACGTGCGTGGTGCACCGAAGCCGTAAAGAAATAACACGATGCTTCCGGATTGATGGTTTGATGCGGTGGTATGGCCGTTCCGAGCGAGGTCCGCGAGCAGGTGGGCTTGAGGTTCGAGGTGTTGCTGCCTCATTTGAACGAGCGTCAGCGGCGGTTGCTGCTGGCTGCCGAGGCGCGGCTGCTGGGCCATGGCGGGGTGCGGGCTGTCGCCGAGATCGCTGGGGTCAGCGAGTCCACGGTCCGCAAGGGCGTGTTCGAGCTGGAAGGCGGTGAGGACCCGTTCCCCGATGGGCGGGTGCGGCGGCCGGGAGGCGGTCGTAAACAGGCTGGTCAGCTGGACCCCGAGCTGGTGAGCGCGTTATTGGCGTTGGTGGAGCCTGATGAGCGGGGTGATCCGATGTCGCCGCTGCGGTGGACCACCAAGTCACTGCGGAACCTGGCCGAGGAGCTGACTCGGCAGGGGCATCAGGTCTCGGCGCCGACGGTCGGCAGGCTGCTGCGGGCCAGTGGGTTCAGTCTCCAGGGGAATGCCAAGACATTGGAGGGCAAGCAGCATCCGGACCGGGATGCCCAGTTCCGCTATATCAACGAGCAGGTCAAAGAGCACCTGGCGGCCGGGGAACCGGTGGTCAGTGTGGATACCAAGAAGAAGGAGTATCTCGGCCGGCTGCCGATGGCGGGGACGCAGTGGCGGCCCAAGGACGAGCCCGTCGAGGTGGAGGACCACAGCTTCTTTTTCACTGGCCCGGACATTCAACATGCGATTCCGTACGGGATCTACGACCTGGCCGCAGACGCCGGCTGGGTGAATGTCGGTGTCGACCACGACACTTCGGCGTTCGCCGCCGCGTCGATCCGCCGCTGGTGGCAGGCCCGCGGCTGCAGCGACTACCCGGACGCAACCCGGCTGCTGATCACCGCGGACGCGGGTGGTTCCAACGGCTACCGGTACCGTGCTTGGAAGACGGAGATGGCCGCGTTCGCCGCCGAGGCCGCCCTGGACGTCACCGTCTGCCATTTCCCGCCGGGCACTTCCAAATGGAACAAGATCGAGCACCGGCTGTTCTCCCACATCACGATGAACTGGCGCGGTCGGCCGCTGACCAGCCACGAGGTCGTCGTGAACACGATCGCCGCGACTCGCACCCGGACCGGGCTGACGGTCCAGGCGGAGCTGGACACCGGCAGCTACCCGACCGGCGTGGCGGTCACCAAAGCGCAGGTCGAGGCGCTGCCGATCGAGCGACACGCCCACCACGGCGAGTGGAACTACACTATCCGAGCGACGACCGGTGAGCCCGGCATCCTTCTGGTGGGCAAGGCCGGGACACAGGCCCGGGCTGATGCGCTGGCGCTGCTGGCCGATCCGAGACTGACCGGGATGAGCCGCACTGAACTCGACGCACTCGCCGCCCGACTCGCCTCCGCTCAAGCCGCCCGGACCGAAGAACGCCTCTACCAGCAGCGCGGCGGACGGCGCCGCAAAGCACAAGGTGACCACGGGCGCCGGCTGTTCAGCGACGCCGACAGAGTCCTGATCACCGTGGTCTATCTGCGGCAGGTCTGCTCCCAGAAAGCGCTCTGCGAGCTCCTGGCGACTAACCCCGTCACCATCGGCCAGGCCGTGAGGGAGACCCGGAAACTCCTGGACCAGAAGCACATCGTGCTCGCCACCACCAGCCTGGCCTTCGCCACCGCCACCGACCTGCACAACTATCTCGAGCACGGGATCACCGTCGGCAGGTCGCCGCTGCCCGAGGCATTGTCCGATCCGAAGCTCACCGGGATGAGCCGCCAGCAGCTCCACCAGCTCACCGAGCGTCTGGCGCTGCCACACGCAGCCGCGGTCGAGCGTCGCCGCCACCGCCAGCGCGGCGGTGACCGCACCCCGGGAACTCGTCGAGGAGTGTTCAAGCAGAAGCTCACCGATCCCGAGCGCATCCTGGCCACCGTGCTCTACCTGCGCACACTCTGCACCCGCGAAGTCCTCGCCGAGGCATTCGACCTCAGCCGCGGCACCATCAGCAACGCCATCGCAGAAGTCGTGCCGCTTCTCAAGGAAGCCGACATCACCATCGAACCCGCAAGTACCCGATTCCGGACCGCCATCGACATGATCGCCTCCGTCGAATCAGGCAGCGAGCCCACAACACCGACCGAACCGCCGTGTTGATTCTTTACGGCTTCACCTGCTGCGCGCATCGTTCCGGTATGCCGCCCACCAGCATTGGGACGCCATCGCCAAGACCCTCAAGCCGATTTATACCGCCCCGACCGAGGCGGCCGCGCTCGATCGGTTCTACGAGTTCGCCGGAGTCTGGGGCGGCAAGTATCAGGCGATCGTGAAGTTGTGGGAGGACTCCTGGGCCGAGTTCGTGCCCTTCCTCAACTTCGACACCGAGATCCGCCGGGTGATCTGCTCGACCAACGCCATCGAATCAGTCAACGCCCGCATCCGGTGCGCAACTCGTGCCCGTCAGCGAGACCACCGGGGAAGTCAGTCCGACTGTGAGTGACACCGTCCTGTCGCGCTCACTCCTCCCTCTGGGGCCCACCTAGCCACTACTGCGCAAGACGATGGGACACCTCCAGGCGTGGCTGGCCTGAAAACTTAGCCGCGTATTGGCCGTGAAGGGCCATAGAACACCGGTGATCGCCGTAGACGACCGGACACAAAGCGAGAGGCCCGTCACCGCGTTTCCGCTGGTGACGAGCCTCTTCAAGCTGGTGTGGCAGGTGCAAGGTTCGAACTTGCGTAGGCTGAGCCGACGGTTTTACAGACCGCTCCCTTTGGCCACTCGGGCAACCTGCCGTGCCATCCGCTCTCGCGGCGACATCAGAAGAATAGCGGACTTCCGAGGTACACGTGACACCGGTTTGTCCCATGCCGGATCCCGCCTACCTGCTCCACCGAAACGGTATTCGCCCCACCATCGACCGAACCGTCCCTTTGAGCGGCCCCGCGTCCTTGACCTGCGGCGACGGCTTGCCAAGCACCAGGGCGCCGAGGAGGTCGCAGAGCGGGGCTAGCTCTGGCCTACCTTGAAGACGAGCAGGCGATCACCCGGAATGATGTCTCTGAGCTGAGCAAACGCGTTTCGAGAAGGCGGAGGGTCCGGCCCGATGCGGTTCGCCTGTTTGAAGGTGGTCGCGTTCGTGCTGGCCAACCAGCGCTGCCGAGGCTCGTACGGTGAGGATGAGCTTCGCGCGTCAGTAGGTGACAGTCGGCGCCGGCCCCAGGCACCCGCGCAATCCCCACCAACACCATCGAAAAGCGCCCTAATCGGGAGGCGACGCCGATGATCCTTCGGTGTGGCGCGTGGATCAAGGCCCGGCGCCCTGCACGACGCGCCGATGCTGGCTAGGCTCGTACGCTGGGGTCCGCGTTCGCAGAGGGCGCGTTTTCGAGGTCCGCAAGATCTGGAACCGGATACCGCCTAATGCTTACGCAGCGAGAGGATGTGCGTTTTGGCCGATTCATCTTTCGACATCGTCAGCAAGATCGACCGCCAGGAGGTCGACAACGCGCTGAACCAGACGGTCAAGGAGATCGGACACCGCTTCGACTTCAAGGGCACCGGGGCCAGCATCAGCTGGTCCGGGCAGAGTATCGAGATCAAGGCCAACAGCGAGGAGCGGGCCGGGGCCGCGCTCGACGTGTTCAAGGAGAAGGTGGTCAAGCGAGGCCTCTCCCTGAAGATCATCGACGCGGACGAGCCCAAGCTGTCCGGCAAGGAATATCGCATGCTGGTCTCGCTCAAGGAGGGCATCGACCAGGAGAACGCCAAGAAGATTTCCAAGCTGATCCGCGACGAGGGACCCAAGGGTGTCAAGGCGCAGATCCAGGGTGAGGAACTTCGGGTCAGTTCGAAGAAGAAGGACGATCTCCAGGAGGTCATGTCCCTGCTCAAGGGCAAGGATCTGGACATCGCCCTGCAGTTCGTGAACTACCGGTAGCGGGCGCCCCGCCGTACGTCAGAGATCGCGCAGGGCATATCCGGGGCACACGGCGAGCGCGCTGTCCACAAGGGCACGCGTTTTCTCCTGTGCCTCGGGCCTCCGCCCTCCATAAACGCCGCCCCTACATGTGTGCTGAGCGAGGGTGAGCCGCACGGTCTGCGCTGAAGCGCCCTGGTGACGTGGTGGAGGTCTACCAGTGCTGGCGGGCCCCGACGACGCTCGATGCCCGACTCACCGCCTCGCCAGGCCGCCGGGCGCCGTATCCGAGGCCTCGCAGTGATCCAGATATGCCAGGGTTGGCGTAATTGGGCGAGCGAAAGGTGAGGGTCTTGGCGTTATCGCGTGTTGTGGCCGGTCTGGCTGTGGGTGTGCTGGCCGCCGTACTTCCTGCGGGCAGTCCCGCCGCCCAGGCGAGCGCCGCGTTACCGCCGTGTCCGCAGATATTCGGGCATGGCGGCTACCCCAGCGGCGCCAACGGCGCCGACACCTGGAACCGGGATCAGGTACGCCAGCCCAACAACCCCACCGCCATCCGGAAGTACAAGGGCTGGGGTGCGGCAGGGGTCGAGGCGGATCTGCAGCTCACCAAAGACGGTACGAAGGCCGTCATGTGGCACAACACCTCCACCTGGGGCCTGAGCGGCGCCAAGAAGAACATCACCGACATCTGGTGGGCCGCCGGCGACACCGCGCTCAAGGGGCGGACGATCAACCGGGGCATCTTCAAAGGTGAGACCGTCTCCACCTTCCGCGAGTGGCTGGCCGCCATGAAGACCGACGGCATGATCGGGCTGGTCGAGATCAAGCCCGAGACGCGGCAGTTCCTGCTCGGCGCCGACGCCACGATCAAGTCGCGGGCGTGGGCCGAAGTCCTGGATCCGGTCAAGGAGCGATACGGGTCGCAGGAGATCATCCTGTACTCCCATGATGCCGGTATCGCGGCCGAGCTCAAGAGACGCGTCACCGCCGCGGGCCTGGCGCGGGTGCTGACCGGCGGGCCCATCTGGCCGGAGGTGACCAAATGGGAGGAACCGCCGCCCTCGTGGAAGCTGAACGAGAGCGCGTGGCAGGCCGCGCTCGATCGGTCGACCAAGCGGGTGGCGACCGACTACACCTCCCAGCTCAGCGCGTGGCTCAAGGGGAAGTGCCAATAACTGGTCATCGGCCGGCCGACTCGTCAGGGGCGTCACCATGACCATGCTCGTTCACGTCACCGCGGCCAAGAACACGCGGTCGATGCGGCGCAGCGGCATCCGTGCGGTGAGCGGTGGGCATGACGGGATCTCTGCGGGAGAGGTGTTCACCGCGCCAGGGACAGGAGGTGGAACGCGCCTCGGATGATGGACTGGCCTTTGGTCGCCACGTCCATCGTGTCGGGTGCGGTGGTGGGGTCGGACACCATGAGGCTGGTACCGCGAGCCTGCCCACCCCGGCCAGCGCGGCGTTGAGTCCGTCCGGCCCGCCGCTCGCGTCCAGCAGGGCCGGCGCCAGGCGCTGACGGATCTCACTGTCCGGCAGCGGAGCTCGGGCTGACGCGCCCAGCAGCCAGTTCAGCTGTTCTTCAGCGGTCTTGGAGGAAGTATCCGCCGCGGTTTCTTCGATCATTGCCGTGCCCCTCGTCCAAATGTCGAGTCGGTGTGGTCAGCGCGAGGTGCCAGCCAATCGGCGATGTCGGCGACGACGGCCGCGTCGACGTGCTGCGGCGACTCGTATTCCGCGGGAGTGGACGGGCCTGAGCCGGAGAAGAACAGGTGGTTGTCGGCGTCGTGGACGTGGATCGTGACGTCCGCCCGGTGGGCAAGGCCTGCTTGCCAGCGGGCGAGGTCGTCGGCGACGGTCACCTGGTAGTCGCGGCCGCCCTGCAGGATGAGCATCGGCTTGTTCAACGCCGCCGCGGTCGCCACCGGGTCATAGCCGCGCAGATCCAGCCAGTACGCCCCCGAAAAGCCGAACGGCAGGTCGGCGGCGGGCGTGTCGGGCGACAGGTCGGGGCTGTCGACCATCGCGGCCTGCCGCGTGATCATCTCGGCGGCGGCCTGCGCGCCGGGGTCCAAGGAGGCGAGGTAACTGACGACGCGCACGGCGGCCTGGTGCATCGGCTGGGCGTCACCGGCCAGCAGCACCAGACCGGCCACGGACGGCTCGGCGGCCGCGACTCGCGGGGCTACCTTGCCGCCCATGCTGTGGCCGGCGACGTACACCCGGGCGGCATCCACGTTCGAGTGGCGCTGCAGCAGGTGGATGGCGGCGACGGCGTGCGGGACGTACTCGTCGGTCATCGTGAAGTCGGACTGACCGGCGTGGGTGTAGGTCACCTTGTCGAAGCGCAGCACCGCCACGCCACGACTGGCCAGCCCCCAGGCCAGGTCCTTGAGCGGTTTGTTGGGGCCGCTGGTCTCGTCCCGGTCGAACGGTCCGCCGCCGCTGAGCAGCACCACGCCGGGCCACGGGCCGCGCCCGCGCGGCAGGCTCAATGTCCCGGGTACGGCCAGCGCGTCGGAGCCCACGGTGACCTCGTGCTCGTCGAAACTCTTACGACGCGCGTACGGCGGCGGCGTCCATTGCTCGGTGAGCGGGGGCGCGAGCCGCAGACCCTGCAGCAGGCCGGTCTCGTCGACCGACATGACCACCGTCAACCCGCCCCGCTCGCACGTCACCGGCACGCTCACCCGGGTCAGCCCCGCCTTGACCGGCTCGCTCACCGGTGTCCCCAACGCCGAGATCGGCCCGATCCTGGAGATCAGGCCCTCCCACTCGGCGCGCAGCGCCTCAGCGGACACCACCGCTCGCAGCGGCGGGGCAAATAACCGCTCGATGTCCGCGAAGTGCCCATTCTCCGCCATTTCGACGACCGCCGTGGCGGCGGCCGCCGGGCCCATTTCCACCATCATCACGACACCAACCTTTCTACTGTTTTGCGAACGGTAGCACAGCATGAGATCGTTGTGCGGATGGAATCCTTGGAGCTACTGGCACATCCGGTACGACTGCGGATCGTGCACGCGATGCGCGGCGGGCGCTCACTCACCACCACTCAGCTGTGCGCCCGGATCCCCGACGTCTCGAAAGCCATGGTCTATCGGCACGTCGACCTGCTCGCGTCCGGCGGAATCCTGGAGGTGGCCGACGAGAGGAGGGTGCGTGGCGCGGTGGAACGCCACTACCGCCTACGCCTCGACCGGGTCACCGTCGACGCCGACGCGCTCGCGGCGCTGTCGCCCGACGACCACCGGCGCGTCTTCGCCACCTCGATGGCGGTCCTGGTCGCCGAGTTCAACGCCTACCTCGACCGCGAGAACGCCGACCCGGTCGCGGATCTCGTCGGCTACCGGCAGCACGCCATCTGGCTCAACCGCGGCGAGCTGGAAGAGATGATCAACGGGCTACGTCGCGTACTCCTGCCCCTGCTGGCCAACCAGCCGACGCCGGACCGCGCGCAATACCTGCTCAGCCCCCTCTTCTTCCCTCTCGAACAGCCATCCGCCGACTCCGAGTGAAGCGCCGGCCCACCGCAAGCCGGAGAACGCCCGCATAGGCTCCAATGACGTGACGAAAATCCCCCTGCGCCGGTTCACGGCCCGTGCCCTGCCCATCGACGAACAAGGCAGGGTGCTCCTGCTCCACGGGTTCGATCCCGCCCGGCCCGATGAGCCGTTCTGGTTCACCATCGGTGGCGCCGCCGAGGACGGGGAGACGCTCCAGGAGGCCGCTCTGCGCGAGCTGCATGAGGAGGTCGGGATCCGGGTCGGGGCCGACCGGCTCACCGGTCCGTACGGCACGAGCACGATCGAGTTCTTCTTCGCCGAGTACGCCGTCACCCAGGACCAGACGTTCTTCGCGGTCCGGGTGGCCGAGGGCACGGACATCTCGTACGAGCACATGGAGGAGATCGAGAAGGCCACCACGCTGGGTCACCGCTGGTGGAGCCCCGAGGAACTGGAGGCCACTGACGAGGTCTTCTTCCCCGAGGACCTCGCCACCATCCTGCGCAAGATCAACTCGGCTGCTTGACGACCATAAGGCAATTGTTTTAAATGCGGTCATATCGGCCATCAGGAGGTCACCGTGAGTGGCGCGCCCGATTACCCGTTCCGCAATCCCACCGCTCTGGAGCCGCCTGAGGAATGGGCGAGCATGCGCGAGGGCTGCCCGGTAGCCCGGGTCCGGCTGGCCAGCGGCGATGAGGCGACGCTGCTCACTCGCTACGAGGACGTCAAGCAGGTGCTGTCAGACCCGCGGTTCACCCGGCACCTGGACGCTCCCGACGCCGCCAGGGTCAGCGCCGACGCCTCCGGCGGATCGTTCGCCAAGCGCAGGACGGGCATGGCCACCTCGGTCGGCGAGGGGCACCAGCAGTGGCGGCGGCTGGTCGGCAAGGCGTTCACGGTCAAGCGCGTCATGGCCATGCAGCCGCGGATGGTGGCGATGAGCGAGCAGTTGATCGACGCGATGGTGGAGCAGGGGGCGCCGGCCGATCTCGTCTCCGGGCTGGGGTTCCCGCTTCCGGTATGGGTGATCTGCGACCTGCTCGGGGTGCCCGATGAGGATCGTTTCCGGTTCCCGTACTGGTCCGACACGCTCCTTAACATGACGAAGTTCGAGCAGAAGGAGATCGACGCCGCGCAGGCCGACTTCAACGACTACCTCACGGCGCACATCGCCGCCAAGAAGGCCGAGCCGGGCGACGATCTGATCAGCGCCCTCCTGGCCCTCGTCGAGGAGGACGGCCTGATGACGGAGGCCGTCGTCCTGGGCACCTGCCAGGGCCTGCTGGTCGCCGGGCACGAGACCACCGCGAACATGATCGGCAAAATGGTGGCCATGCTCCTGGCCGACCGGCGGCAGTGGGAACGCCTGCTGGCGGACCCGTCCCTCATCCGCTCGGCGGTCGAGGAGATCCTGCGCTTCGACGCGAACCCTGGTTTCGGGATGCCGCGCTACCTCACCGAGGAGGTCGAGGTCGCCGGTACGACGCTGCCGGCCGGGACCACGGTGGTCTGCAGCCTGGCCTCGGCCAACCACGACGAGGACGCCTTCGCGCAGGCCGGCGACATGGACCTGGGTCGCTCGCCCAACGTCCATCTGGCCTTCGGCGTCGGGCCGTACTCCTGCTTGGGGCAGGCGCTGGCGCGTACCGAGTTGCAGACCGTTCTGGCCGTGCTGCTGCGGCGGCTGCCGTCGCTGGAGCTGGCGGTTCCCGCTCGGGAGCTGGCCCGCCGCGAAGGGCTGCTCATCGGCGGGCTTCAGCAGGTGCCCGTCAGGTGGTGACCGGGGGATGATCATGAGGGTGGCGGTGGATCGGGACAAGTGCTGCGGAGCGGGGCAGTGCGCGATGATCGCGCCGGAGGTGTTCGACCAGGATGAGGATGACGGGGTCGTGCTGCTGCTCGACGACACGCCGGATGCGCGCCTGCATCGGGCCGTACGGGAGGCGGCGAGCGTGTGCCCGGCCGCCGCGATCCAACTGTCCGAGTCCGACGTGACGGCGTAGTCACACCCCTGCCGTCCAGCTGTACGAGTCCCTGTGGTCCGCCCAGCTGTACGAGCCATCGGTGTGGCGGATTAGCCCTCGGTGCGGCGGATTAGCGGCGGTAGCCCGCCATGCGCTCCAACCGGGCGACCCGCTCGGAAGTGGGCGGGTGGGTGGAGAACAGCCGCCCGAACCCGGACCCGCTGAACGGGTTGGCGATCATCATGTGGGAAGCCGAGGTGAGGCGGCTGTTCTCCGGCAGCGGCAGTCGGCGCGCGCCCATCTCGATCTTGCGCAGCGCCGAAGCCAGCGCCAGCGGATCGCCCGTCAGCCGAGCGCCGGACTCGTCCGCCTGGAACTCCCGCGTCCTGGAGATCGCCATCTGCACCATCCCCGCCGCCACCGGTCCGAGAACCATCATGAGCAGCGCCCCCACGAACCCGGGCCCCTCATCGTCATCGGACCCGCCGAAGAACACGGCCACGTAGCTGAGCCAAGTGATCATCGTGGCCAGCGCGCCGGCTACCGACGAGACCAGGATGTCTCGGTTGTACACATGGGACAGCTCGTGGCCAAGGACTCCGCGCATCTCGTCCGGGTTGAGCAGCTGCGTGAGCCCGTACGTCACGCAGACCGCCGCCTGGCGCGGGCTCCGGCCGGTCGCGAAGGCGTTCGGCTGCACGGTGGGCGAGATGTACAGGCGCGGCATCGGCTGCCGGGCTTCGTTGGAGAGCTCCCGTACGATCCGGTAGAGCATCGGCTGCTCGACTTCGCTGACCTGCCGCGCCCGCATCGCCGACAGGGCGATCCGGTCGGAGAAGAAGTAGGCGATACCGCTGCTCGCCATGGCGAGCACGAACGCGAGCTGCAGTCCGGTGCCGCCGCCCAGCCACCCTCCCACCGCGAGTATCAACGCAGATAGGCCGCCCAGCAGAATGGCGGTGCGCAGACCGTTGTGGTGCAAGGTTCCCCCCTTCGCGGTGTGGGTTCACCTGGTCCAACGACGATCCCCCGGTTCATCGTTCCCTGTGGTGCCCGCCGCAGGGCACAGCACGACCGAACCGCCAGCTCAGAGGGTCGGAACCGCCCCCCATCCGCCAACTCTTCCGAAGGGGGATGCGCCCTATCCGCTGGCTCAGCGCGTCAGAACCACGCCCCATCCGCTGGCTCAGCGCATCGGAACTACGCCCCGTCCGCCTGCTCTTCCGGAGGGAGATGCGCCCCATCCGCTGGCTCACCCGGAGGCGGACAGCGACGTCATCCCCAGCACCAGCTGCGGTGCGACCGAGAACAGCAGCGCCACCACCACAGCGATCCCGACGGCCACCCAGGCGGCGGGAAGCGCCCTGCGAACCCCGGAGGGCGCGGGTTCGGCCGGGGTGAACAGCCGGGCCGTCCAGACCACGTAGTAGTACAGACCGATCACGGTGTTGACGGCCATGACCACCGCGAGCCACCCGGCCCCACCCTCGATGATCTCCCGGAACACCACCACCTTGGCGAACAGCCCCGCCAGCCCCGGTGGCAGACCGGCCAGGCAGATCAGGCAGAACGCCAGCGCGATCGCCGCCACCGGACTGCGGAAGGCGAGGCCACGGTAGTCGTCCAGCTCGTTGCGCGCGGTCGTCCGCGACATCAGCATGACGACCGCGAAGGCGCCCAGGTTCATGGCCGCGTAGATGACGAGGTACGCCACGGATGCCCCGATCGCCCCGGCGACATCACCGGCAGTGCCAGCCGCACCCGCCGCACCCGCACCGACGGTAAGGCTAGAGGCGGCGGTCATCGCCCCGGTCTGGGCCGTCACCGCGAGCGGGGCCAGGATGTAGCCCGACTGGGCGACCGAGGACCAGGCAAGCAGACGTACGGCGGAGCGTTGGCGCATGGCCAGGAGGTTGCCGACCGTCATGGTGAGCGCCGCGACGACCGCGATGATGGGCGACCAGGTCGACGCCTGGCCGGGCAGCGCCGTGACCAGAACGAGGATCAGGCCCGCGAACCCGGCCGCCTTCGAGATCACCGAGAGCAGCGCGGCGACCGGGATCGGCGCGCCCTGGTAGACGTCCGCCGCCCAGGCGTGGAACGGCACCACAGCGATCTTGAACGCGAAGCCCGCCACGACGAGCACCAGCCCGACCGTGACCACGCCCGGTAGCCCGTGACCGGCCGCTAGCAGCGACGAGTATGTCTCCTGCGCACCCACACCCGGCGCGGGGGCCTTCCCGCTGAACACCGAGGCGAGACGGGAGAGGTAGACCGTCCCCGCGATCCCGTACAGCAGCGAGACCCCGAACAGCATCACGGCCGTCGACACGACCGAGACCAGGAAGAGCTTGACCGCCGCCTCGGAGGAGCGCCCGTCGTAGCGTTTGAGCGCGGTGAGGGCGAAGACCGGCAGCGAGACCAGCTCCAGTGCCACCACCAGCATGATCAGGTCACGCGAGGCGGGCAGGGTCACCGCGCCGACCAGCGTACAGAGCAGCAGGAAATACCACTCACCCGCCGGAATGCCGCCCCCGGCCAGCTGGGTCATCGACATCAGCACGACCACGACGCCCGCGACCAGCACCAGCCCGGCGAAGATCAGCGTGAACCGGTCGACCACGAACGAGCACGCCGGCTCACTTCCGGGGCCCGCCGCGGTGGCGAGGCTGTCGGGAACGCAGAAGGTCGCCCGTGCGCCGTCACCTCGTACGGCCTGCGCCACGACGAACCCCAGGGCGACGACGACGCCCGCCAGACTGACCAGACCGAGCCCGGTCCTGGTACGTCCCCCGCCGGGGAGGAACGCGTCGAGCATCAGCACGAGCCCGGCCACCAGCGCGAGGACCAGGGGCACCGCGATGACCGAGTAGTCGATCTGCTGGATCATGACAGGGCCCCCAGCAGGGTCTGTACGGCAGGTGTGGTGAGCGAGAGGAGCAGTTTCGGCCAGAGCCCGAACAGCAGGATCAGCACGATCAACGGCACCCAGGCGGCGAACTCGTACCCCTGGATGTCCCGCGACACCCGCCCGCCGACGCCACCCTCGCCCTTGATCGCCCCCGCGACCCGCTTACTATCCGGCGACTCGCCTGCCCATGCAGCCTGCTCACTGTCCGGCAACTCGCCCGGCCACGCAGCCTGCTCACTGTCGGGCGACTCACCCGCCCACCCAGACCGCTCGCTGTCCGGCCACGCAGACGCGTCGGATGGTCGGCCGCCCACGCCAGAAGCGCCCGAGGGGGCGGCGGCCGGGACCGCCTGGGCGCGTTCGGGGCGCCCGTGTGTCACCCGGGACAGCATGACGAGGAAGTACGCCGCCGTCAGCACCGCGCCCAGCCCGCCGATCACCATGAACGTCAGGAACAGCCCCCGAGGCAACCCGCCCGCCGGCTGGAAGGCGCCGAAGAGGGACAGCATCTCCCCCCAGAACCCGGCCAGACCCGGCACCCCGAGCGAGGCGATGGCCGCGAAGGTCAGCACCGACCCCAGGTGGGGAAGTGTGGCCAGCATGCCGCCGCCGAGTGCGCGCATGTCGGCCGTGCCGTAGCGCTCCTTGATCGCGCCGGCGAGGAAGAACAGCAGGCCGGTGATGAGGCCGTGGGCGACGTTCGCGAACAGGGCGCCGTTGATGCCCACGGTGGTCAGCGTGGCGAAGCCCAGCAGGACGAAGCCCATGTGGCCCACGGAGGAGTAGGCGATCATGCGCTTGAGATCGCGCTGCGCGAGGCAGGCCAGGGCACCGTAGACGATGCCGACGACGGCGAACGCCCCCAGCCACGGCGCCACCGCCGCCGCCCCTTCGGGCAGGACGGGGATGGCGATCCTGGCGAAGCCGTACGTGCCCATCTTCAGTAGCACGCCGGCCAGCAGCACCGAGCCGACGGTGGGCGCTTCGGTGTGCGCGTCGGGGAGCCAGGTGTGCAGCGGCCACATGGGCGTCTTGACCGCCAGCCCGACGCCGATCGCCACGAACGCGAGGATCTGCACGGCTCTGGGCATGCCCGCGCCGTGTGCCTGGCCGAGGGCGACGATGTCGAGCGTGCCGGTGCGCGCCCAGACGAGCAGCAGGCCGAGCAGCATCACGACCGAGCCGAGCAGCGTGTAGAGGATGAACTTGATCGACGCGCCCCGGCGACCCTTGCCGCCCCAGATGGCGATCAGGAAGTACATCGGGATCAGCACGATCTCGAAGAACACGAAGAACAGCAGCAGGTCGAGCGCGAGGAACGTACCGATCATGCCGACTTCGAGCACGAGCAGCGTGAACACCAGCGCCCGCGGCCGCCCACCCCCGGCTCTCGGTCGCAGCAGCTGGCCGGGGCCGCGCGCGTCTCCCCAGCTCAGGTAGACGAAGCAGAGGAACGTCAGGAGGGCGGTCAGCGCGATCAGCGGCAACGAGATGCCGTCGACGGCAAGGTGGAAGTGGAGCCCCAGCCCGGAGATCCATTCCCGGTCGACGGCGAACTGCGGCCGCGCCGCCTGCCCGTAGTCGAACGTCGCCACCATCATCACGGCCAGCACCAGCGCGACACCCGACACGACCAGCCCGTAGACCCGCAGCCAGGGACGCAACACGCTGGGCGACACCAGCAGGAGCAACGCGCCGAGCAGCGGCACCGCCAGCAGCACCACAGGGAGCCAGCTCATCATGTGAACACCACCGCCCCCACTACGATCAGGAGGACCCCGGCGAGCACGCCGCTCACATAGAGCTGGACGTTGCCGTTCTGGGCGAGCCGCAGCAGCCCGGACAGCCCTCGCGCGGACCGCCCCGAGCCGCGCACCGCCCCGTCCACGACCACGTCGTCCGTCCTGACCACGAGCCTGGCCAGCGCCAGGACAGGCCGGACGAACAGGGCGGCGTAGACGCCGTCCACGTAGAACGCCCGCTCGCACGGCACGCGCAGGGGGCCGAGCAGCCGGGCCGGGTCGGCGAGGGGGTCGCTGCGCCAGAACGCGTACACCACCCCGCCGCCGAGCAGCGCGAGCACGACGCTGACGGCCGCCACGCCGAGCTCCACATGAAGCCCACCGGCGAACCCGAGAAGCACGGCGGGAACCGAGAGGAGCACGATGGGCACGAGCATCGTCCGCGGCGCCTCGCGGATGTCGATCACGTGGGCCGTGCCGGGCTCGGGCTCGGGGAGCGCCACGACTCTCGCCTCGCCGAAGAAGGTGCGTAGCCAGGCTCTGGTCGCGTACGCCCCGGTGACGGCGACGGTCGCGAGCGCGCAGCCGTACAGCAGCAGGGCGGCGGCATCCGTCAGGCCGCCACTCGACAGCGCGCGGTCCATGGCCAGCAGGAGCTCGTCCTTGCTGAAGAAGCCGCTGGCCGGAGGCAGCCCCGCGAGGGCGGCGAACCCGATCGTCATCGTGACGAACGTGACCGGCAGCGCCCGTCTCAGGCCGCCCATCTGACTCATCAGGTTGGAGCCGACGTGGTGGATGACCGCGCCGGCGCACAGGAACAGCAGCGCCTTGAACGCGCCGTG
This sequence comes from Nonomuraea sp. NPDC049129, assembly GCF_040648495.1. Lineage (NCBI taxonomy): Bacteria > Bacillati > Actinomycetota > Actinomycetes > Streptosporangiales > Streptosporangiaceae > Nonomuraea > Nonomuraea sp. NPDC049129. The sequence continues at coordinate 426,384 of NZ_JBEZDU010000008.1, read as the reverse complement.
CGTGAGGAGGTGGAAGATCGCCGCGCTGTCGGAGCCCACCGCCAGCCCACCGGCCATATAGGACAGCTGGCTGATCGTCGAGTAGGCGAGCACGCGTTTCAGGTCGTCCTGGGCGAGCGCGGCCAGGGCGGCGCCCAGCATGCCGAGGGCGGCCATGACGGCCAGCACGTCGAGCGTGGGACGGGCGCCCTGGAACGCGGGGAAGAGCCGCGCCACGATGAAGATCCCGGCGGCCACCATGGTGGCGGCGTGGATCAGCGCGCTGATGGGGGTCGGGCCCGCCATCGCGTCAGGCAGCCAGGTGTGCAGCGGAACCTGTGCGCTCTTGCCCGCCACCCCGGCCAGCAGCAGCATGGTGGCGGTCACCAGCGTGCCCGTGGACATCTCGGGCACCTTCGCCAGCACCTCCGATATCCGGAAGCTGCCCGCGGCGCCACCGAGCACGAAGATGCCGAACAGGAAGCCGACGTCGCCGAGCCGGGTGACCAGGAACGCCTTGATGGCCGCCCGCGAGTTGCTCTTGTCCTCCCACCAGTGGCCGATGAGCAGGTAGGAGCACAGGCCCATGATCTCCCAGCCCACGTAGAGGACGAGGAGGTCGCCGGCGTAGACGACCAGCAGCATCGCGCTGGTGAACAGGCTGATGAAGGCGCTGTAGGAGGGATAGCGCGGGTCGTCGTGGAGGTAGCCGACCGAATAGACCTGTACGGCCAGCGCCACGAGGGTCACCAGGACGCCGAGGATGGCGGACAGGTCGTCGGCCTGGAGGGTCAGCGAGATCGGGACGGCGCCGGTGCCGATGGTGCCGTAGGTGCGGCCGACGGCCGGACCCGGCGTCGCGCCTTCGAGGAAGGCGAAGCCGGGTGCCCAGGCCAGCCAGAGCGCCAAGACCGCGGCGGCGGCCGTGGGCAGCACCGCGATCCACGCCGCCCGCGTGTTGGCCGCTGAGGCCCCTGAACCCGGTCTGCTTTCCGGGCGCCGGCGCGGCCAGCGCGACAGCAGCAGGCCGGCGAAGGCCGCGACGAACGGCAGGACGACGGCCAGCAGCGGGAAGACCGTCACGACGCGCCCCCTCGCTTGGCGGGCTCGGCTTTCGTGGCCGAGTCCCCCGCCGCCGCAGGCTCTGGTGTCGTGGTCGGATCCCCCGTCACCGCGTTCTCCCGCGTCGTGGTCGGGTCCTCCGCCACCGCGGGCTCACCCAGCCGACGTGTCGGCGGGTCATCCGACGTGCTGGGATCTGCGGGATCGCCCGGCATGCCGGAGTCTGCTTGGTCGCCCGACCTACCCCCCGGGTCCGCCGGGGTGTCCGACGTGCCGGGTTCGGACAGGTCGCGGAGCTGGTCGATGTCGACCGTACGGCGGTTGCGGTAGAGGGACAGCACGATCGCGAGCCCCAGCCCGACCTCGGCGGCGGCGATCACGATGATGAACAGCGTGAGCACCTGGCCGCTGTGCAATCGATCGCCCAACCACACGTCGAACGCGACCAGGTTGAGGTTGACGGCGTTGAGCATCAGCTCGACCGACATCAGCACGAGGATCGTGTTGCGCCGGGCGAGCACCCCGTAGACGCCGACGGAGAACAGAAGCGCGGAGACGACCGCCGGGTAGACGATGTGCACTAAGAACCCCCGGTCTGCTCAGGTGGCGGACCCCCGGGTATATCCGTGCGGGACAGCACGATGGCACCGATCAGCGCGGCCAGCAACAGCACCGAGAGCGCCTCGAAAGGCAGCACCCACGTGCTGAACACGCTGGCGCCCAGTTCCTTCGCCGCGCCGGCGCCGGGTTTCAGCGGTGTGTACGCCGTACGGAAGCCGTCGATCACCACGGTGACCAGGACGGCCGCCGTCGCCACCGCCACCACGGCCGCCACCCACCGGTTGCCGCTGTCGAGATCGGCGGAGCGGCCGATCGGAGCACGGGTCAGCATGATCCCGAACAGCAGCAGGACCACCACCGCGCCCACATAGATGAGCACCTGGACCCAGGCCACGAACTCGGCGGTCAGCACCAGATAGCCGCCGGCGAGGGCGCCGAACGAGACGACCAGCCAGAGGGCGGCGTGGACCAGTTGCCTGGTCGTGACGACGAGCAGCGCGGATCCGACCGCCACCGCACCCAGCAGCAAGAAGACGATCTCTTGCCCGGTGGGTGACAGATAGGAGGGCACCGCCTCGGTCACGAATCCTCCTCGGACTCCCTTGTCTTTTCAGGGTCGAGCCGCCCGGGCGGGCGGATGGATCGAGGATCGGCCATCCTGCGCCCGCGTCGGCTCGTGCCAGAAGTCTGCTCCCCGCGGCCGGGCGGCGACGACGGTTGGCCCGTGCCTGTGGAAAACTCTTCGGCAGATGGCCGACCTGTGGATGACGGGCCGGATTCGACGCCGGATTCAGCGCCGGGAGCCGGTCCGGAGGCGGTATCGGCGGCAGGTCCGGATGCGGTACTGGAAGCAGCGGTACTGGAAGCAGCGCCAGAAGCCGCTCCGGATGCGGGGCCAGAACCTACGCCAGATGCGGGGCCAGAAGCTTTATCGGTGCGGTCCGCGGCCGGGCCCGCCGTGCCAGGGCGGGCGGCGGACGGGTCACGGGCCGGGCGGCGGGCAGCGGTGAGTTCCTTCGGCGGCTCGGCGCCAGGGTCGTGGGCAGGAGGAGGCGGAACCGTGGGTGCCCAGGTCGCGAGCCGATCCTTCTCGTGCAGAAGGTTCCGAATGTCACCCTCGGCGTACTCGAACTCGGGCGACCAGAACAGCGCGTCGAACGGGCACACCTCGATGCAGATCCCGCAGTACATGCACAGGGCGAAGTCGATGGCGAACCGGTCGAGTACGTTCCGCTGGCGGGGACGTCCACCCTCAGGGGCCGGGAGGGTCTCCTTGTGCGAGTCGATGTAGATGCACCAGTCGGGGCACTCGCGCGCGCAGAGCATGCAGGAGGTGCAGTTCTCCTCGACCAGGGCGATGACGCCACGGCTGCGCGGCGGGAGGGCGGGCTTGACCTCGGGATACTGCTGGGTCACGGATTTGCGCAGCATGTGACGAAGAGTGACCGATAGGCCCTTCGCGAGGCCGACTCCCGGTATCCGCGCCATATCAACATCATGTCGCACTTGACCGCGCAGGTGAACGCTCCAGGCCCGTTGTCCCCAAGTTTTCCACAGCTATCCACAGGCAGACCGGAGGTTATCCACAAGATGTGTCCACACCCGATATGTGAAAGTCCTGCGCGATAGTCTTCCCGCCATGTCGTACAGCCAGCCGCCTCGTCCCAGCGGCGGAGCGTGGGCGGCGGCCATCGTGTGGGCGGTGCTGCCGCTGCTGACGTGTGGGCTGGCGACGCCGTTCACGATCGGGTTCGCGGCCTACTGGCTGCGGAGCACGTGGCACGTCGTCGCGGCGGGCTTCTATGCCATCTGCATCGGCTCGTTCTTGCTGGCGGCCATGAGCTACGCGGAGTTCGACGAGATCCCTGACCCGCTGTCGGGGTTGGTCTCGTTCGGGCTGGTGATCAGCTGGCTGGGCGGGGTCATCCACTCGGGCATCCTCGTACCCAAGATGGTCAGGGCCCGCCTCAACAGACCTGTCTACCAGCCTCCCCACCTGCACCGGAACACTCCCCCGCCCTTCGATCTGCACCAGCGCACCACCGCCCCGAGCCACCAGCGCCGACCGCACGAGCCCGAGTGGATCGGGCACTACCGGGTGCTCCAGCCGCTCGGGCGGGGCGGGCAGGGCGCGGTCTATCTGGCGATGGCGCCCAACGGCGTACGCGTCGCGGTCAAGGTCCTGCACGACCTCGTGGACGAGGTGGCGCGGGCCAGGTTCGCCAGGGAGGTGGACGCGGCGCGGCGGGTGGCGACGTTCTCCACGGCCCGGGTGCTCGACGTCAGCATCACGGGTCAGCACGCCTACATCGTCAGCGAATACGTCGAGGGTCCGTCGCTCGAACATCTCGTACGCAAGTACGGCCCGCGCGACGAGGACAGCCTTACGCGGCTGGCGTTATCCACAGCCGGGGCACTCGCCGCCATCCACAAGGCGGGGGTTGTCCACCGCGATTTCAAGCCGAGCAACGTACTGATCGGATCGGACGGACCGCGAGTGATCGACTTCGGGATCGCGCGGGCGCTCGACCAGATGACGGTCACCTCGGGCAAGATGGTCGGCACCCCGCCTTACATGTCGCCCGAGCAACTGTCGGGGGCACCGGTGGGGCCGCCGTCCGACGTGTTCAGCTGGGCTGTGACGATGATGTTCGCGGCGACGGGACGGCCGGCGTTCGGGGAGGACACGGTGCCCGCGGTGTTCAACCGGGTGCTCACCTTCCATCCGGACCTGTCGCCGTTACCGCCCGCCCTCCGCGCCATCGCGGGCGCCTGCCTCCACAAGAGCCCCGACGACCGGCCATCCGCGTCCGACGTGATGCTGGCCATCGTTCACTGACCCGATCCGCCTGGGCCTGACCCGCCTCCACCAGGGACGAACAGGGCCGAGCGGGCGAAGACGACTTCCGGGGCATGTGAGGCATGGGCCGCCGACATGATCAGGGTGTCGCGTCCCGGGAGTTGAGGGTCAGGGCGATGTACTCCTCACGCGACACCGCATGCACAGCCAGCCTCAGCCCGTGCCGGCGCGCGAAACGATTGGCCGCGTCGGGCAGCCATGACCCTGGGAGATGGTGCACAGCGTCTTCCCGCTTATTCAGGATTACAAGGCCTGACAAACCGTCGTAGTGGTAGAGCAGCAAGCTCACCGCGTCCGCCAGCCCCTCACCGATCCGTATCTTCGGCAGCTGAGCTTTACCCTGGTGGATCTCCAGCTTCTCGTATGGCGTAACACTGATGTACGCCCCCGTGCCGGAGCCGAGGATCAGGCCACGATCAGCACGCCAGCGCTGAATGCGAGCCGACACCGGACGTACGACGAGCAGTAGGGGGCTGAAGCCCACCGCCAGCCACTTGGCCTCCACGACGTCCAAGAGCATCCGGCCGACCGCCGAGATGCCGCGCCAGGCCATCCACATGCCGGTCGACGCGAGGTACACCATCGCGGCCAGTCCGGCGACGCCGACGCCGATGCTCACCGGTTTGCGGTACCTGAGCAGCGCTGGTGGAGGCTGGCCGTGGAGGCGACGCCAGCCGGGGGCGCGGGCGGCGAGCACGGCGCGTACCCGCTCCGAGGGGTGGTGGCGGGCGTCGACCAGCGGGATGCCGGTCCTCACCACGAAGTCGGTCAAGTGTGGGAAGTACCATTCGCCCGGCAGGTCGAGGAGCACCAGGCCGTCTTCGTCGAGCGCGGCCAAGCCCTGGACCGCGTGGGTCTTAGACTTTTTGGACGACACGAGGAACGCCTGGTCGTAGCTGTAGCAGTAGAGCGTCGCAGGCCTCAGCTGTAAGGATTGGCCGGATGCGGCGTCGGTGACCGCCAGTGCGTCACCGTCCCACGAGATGGCGGTCTTGGGACAGCGTGCTCCGGGATGCGCCCCCGCTACCGGTCGAAGCTGAACGTCCATGACGATCGTCGTCCTCCCCCTAGCCCCCTATTCACATAAGACGGATAAGTCGGAGGTAAAGTTTCGAGCACGGGAAACGCCCACGTGACGGCCCCAAACGACTAATCCGGCGACCACAATGGTCCCCGGGTGTTTCGTCACACGACCGTCGTGAGCAGAGGCCTGATAGAAGGACACCGCTTCGAGAAGCGGAAGGACGATGCCCGGCGAACCTCCATGGACACCACTCCACTAAGTGAGGACCTTCACCACACCCGTCAGCGCCAGTTGCGCCAGCGCCAGCGGCACCAGCACCACCCAGGCCAGCTTCTGCAGTTGGTCCTCGCGCAGCCGGGGAAAGCTCACCCGCAGCCAAATCACCAAAAAGGCCAGCACGAAGACCTTGACCAGCGTCCACACCCACCCGGCCAGCAACGGCCCGTGCCAGCCGCCCAAAAACAGCACTGCGGTCAGGAACGACAGCACGACGATCCCCACATACTCCGAGAGCATGAACAGGGCGAACCGCATCCCGGTGTATTCGGTCATCGGGCCCATGATGATCTCGGACTCGGCGATCGGCATGTCGAAGGGCGGGCGGCGCAGCTCGGCCAGGCCGGCCAGGAAGAACACCACGCCGCCGATGGCCTGCCACGGCAGCCACCACCACTGCCACGCCGACACGATCCCCGGGATGGACAGCGTGCCCGCCGCCATCGCGACCGAGGAGGCCGCCAGCACCAGCGGCAGCTCGTACGACATGAGCTGGGCGGCCGCCCGCATGCCGCCGAGCACCGAGTATTTGTTGGCCGACGCCCACCCCGCCATGATCGAGCCGAGCACCCCGATGCCCATCACCGCGAGTACGAAGAACAGCCCGAGGTCGAGGTCCACGCCGACGAGGCCCTGGTCGACGGGAATGGCGATCAGTACGAGCAGGTACGGCACCAGCGCGACGCCCGGGGCGATCATGAAGATGCGCCGGTCGGCCGCGGCCGGGATGACGTCCTCCTTCTGTGCGAACTTCACCCCGTCGGCGATGAGCTGCGCCCAGCCGTGGAAGCCGCCCGCGTACATCGGCCCGAGGCGCGACTGCATATGCGCCATGACCTTGTGCTCGGTCTGCCCGACGATCAGCGGCAGCACGAGGAACACGACGAGAATGGCGGCGAAGCGCAGCACCACGTCAAGCATCGGGTGTCCCCCAGTCGGCGGGTACGCCGGGCGGTAGCGTCTTGCGCCGGCTCGGCGAGCCGTGCCCCGATTCGCCCGGCTCCTTGGCTCCCGGCCAGGGCCTGGCCACCCGGGCGGCGAGGATGAAGTCCTTGCGCAGCGGATGCCCCTCGAAGCCGTCGGGCAGCAGCAGCGGCACCAGGTAGGGGTGGCCGTCGAAGAGCACCCCGAACATCTCGTACGTCTCGCGCTCGTGCCAGTTGGCACCCCGGTAGACGCCCACGGCCGAGGGCAGGCGCGGGTCGGCGCGCGGCACCCGGGTGCGGACGAGCACGCGCTCGCACGAGTCGGGGTCGTAGACGTGGGCGACCACGAAGAACCCGTCGGGCGGATCGTCGACCCCGGTCAGCCAGTCGAAGAAGGTGTGGCCGGAGTCCCTGAGGAAGGTCAGGACCTCGATCCAGTCCGCCGTGGCGACGTCGACGGTGGTCTCGCCGAAGGAGGTGGAGACCGAGACCCGCTCACCGAACCGCTCTTCCAGGGTCACAATTCTCCCTCGTGCGAGCGGGACCACACGTAGCGGTCGCTGAGCCGCTCCGCCGCGATCTTCTCCTGCAGCTTCATGATCCCGTGCAGCAGCGCCTCCGGCCTGGGCGGGCACCCGGGCACATAGACGTCCACGGGAATGATCTGGTCGACACCATTGGTGACGCAGTAGGAGTCCCAATAGGGCCCGCCGGTGTTGGAGCAGGCACCAAACGAGATCACGTACTTCGGATCGGGCATCTGCTCATAGAGACGCTTCACAGCGGGAGCCATCTTGTCGGTGACGGTGCCCGAGACGATCATCAGGTCGGCCTGGCGCGGCCCGTTGGCGAAAGGGATCACCCCGAACCGGATGAAATCGTGCCGGCTCATCGAGGTCGCGATGAACTCGATCGCGCAGCAGGCGAGCCCGAAGTTGAACACCCACAGCGAATATCGCCGCCCCCAGTTGAGCACGAAGCGCATCGGCTTGGGCGCCAAGCGCGAGATCGGCCCCACTGTGGGCATCGGGAGATCCGTGGCTGCCATACGACCATTGTCCCTCGCGATCTCCCCCAGGAGTAGAGAGTCCCCGGTTGATCGACCGAAAAACAACCTAAGTCCAGGCGAGTACGCGCTTCCGCCAGGCATAGAGGATGCCGAGCGCGATGAACCCCAGGAAGACGAACATCTCCACGAGCGTCGTCAGCCCGTATCCCGGCGCGTCGAAGACCGTGGCCCACGGGAAGAGAAAGACGGCGTCCACGGCGAAGACCACGTACAGGTAGGTGAAGACGTAGTAGCGCACCTGCGACTGGGCCCAGCCGTCGCCGACGGGGTCGACGCCGCACTCGTACGTGGTCAGCTTCTCGGCCGTCGGCCTGGTCGGGCGCAGGAGGCGGTTGGCCAGGAGGGCCCCGGCCACGATGGCCACGCCGATCAGCAGCAGCGCGGCGACCAGCACGTAGGACCCGAAGTAGCCGTCCATGTCCTGATCGTAACCCAGTCAAAGCTCCGTCCCTATCACCCCAAAACGGGGTAAACCACGCGATCTCCCCCATAGCCTGTCGGCCATGCACAAAAAGCGATTCTTCGGAGGAATCGCGCTGCTAGTCCTCTCCGCGGCAGGTGGTGGGCTGGCAACCGCCTCCCCCGAGCCTGAGCACGAGCACGACGTCATGGTCCCCGCGGAGCCGACCATGATCGACTTCGTTGACCCGGCGACCGTGGACGGTCTGGGGACCAGAAACCTGGGCGGCGACGAGGGCGAGAACGCGGGTCGCTATGTGCACATCACCTACCCCCAACTGCCGGACGCCCCCCGCCTCAACGCGGCCCTGCGCGGCGAGGCCGAGCGGGTGCTGCGCGGCTTCCGCAAGGCCACCAGGTTCGACGCGCCACGCCCCCGCCCTGAGCTGAACATGGACTGGCAGCTCACCGCCGCCTCCGGCGAGATCGTCGGGGTACGGCTGCGCACCGGCGAGTCCCTCGGCGACGGCTGGAGCAACTCCACCCGGACCCTCTGGTACGACCGCAAGACCGGCCAGGCGACCGGCTCGACGGGCCTGCTCGCCGCGCAGAGCGCGCTGTACGACCTCACGCGCCTGGTCAGGAGCCAGCTCGCCAAGCGCGGCACCCCGACGACCGCCCACGAGCTGACCGGCGAGCAGTTCGACTCGATGGCCTTCAACCATGACGGGGACCTGGTGGTGGAGTTCGACGACTGCCAGGTCGGGCCATGTTCCCTCGGCCGCGTGGCCGTGGCCGTACCCGCGCGGCAGGTGGAGCCCCTGCTTTCGCCGACCGGACGGGCCGCTCAGCATGCCGTACGGACGGCCGCCGAGCAGACGTCCGCGACCGTGCCGAAGACGGTCCCGACGCCCAGCCCGGAGGCCGCCAGCAACCAGGCGGGCTCGGTCGACTGCGCCGAGACCAAGTGTGTCGCGCTGACCTTCGACGACGGTCCAGGACCCGCCACGCCCCGGCTGCTCGACTTGCTGCTCAAGGCGAAGGCGCGAGCCACCTTCTTCATCATCGGCATCAACGCCGCCGCCCGGCCGGACCTGGTGCGCAGGATGAGTGCCGAGGGGCACCTGGTGGCCAACCACACCTGGGCGCACCGGGACCTGTCGCAGCTGCCGACCAGCAAGATCGCCGATTCGCTCGGCCGTACCCAGGACGCCATAACGACCACCATCGGCGAGCGCCCCACGCTGATGCGCGCGCCCTACGGAACGGTGAACGAGGACGTCACGGACGTGGCGGGAGAGATGGGCCTGGCCATCGTCGGCTGGGACGTCGACGCGGGCGACGGGCGCGTGGACGACGCCAAGACGATCACCGACCGGGTGACCCGCCGGGTGCGGGCCGGGAGCATCGTGCTCATGCACAACGTCAACAAGACGATCGTGGACGCGGTCCCGGACATCGTCAAAAGATTGCGCGGGAAGGGTTACACCCTCGTCACCGTTCCAGAGTTGTATGGAACAGCGGGGACGCAGGCAGGACGCCTATACCGGCCGGGGTCGGCGAGCACGCCAGAGCGCCCCCAGACGTAGTCCACGCCTTGGGGGGACGTATAGTTGGCGCTCGTGACCCGAACAGTCCTCTTCGCACGGCTGCACGTAGACCTGTGCACAATCGCCGGCGGCCTGTGTCACCCCTAGTGGTTCTCCGGTAGCCCCTGATTGCCTCCGCGTTTACCCGCATTATGTGGCGAGGAAACGTGTTGAACCTCGCGAGGATCTAGCATGGAAACTGAGAACGCGCCCACAGCCACCGGCGCGTCGAGGAGGACTGAGCTGTGACGAAGCAGGTCCAGCAACTCGACCGCGTGATCATCCGATTCGCCGGCGACTCCGGTGACGGCATGCAGCTCACGGGCGACCGCTTCACCGCGGGCACCGCGGAGTTCGGCAACGACCTGTCGACGCTGCCCAACTTCCCCGCCGAGATCCGCGCCCCCGCAGGCACCCTCCCCGGTGTGTCGAGCTTTCAGCTGCACTTCGCCGACCACGACATCCTGACGCCGGGTGACGCCCCCAACGTGCTCGTCGCGATGAACCCGGCGGCGCTCAAGGCCAACCTGGGCGACCTGCCCCGTGGCGCCGACATCATCGCCAACATCGACGAGTTCACCAAGCGCAACCTGCAGAAGGTCGGCTACGCGGCCAACCCGCTGGAGGACGACTCGCTCAGCGAGTGGCGCGTCCACGCGGTGGCACTGACCTCGCTGACGGTCAAGGCGCTCGAAGGCTTCGACCTGTCCAAGAAGGACGCCGAGCGTTCGAAGAACATGTTCGCGCTGGGCCTGCTCTCGTGGCTGTACCACCGGCCGACCGAGCACACGGTCAAGTTCCTGGAGCAGAAGTTCGCCAAGAAGCCGGAGATCGCCAAGGCCAACATCGCGGCCTTCCAGGCGGGCTGGAACTACGGCGAGACCACCGAGGCGTTCTCGGTCTCCTATGAGGTGAAGCCGGCCCAGCTGGCGCCCGGTGTCTACCGCAATATCTCGGGCAACCAGGCCCTGGCCTACGGCCTCATCGCCGCGAGCGTGCAGTCGAAGCTGCCGCTGTTCCTCGGCTCCTACCCGATCACGCCGGCCAGCGACATCCTGCACGAGCTGTCCAAGCACAAGCGGTTCGGCGTCCGCACCTTCCAGGCGGAGGACGAGATCGCGGGTGTCGGCGCGGCGCTGGGCGCGGCGTTCGGCGGCGCGCTGGGCGTGACCACGACGTCGGGGCCCGGTGTGGCGCTGAAGGCCGAGACCGTCGGCCTCGCGGTCACCACGGAGCTGCCGCTGCTCATCGTCGACGTACAGCGGGCCGGTCCGAGCACCGGCATGCCGACCAAGACCGAGCAGACCGACCTGCTGATGGCCATGTTCGGCCGCAACGGCGAGTCTCCGCTGCCGATCGTGGCGCCGATGTCGCCGAGCGACTGCTTCGACGCCGCCATCGAGGCGGCCAGGATCGCGGTCAAATACCGCACCCCGGTCATGCTGCTGTCGGACGGCTACCTGGCCAACGGCTCCGAGCCGTGGCGCCTGCCGGAGGTGTCCGAACTACCCGACATCTCCCAGGAATTCACCACGGCGCCCAACGGTGATGACGGCGAGTTCCTGCCGTTCAAGCGCGACACCGACACGCTCGCCCGCCCGTGGGCCATCCCCGGCACGCCGGGCCTGGAGCACCGGATCGGCGGCATCGAGAAGGCCGACGGCACAGGCAACATCAGCTACGACCCGAACAACCACGACCTGATGGTCAGGACCCGGGCCGCCAAGATCGCCGGCGTCGACGTGCCCGACCTTGAGGTCGACGACGCCGACGGCGACGCCAAGGTGCTGGTGCTGGGCTGGGGCTCGACCTACGGCCCGATCGCGGCGGCCGTACGCCGCATCAGGAAGAGCGGCGGCAAGGTCGCGCAGGCGCACCTGCGCCACCTCAACCCCCTGCCCGCCAACACCGGCGAGGTGCTCAAGAGCTACGACAAGGTGCTGCTGCCCGAGATCAACCTGGGCCAGCTCGCGCTGCTGCTGCGGGCGCGCTACCTCGTCGACATCATCAGCTACAACCGTGTGCGCGGGCTTCCGTTCAAGGCCGAGGAGCTGGCCGGAGTCATCCAGGACGTGATCGACAGTGACTGAGCTGATCAATGGGAAGGGCCTCTCGCTCGTCCCCAAGACGGACACCAAGCAGGGCCTGAAGGACTTCAAGTCCGACCAGGAGGTGCGCTGGTGCCCCGGTTGCGGTGACTACGCGATCCTGGCCGCCGTGCAGAGCTTCCTGCCGGAGCTCGGGCTCAAGCGCGAGAACATCGTGTTCGTCTCCGGGATCGGCTGCTCCTCCCGCTTCCCGTACTACCTCAACACCTACGGCTTCCACTCGATCCACGGCCGCGCGCCGGCGATCGCGACCGGGCTCGCCGCGAGCCGGCCCGACCTGTCGGTGTGGGTGATCACGGGTGACGGCGACGCGCTGTCGATCGGCGGCAACCACCTGATCCACGCGCTGCGCCGCAACGTCAACCTCAACATCCTGCTGTTCAACAACAGGATCTACGGTCTGACCAAGGGCCAGTACTCCCCCACCTCGGAAGTCGGCAAGATCACCAAGTCGACGCCGATGGGCTCGCTGGACAAGCCGTTCAACCCGATCTCGCTGGCCATCGGCGCCGAGGCGTCGTTCGTGGCCAGGACGATCGACTCCGACCGCAAGCACCTGCAGTCGGTGCTGCGCGAGGCCACCGCCCACCGCGGCACCTCGCTGGTGGAGATCTACCAGAACTGCAACATCTTCAACGACAACGCCTTCGAGCAGCTCAAGGATCCGGAGATCCGCGACGACATCACGCTGCGGCTGGAGCACGGGCAGCCGATCGTGTCGGCGTCGAAGGCGGTCGTCAGGGCGGCCAACGGCGGCATCGAGGTGGCCGACCGCGCCTCGGTGAGCGCCGACCAGATCCTGGTGCACGACGCGCACCACCCCGACTCGTCGCTGGCCTTCGCGCTGTCACGGCTGGACGAGCCCGCGTTCGAGCACGTGCCGATCGGCATCTTCCGCTCGATCGACCGGCCCGCGTACGACGTGCTGATGGCCGAGCAGATGGAGGAGGCCGTGGCGCAGAAGGGCGCCGGCGACCTCAGCGATCTGCTCATGGGTGGAGACACCTGGCGCATCGGCTGAAACCGTGGGGTAACGCAGCTCCTTCGCGAACCGATACACCTCCGATGCATCGGACTCGCGGGGGAGCTGCGGAGTGGCCGAAGCGCAAAACGGGCCTGGTCAATCCCGGCTGAACGCCTTCAACCTGCTGCGCCTCCTGGGCGCGCTGGCGGTCATCGTCGAGCACAGCTGGGTGCTGACCGGGCACGGGACACCCCTGACCCCCGACAGCGGGATAGGGGTCGGCGGCATAGGCGTCGGGGTCTTCTTCCTCATCAGCGGCTACCTGATCAGCACGAGCTGGCTGTCCGACCCGTCGGTCCGCCGCTACACGCTCCGCAGGGCATTGCGCATCTATCCCGCGTACGCGCTCGTCGTCGTCGCCACGGCCCTGCTGCTCGGACCCTTGGTGAGTACGCTGCCTGCCGCCTCCTACTTCGCCGGCTCCGGCGCCTGGAGCTACATCGCCAGAGGGCTGCTCATCCAGCCGGTGAGCTACGCGCTGCCGGGTGTCTTCCAGGGGCTCCCCTACCCGGACGCGGTCAACGGGTCGCTCTGGACGATCTGGGTGGAGGTGCTCTGCTACGTCGGTGTGGCGATCATGGGCCTGCTGGGGCTGCTGCGCCGCCGGACGGTCCTGGTCGGGCTGGTGCTGCTCGCGTTGGCCGCCGCCTCGGTCATCCACCTCACCGGTTACTCCGGTCCGCTCATCCCCCTGGTCGTGTCGGCGTACGCCGCGCAGCCCGTGGCGTTCTTCGCGCTCGGCATGCTGATCAGGGAGCTGCGCTGGGTCCCGCCGCTCTGGCTGACGGTCCCCGTGGTGCTCGCGTGGTGGCTGCTGTGGGGCACGCCGGTGGCCAATCTGGGGGCCATCGCGGCGGTCACCTGCCTCACGTTCCTCATCGCCTTCCGCGCGCCGACGTGGCTGCACCGGCCCACCGGCTCCTACGACCTGTCGTACGGGACCTACCTGCTGGCCTTCCCCGCCCAGCAGGTGCTGGTCCAGTACGGGCTCCGGGCGCCCGCGCTGGTGTTACTGGCCACGGTCGGCATCGTGCTGCCGCTGGCCGCGCTGAGCTGGCGGCTGGTCGAGCGGCCCGCGCTGCGCCTGCGGCAGCGCAAGCCCGCCCCGGTCCCGGTCGCGGTCCCCGAGGCCTCTTAGCGCGGCTCCGCCTGCGCCAGGAGCCGCTGCAGGTGCAGGCCCCGGTGCACGTCGATCTCGTGTGAGCGGCCGGTCCGTACGGCGGTGGCGAACTCGGAGCGCAGGGTCGCTCTGGTCTCCGTCGAGTCCTCCGGCAGGTGTTCGGAGTCGAGCACCAGCGTGCCCTCCGGGCCGTACAGCTCATAGCGGGTCCTGCGGCGCTGCGGGACCCGGCCGCAGATCGTCAGCTGGCTGATCACCTCGTTCTCGTGCAGGCAGGTCAGCGCCAGGAAGCCGGCCCGGTTGCCGGCCGGCCTGACCTCCGTGATGCGGCCCAGCGCCGCGTCGAGCAGGTCCAGGCCGTGCGGTCCGGTGTTGTAGAGCACGCCCGCGCGGGAGCGCCACGGGCTGTCGGCGAAGGTGTCGTCCAGGAATTCGCCGGTGAGCTGCATGGCGCGGGCACCGATGGCCGGGAAGTCGCGGGCCCGCTTGAGGAACTCGCGTACGGCGGGACGGTAGCGGTTGGTCAGCACGAGTTGCGTGGCCACGCCCGTGGCGTCCACCTCGCCGGCGAGCGCCTGCGCGTCGCGTACGGTCAGCGCGATCGGCTTCTCCAGCAGCAGCGCCCGGCCCTGACGTGCCGCCTGGACGGCCATGGCCGCCTGGACGTCGGGCGGGACGGCGAAGACCACGGCCTCGCACCGCTCCAGCAGCCGTTCGTAGGAGGTGAAGGCGGGCACGCCGAAGCGCTCGGCCAGCGCCCGGGCGGCCGGGGCGCGCCTGCTCCAGACGCCCGCCAGCCGGGTCTCGGGCCCGGCGGCGAAGACGGGGGCGTGGAAATCGCGCGCCCAGGGCCCGGCGCCGACCAGGCCCACGTTCACCGGCGCGCTCATGCCGTGACCTTGTAGACGTGGTAGGTGTTCTCCCGCTCGAAGGTGTCGGTGAAGCCGCCGTCCTTCACGGGCAGTGTCCTGTTCTCGAACAGCACCTCCACGCTGGAGGCCGACTCCAGCGCCTTGGGCAGTTTCAGCGTCTGCCGCCCCGGCTGGACGCCCGCCTTGGGCATGGCGAAGACGTAGGAGGAGCCGTCGAGGTCCTTGAGCATGGTGTCGAGTCCCGGCGCGAAGGTGTGGGCGTATGACTGGGTGTTCAGGACGGGCGCGAGCGTGCGGATCCGCCGGTTCAGCTCCGTCACGGCCGTCCGCGTCGCCTGGGCGCACGGCTCGCGCAGCACGTGCTGACTCGGGCAGGGCCCGGCGAAGCTGTGGTTGAAGTAGATGACGCCGCGTGCCTCGTGGATGAGGGAGTTCATCACCGCGCCGGCCAGCTCGTCGCCGGTGATCGCGCGCAGGCCGTTGGAACCCGGCCAGCCGAGCTCCACGAACGCGTAGATCGGCTGCCTCTTGCCGTCCAGGGCGTCGAGCTTTCTGCCCCGGTCGACGACCATGCCGTAGTTGGCGGCCCGCGGGCAGCGGTCGGTCGGCAGCTTGATGAAGTTCTCGGCCTCCGGGCAGATGCCGGTGTCGGTGTACCAGTACACGTCGGTGGACATGACGTCGGTGTAGCTGTTGACGAACTTCTTCGCCTCGTCGTCGGACTCCCACATGGCGATGCCCTTGCCGTAGTTGGCGTAGTGCAGGCGGCCGTCGTTCTTGGGTAGCTTGTCCTTCAGTGTGCGCATCGCCGTGTAGCCGCAGGGCGGCTTGTCGGGCAGGCACACCTGGCCCTCGCCGCCGTACTTGCCGCTCCAGACGCCGTCACCCGGCCCGGCGAACATGTCGGGCTCGTCGGCGATCATCCAGCCGACCGTCTCGCTGCCCGACCCCGCCAGCGGCTTGCTGGTGATCGCCGACATCCCGTTGGCGCGGATCAGGCTCATGTCGCTGTTGGCCGTCAGCTCGACGTAGGTGTTGAGCCCGGCCTCCTTGTCCATCCGCACGTCGCGTTCCTCGACGACGGACTCGAACCAGACCCCGATGGGGAAGAACGATGGATCGGTCCAGCCCGCGGCGGCCGGGGCGCTGAACTTGGCGTAATAGGCCGGGCCGCCGTCCCAGGGGACGCGCGGCAGGCCGAGGTCGTCACGGGTCGACTTGGCCTGCGCGAACACCCAGCCCACGGCGATCACCAACAGAGCGGTGACCGCGATGAGCAAGATCCGTCTGTTCGTCGTTCGAGAAGTCATTGCCCTCCCAGCTACGGGGCGATCCGGTAGACGTGATAGCTGTGCTCCGCGTCGAAGGTCTCGGTGAAGTGTCCCTCCCTGTCGACCGGGATGCTCCGGTCTTCGAAGATCTCCTCGATGTGGCCCGCCGCCGAAAGATCGCTGGGTACGGTCAGCACGCGCGGCCCCGGAGCCTGGCCTCGGCCGAGCATCGTGAACAGGTAGTAGGCGCCGTCGTGGCGCTTCAGCATGGTGTCCAGCTCGGGCGCGAAGTCGTAGGCGTACGACTGGGTGTTGAGCACCGGCGCGAGCCGCGCGATCCGGCGGTCGAGCTCGGCGACCCCGCGCCTGACCGCCTTCCCGCAGGCGCGCCGGAGCACGTTGTCCACCTTGCAGGCGGGGTCCGTGCCGTGCGCGTCATAGACGATCCCCCTGGCGCCGTGGATCAGGGCGCTCATCGCCGCGCCGCCCACCTGCTCGGGGGTGAGGCCGGACAGCGAGATGATCGCGTACACCGGCTGCCGTCGACCGTCGGCGGCGTCCAGGGTGCGCAGCCGCTCGACGGTCGCGCCGTAGTTGGCCGCCAGGCGGCACTGGGCCGCCGGCAGCTGCAGCCACCGGGTGGCCTCGGCGCAGACGTTGGGGTCGCCGTACCAGGAGACGTCGGCCGCGACCACGTCCGAGTAGCCGTTGACGAACTTGGCGGCCAGCGCCTCCTCCTCCCAGTAGGCCACGCCCTTGCCGAAGGAGGCGTACCGCAGCCGGTCGCCCTTGGGCGGGCGCTCGGCGAGCGTGCGCATGACGGTGTAGCCGCAGGTGACGAGTACGGGGACGCAGACGGGTTTGCTGGTGAAACCGCGGGCGCCCGTCCAGCGCCCGTTGCCCGGTCCCGCCCACACGTCGGCCTTGTCGGCGATCAGCCAGCCCACGGTCTCGGCGCCCGCGCCGGGCAGCGGGCGGCTGGTCAGCGCGGTCATGCCGGACTTCCTGAGCAGCTCAGGACGGCTGCCGTCGGCCAGTTCGACGTAGGTGTTGATCCCCGCCGCCCGGTCCAGCGCGACCTCCCGGGCAGTCCGCGCCGAGGCGAACCAGAGCCCCACGGGGAAGAACCCGGGACGGGTCCAGCCCGCCCTGGCGGCCGAGCCCTGGTAAGCGGCGGGCCCGCCTTCCCAGGGCACCGCCCGCAAGGCCATCGCCGGTGCGGGCAGCGTGCTCGCGACGGGCTTCGGCGGGACGGATCGCAGCCACAGCCCGCCCCCGACGGCCACCGTCGCGGCGGCGAGCAGCGCCGCCCACCGCGTGACTGTCAGTATCCTCACGCCATCCCTCTTCACGCCAACGCTCTCAACGCCGTGCGTCGGGTGTCTGCTCGGCCAGCGCCATGAGGTCGGCCGCCCGCGCCGACCAGGAGGCGCCGGCCAGCGAGCCGCGCAGCCGCTCCGGCGACTGCGGGCCGCCCTCGGCCAGGCAGACGCGGATGGCCTCGATGAACTGCTCAGGGGTGGTCGCGGTCCTGACGCGGTCGGCGTAGTGGGCCAGCTCGTCGAACTCGGTGCTGACCACGGGCAGGCCGAGCGCCAGGAACTCCTTAAGCTTGATCGGGTTAGCGTGCTTGATCCACTCGTTGTCCAGCCACGGCATGATCGCCACGTCGAAGCCGGAGCCGTAGGCGGGGATCACCGAATAGGGGCGCAGGCCCAGCCAGTGCACGTTGGGGTGCTTGGTGAGCCGTTCGATCTGCCCGTTCGCGTCGCCGACGAGCACGAGGGACGCCTCGGGCAGGCCGAGCGCGACCCGTTCCAGCAGGTCGAAGTCCACCACGAAGTCGTCCAGGGCACCGAAGAAGCCGATCCTGGGCCCCGGTACGGCCCGCAGGTCGGCGGGCTGCCGGTCGGCCGGTACGCGGCTGAAGTGCTCCAGGTCGACCCCGTGGTCGAGGAAGCGGGCCCGCGTGCCCGCGAGCGGGCGTTCCTCGGCCATGAGCCCTCGGCTGGCGTACACCACGTGGTCGGCACGTTCCAGAAGGTCACGTTCGAGGGTCTCGATCGTCCTCGTGTCGGACTCGGGGAAGGCGGAGTGGCGGTCCGAGCGGTTGAAGATCAGCGCCCGGCGGCGCATCGGGCGTACCACGTCCCAGGCGGTGGGGATGGTCACCACGATCACCGGCACCTTCAGGCCCAGCCACCCGCAGACCGCCCGTACCTGCGTCCTGACCAGCCAGGCGTTCAGCCCGCGGCCCAGGCGCGAGCCGTAGAGGGGGAGCGGGAGCGGCGACATCACCCACAGGTTCGGCTCCACCCGCCTGACGAACTTGGCCACGCTGCGCAGCTTCCTGGCGATGCGCCGCAGCACGAAGGTGGAGCGGCCGGGCAGCGGCATCCGCATGCCGATGCTGTTGACGATCAGCACCTTGCGCGATCCCGCGAGGTGGCGCATGAGCTGGAAGTCGGAGTGGGCCCGATTGTGGTACCACCAGTCCTGGGCGGAGAAGCAGACGTACGCGGGCGGCGATAACGGGCGACCGCCCGGCGGTGTCGGCCACTCGTCCATCGTCGCGAGTTCGCGCAACGCCGCCCGGTGCCGCTCCCCCGCCCGCCGGCCACGGGTGACGGCGCGCAGCGCCTCGTTCAGGGCGACCGCCAGGCGCATGAGCAGCGCGCGGGGCCTGCCGTACCGCTGCCGGTGCAGCCGCACCCGGTTGGCGGCGGCGAGTGTCCACAGCGGGGCGGAGTTGGCCTGCTCGCCGCCGAGGTGGACGGCCACCGCCCTTGGCTCGTAGCGGATCGAGAAGCCGTGATCGCGGATCTTGAGCATGTACTCGGTCTCCTCCGAGTACAGGAAGTAGCGCTCGTCGAGCGGTCCCACGGCGTCCAGGCAGGCGCGCGAGACCAGCCAGGCGGCGCCCGTCGCCCAGTCGGGCGTGCCCGGCCGCTCGTAGGCGCGCGGGTCGACGACGAGCTCGCCCAGCGGTGCGTGGCGGCCCGCTCTGAGCCCGCCGAGCAGCGCCTCTCCCACGGCCCGCAGGACTGTGGGGCGCCGGCGCAGGGACAGCTGCAGCATGCCGTCGGCGCCCAGCAGCCGGGGCACCGCGATGCCCGTGCCGGGCACGGCCAGCGCCTCGCGCAACAGGCGCACCGAGTCGGGTTTGAGCCGGATGTCGGCGTTGAGGATGAGGACGTCACAGCCGGGGGCGGCGGCGATGCCCGCGTTGACGCCGGCCGAGAACCCGCCGTTGCGGCCGGTCTCTACCAGCTCGACGGGTACTCCGGTCGCGAGTACCCGCTCCACCGTGTCGTCGGGGGAGTCGTTGTCCACGACGATGATCCGGGCCGGCTCCCCTTCGCTCAGCACGGTGTCCAAAGAGTGCAGGCACTCCTCGATGACCTGCCCGCTCTGGTAGGTGACGATCACGATGGCAAGCGGCGACCGCTCGGGAACAGTCATCAGGCACCAATCTGTGGGGATCAGGAGCGCCGGCCCGCGGCCAGCCGGTGCCACGCGGCCCCGGCCAGCAGCCTGAGCGCGAAGGGCAGGTCGTCACGTAGGTACCGGCGGATGAGTCGACGGGGCTCGAGGGCCAGCCTGAACAGCCATTCGCCGCCCACCCGCTGGATCCCGTCCGGAGCCCGCCGGAACTGCCCGGCGGCCATCGGGATGGCGGCGCCGCAGCCGATGTACCAGGCGTGCGGGAGTTCGGGGCGGAGCGCGGCTATGACGCGTTCCTGCTTGGGGAAGCCCAGGCCGACGAAGACGAGGTCGGGCGCGGCCGCGCGGACCTTCTCCACGGTCTCCCCCATCCCGCCGGCCAGCCGCTCGAAGCCGAAGGGCGGTGCGTACATTCCGGCGATCCGTAAACCGGGATAACGCCGGACCAATACCTCACCGGCGGCCTCCGCCACCCCCGGCTCGCCGCCGAGCAGGAACACCGACCGTCCCTCGCGGGCGGCGACCTCGCTGAGGGTGAAGATCAGGGAGGCCCCGGTGACGCGGTCGGATACGCGCAGTCCGCCGAGGCGGGCGGCCCACACCACCGGCATGCCGTCCGCGACCACGAGTTCGGCGCCCGCCACGAGCCCGGCGAGCTCGGGGTCGCGGGTGGCGGCGCGGACGATGTCCACGTTGGCGGTTACGATCATGCCGCCCAGGCCGTCGTGCCAGGCCCGCGCGAGGTGCTCGGCGACCTCCGGCTCGGTGATGGCGTCGATCCCGACGGCGCCCACCCGCGCGCGGGGCGCGAGGGGTAAGGCGCGGTTCTTTGGACCGTTCTCATCCGACGAGTGGTCCATCGGAATGCCGCACCCCCCCGTCAGCCGACTCACCCTTTGGACATCGGTATCGGGCTATATCCGTTACACGGTGGCCGACCGGAGGAGACACCGCCAGGATGGGGTCCATGAGAGTCGAACAAGGCGCGCTCGCGGGGACCTTGCTGTTCGTCCCGAGCCCGCACAGTGACGAGCGCGGCCTGTTCACCAGGACGTTCGACGCCGAGATCGCGGCCGAGCACGGCCTGGACCCTGCGGCGTTCGTCCAGGACAGCCAGTCCCGCACGGTCAAGGGCGCGATCAGGGCCATGCACGGCCGCTCCGGCCGGGGCGAGGCCAAGCTCGTCAGGTGCGCGCGCGGCGCGGTGTACGACGTCCTCGTGGACGCCCGGCCCGGCTCGCCCACCTTCGGCGAGCGGATGTCGGTGGTCCTCGACGACGAGACCTTCACGCACCTGTACGTGCCGCCCGGTCTGCTCCACGGCTACCAGGCGCTCAGCGACGCCGACGTCTGCTACCGGATCGACCGGCCGCACGACCCGGCCGAGGACATCTCCGTCCGCTACGACGACCCCGACCTGGCGATCGACTGGCCGCTGCCGGTCTCGGCGATCAGCGCGCGGGATCTGGCGGCCGGCTCGTGGAAAGAGGCACGGCGGCGGCTGGAGGGCTGACCTCGCGGCGCGCGACTGCCCTTTCAGCGTCCCCGCGCGCCCGCACCTCCCGGCGCGCGGCCCGCATCAACGCCCCGGCCAGGCCGATGAGCAGGAACGACAGCGCGGTGGCGGTGCTGAAGGAGTTCAGGTCGAACGTGGCCGAGCCCACCACCGGCACGATCAGGCAGGCGGCCAGCGTCAGCCCGAGGTCACGGGTGCGGTCGTCCACGCTGATGCTCCTGACCCGAACCGCCGACCACATCCCGACGACGAACAGGCCGACGAACGCCAGCACGCCGATCGCGCCGCCCTGCACGGCCGTCAGCAGATACTGGTTGTCGAAGACCGGGTGGTGCGGCGGGAACCAAGTGCCGTTGCCCCGGCCCAGCAGGGGATGCTGCGAGAACTCCGAGATCGCCGTGGTGTAGTCGTTGGTCCGCCAGCGCAGGCTCTCGTCGTTGTCCAGATTGGTGAACAGCCCGGCGATGGCGCCGATCAGACCGGGGACGAGCAGCTTCATGACGACCAGGAAACCGGCGAGCGCGACGGCCGCCCTGACGCGCCGGGCGTTGGGCCAGCCGAGGAACAGCACCGCCCCGGAGGCGGCCAGGCCCAGCACCGTCGAGCGTGAGGCGGAGAAGGCCATCCCGCAGGCGATCAGGGCCACCACGGTCCACCAGCGCCGCTGCGGCTCACCGTGTTCGCGCGCGCCGAAGGCGTAATGGAGGGCGACCGGCAGCACCATCGCGGACACGACGCCGAACTCGATGGGATGCCCCGCGGTCGAGGCCACCCGGTTGAGCCCGTTGCGCTCCAGGATCGTCACTTCCACCGCCCGCAGGCGGCTGCCGGGGATCTGCATGTACTGGGTCACGTCGAACGACAGCAGGAACTGGATCGCGCCGATCACCCCCATGATGGCGCCGACCACCACCAGCGTCTTCAGCACCAGGTCGATCCGCTCGCGGCTGGGCACGCCGTCCACGCCGATCAGCGCGATGCCCACCATCGCGACCGCGATGACCAGCACGTGGTCGGACAGGTCCTGCTCGTACGAGGGCAGCCACCCGGCGGAGGCGTAGGCGTAGGTCGCGAGGAAGGCGAGCGCGTAGAAGTAGATCGCGTACCGCACCGCCGACGGCCCCTTGGCCGCGCCGAGCGTACTGGTGAGGTGCGCGCAGAACCACCAGACGGCGGCGAACAGCCCGATGGCCTCCGCGTAGGTGAGGTCGAACGGCAGGCCGCCGATCACCTGGCGAGCGGGCACCAGCATGAGGACCACGGTGAAGATCGCGCACAGGGTGGCGGCGTCGGCCCTGTGGGGCACCGGCCGGACGATGGACCGCTCGATGGCCACGTTCAACGCTGCAACACCGCTTCCTCGGTCCTGACGTCCGCCTCGGGCGCCGGTTCCGGCCTGTCCCGCTCGTCTCTCCTGCGCCGCAGCCCGGTCATGACGCTCTCGGCGCAGAAGGAGGCGCCGAGCGCGGCGGCCACGCCCAGCGCGAACACGGCCGCGGCGCTGCGGATCTTCCCGCCGCGCTCCGGCTGCGGCTCGGTCGGGGAGACCATCTCGTTCAGGTTGATGTACGTCTCCGGCGGGGCCTTCAGCACTTCCTGGCGGCGTTTCAGCTCGACCTTGGCCCGCTCGGCCACCCGGACCACGATCGCCCGCGCATCCTGGGGTGCCAGGCTCTTGCCCTCGATGACCACGAAGGGCGCGCTGATGAGCAGTTCGGGATTGGGGTGGCCGTTGTTGACCTTGTAGGTGGTCTTGCCGTCCGGCCGGATGCCCATCTGGCCGGCCACCTCCGTGGTGTTGAGTATCTGCACCAGGATGGAGGCCGACATGTTCAGCCCGCCGTCGAAGTTGAGCAGCGGGTTGATGATCGGGTTGGGGTTCTTGGGGTTCGGCGGCCGGTACGACCCGCTCGGCGGCACCGTGAGCACCATGACCGTCGTCGAGGAGTACTGGACGGGGATCTGGGTGTAGACGCCGTAGGCGGCGGTCAGCGTCAGCAGGAACGCGGGAGCCGCGATGTACCAGCGACGCAGGAGGACGGTGATCGCGCTCCAGAAGTCCAACACAGCCCCCCAGGCATGTTCCAGCCGTACTTCAGAGCATCGGCGAGGCTGCGACCAGCGTTACTTATCACGTGTAACGTGCCAAAGCTTCACTCCGATGAGGGTGAGTGACCAAGCCCATGGCCTCGCTTGCTGTCGTCACCCCCAGCTATGGACCCGACGCGGATCAGTTCGCCGATCTGCACCGCTCCGTACTGGAGTACACCCCAGAAGACACCGTCCACCACGTCTTCGTGCCGCGCGCCGACCGGCGCCTGTTCGCCGCCCACGAAGGGCCCCGCTGCCGGGTCAGGACCGTGGGAGAGCTATTGCCGAAGCGCTACGTCAAGGTGCCCCGGCTGGGCATGTGGGTCAACGCCCTGCGTCCCTGGCCGCCCGTACGCGGCTGGGTGATGCAGCAGATCGTCAAACTGGCGGCCACGGCGGCGATGGACGCGGACGTGGTCCTGGTGGCCGACTCCGACGTGGTGCTCGTCCGGCCGACGACGGCCCAGCGCTCCCTGGTCGGCGGCCGGCCGCTGCTGCACCGGCTGGAGGACGGGGTGCACCCGCTCATGACGCGGCACGTGCTGTGGCACCAGGTCGCCCGCGAGCTGCTGAAACTGCCACCGGCGCCCGAGCCGCCGCTGCCCGACTACATGAGCCCGCTCACCTTCTGGGATCCCGCCATCGTGCGCGGGCTCCAGCGGCGGCTCACCGAGAACACTGGCCGGCACTGGGCCGACGCGTTCGGCTCCCGGCTGCACGTGTCGGAGTTCATGCTCTACGGGCTGTTCGTGGACGAGGTGCTCAGCTCGCCGGACGGGCGCCCGCCGTCGGACACCGGCCTGTGCCACAAGACCCCCGACGAGTCGCCGATGGACCTGCCGACCGCCCTGGCCTTCGCCGATCGGCTCGGGGACGGGGCGATCGGGATGATGATCTCCGCCAAGTCGGGCACCCCGCGAGAGGTGCGGCAGGCGGCCATCGAGCGCTGCGCCGAGGTCGCCAACCGGGTCGCCTGACCCGATTGGCGAACCCGGTTGCCTAGCCCGCGCGACCGTCCTGGTCGGGCTTTCGCTGGTCGGGGGCGATCCCCAGGAACTCGCCGTTGATCCGGGCGAACTCCTCCGTCGGGGGGCCGTCGCTGTCGCGGTCCGTGGACGGGTCGTCGTCGGATCCTCCGGAAGACATGACCGTTGGGCGGCCATTAAGGGGCTTCGCCGCTTCCGGCTCGGCGGCGGGTTCGGGGACGTCCGCTTCGTCCTTGGCCGGCTCCGCCGGCGCGGTACGGCCACGGACGCGGCGGATCCACATCAGGTAGGCGGCGCCGAAACCGAAGAGCAGGGCGACGACCAGCACCTCCACGGCCAGCTGGACCTTGCCCCCGCCGTCGTACTCGACCGGGATCAGCGCCACGTTGTTGACCGCGATGAACGTGCTCTTCGGCGCGCCCAGCGAGGTCTGGTAGCTGGTCAGCTCCTCACGCAGGCGCCGCTCGGCCCGTTCGAGGATGCCCTTCGCCGTCTCCGCCGTCCGGCTCACGACCTTGATGTGGATGAACGGGCCCTGCGTCACGACGCCCAGCAGGTCCGCGTTCGACCGGCCGTCGTCGATGACGATCTCGGTGCTGCCGTTCTCCTCGATCCCGAGCTTGCGCAGCTCGTCCTTGCTGTTGAGCGCGAGGATGAGGATGCCCGCGACCGTCCGCAGCCCGTCGTTGTACTGCAGCAGCGGGTTGGTCAGGCCGACCGGCTTGGTGGGATCCATCGACAGGGTGCCACCGGACGGCGGCGCGGTCAGGATGAGCGACGACTCGGTCTCGTAACGCGGTGACCCCACGAAGAACGCCACCAACGCCAGGAGGAGGGCGAGGGCGATGATGGGAGGTCCAACACGCTTGTTTCGGATAAGGCCTAACAGATCGTTCCAAAAAGCCATATTTACCCGCCCAAGCCCCCGCCAGTATGGGCCAATGCCCTGGCCATAAAAAATGGTACAGATTGCTTATCGTGACCGGCCGAGTCGATGTTACGAATCACCGGACTTGGTTGCCGTTCGCCCTACTTCGCGAGAACATCGGCGCGACCGTACCTCAGCCTCACCTCAGCTTCCGCTAGAAGGGCTGCCCGGATGACGTCCAGATCACCGAATGTACGCTCCTCCGCCTCACTCGTCGGCCGCGCCGAACCACCCATCGGGGTCGGCATGCCCGTCTACAACGGCGAGCCGTACCTGGAGGGCGCCCTGCGCTCGGTCCTCTCCCAGAAGGGGGTCGACTTCGAGCTGGTGATCGCCGACAACTGCTCGACGGACGGCACCGAGGAGCTCTGCCGCGAGCTGGCCAGGACCGATCCCCGCGTCCGCTACCTGCGGCGCGAGCGCAACGTCGGCATCACGGCCAACCACAACAAGGTCGTCCACGAGACCCGCGGTGAGTTCTTCTCCTACGCCACCTCCGACGACGAGTACCACGAGGACCGCCTGGCCCTGCTCTCGGCGGCGCTGCGCCGCCACCCGTCGGCGGCGGCGGCCGTCTCGGGCGTCGAGGAGATCGACGAGACGGGACAGACCATCGGCACCTGGCGCGACACCGCCCCCACCGACCAGCCCGACCCGGTGACGCGTCTGCGCCACCGGCTGGACAACTACGACGAGACCATGCACTTCTACGGGCTCATGCGCAGGGAGACGCTGCTGCGGGCCCGGCCGCTGGAGGCCATCCTGCCGGCCGACCGGGTGATGATCTCGGGCCTGGCGCTGCTCGGGCCGCTGGTCGTGGTGGACGAGCTGCTGCTGCGGCACCGCAACCACCCGGGCAGCAACAGCCAGGTCAACCACGCGCGGGCCTTCCGCGCCCGCGAGATGCCCGGAGACCAGCGCTTCTTCCTGCCCAACGTGGAGGAGGGCCGCGCGCTGCTGCGGGTCATCAGGAACGCTCCATTGACCCGCGGCCAGCGGCTGCGCGCCTACGCGGCGCTGCGGCCCTGGCTGCGGCGCAACGCCGTGCCCATGGCCCGCAACGTCGCCCACTCGGCCATCGACGTGGCCCGCGGCCTGCGCGGACCGCTCAGCTCGTCACCACCTCGCGAATCTTCCTGATCCGGTCTCGCGAGAGCCCGGTCACCACGTACACGATCAGCCCGGCTCCTCCGGCGGCGCAGAGCCGGACGAAGTCGAAGGCGCCCTCGGTCAGCCTGGACACCAGCCAGGCGGCCAGGCCGGCCAGCAGGCCGCCGAGGAGCAGCCGGAGGATCCCGGGCAGGACCGGTCCGAGCACGACGCCCGAGCGGCGCAGTTGCAGCGCCGTCACGGGCAGGGCGATCAGCAGCGCGACGGCCGCGTGCGCGATGGCCACGCCCCGGATGCCGTCCAGGCGGGCGCCGGCGTACAGGGCGGGCAGCAGGGCCAGGGCCCAGCTCAGGTTCATCCAGACGACGAGCCTGGTCGCGCCGAGCGAGGTCAGGATGTCGAAGGCCAGCGCGGTGAGCATCCGCACCACCATCAGCGCCATGAGGAAGGACAGCGCCTGGGCGGCGGGCAGCCACCGCTCGCCGTACAGGAAGGGCACCACCAGGGGCGCCAGCACGCCGAAGAGGACCGCGACGGGCAGCACCAGTGTGATCAGCATCGGCACGATCTGCTGGACACGCGCGGAGAACGCCTCCGGGCGCTCCTCGGCCACCCGTGAGAAACCGGGCAGCGTGACGTGGCGCAGGGCCTCGCCGACCAACCCCGGCACCCAGCTCGACACGTTCAGCGCGATCATGTAGAAGCCGAGCGTGGTCGCGCCCAGGAGCCGGCCGATGATGATGGCGTCGGCGTTGAGCACCAGCGCCTCGATGGCCAGGCTGACCGCCAGGGGCACGCCGAAGCCCAGCAGCTTGCGGGCGATGGCCCGCTCGAAGCCCAGCCGCAGCGGCATCTTGGCCCAGATGAAGACCAGGATGCCGCTCACCAGGGAGTTGGCGACCGCGCCGATGACGAAGCTGTAGACGCCCGCGCCCATGACCGCCAGCGTGATCGCCACCGGCACCTGGACGGCGATGCCGGCCATGTTCGCCTTGGCTATCTTGTCCTGCTGGAAGGCACGGAGCATGACCGCGCTGCGTACGTTGACGAACCCGTCGATCACGATGATCACGGTGAGCAGCCGCACCACCGGCGTGGCGGAGACATTGCCCGCCAGCCCGGTGAAGTAGGGCGCCGCCACCCAGAACGCGGCGTAGATGGCCACGCTGAGGGTGAGGACCACGGTGGTCGCGGTGACCACCATATCCTCCAGCTTGCCCCGCCACTGCACGACGGCCGCCACGATGCCGGCGTCGTTGATGTAGAAGAGGAACTGGTTGGCGGCCAGCGCGACCGCGTACAACCCGAAGTCCTCCGGGGCGAGCAGGCGGGCCAGCACGAGGCTCAGGGTGAAGGTGGCCACCTTCGACCCGCCCCGCGCCAGCAGCCCCCAACGCAGTCCCCTGCCCGCCGATCCGGCCCGATGATCGCTGACGGGCTCGCTCACTACCGGTTCACTCACCGTCCGGCACCCGTTCGAGCCAGATCTCGCGCCAGAAGGGGAAGAACTCGCGGGGGCAGTTCAACGAGTGGACGCCCTCGCACACCACGTCCTGCAGCACGATGCAGGGCGTCTTCATCTCCAGCATCCGTCCCGTGGGCTCGTCGATGCAGCGGTCCACCCGGGCGCGGACCCGCGCGGTGCGGCCGCAGTGGCGGGCCAGCTCGGCGTCGAAGTTCATGCCGCGGTTGGACAGGTCCTCGTTGACGGTGGCCAGGATCTCCTGCTTGGACCGTACGCGGACCAGCTCGCCCGGCTGGAGGTCGAGCGTCTGGACCGGCGTGCGGCCTCTGACCTGGCCCTTCATCGTGCCCCACGGCCGGCCGCCCTTGATGCGCAGCGCGCGGGGCAGCTTTCTCCTGGTCAGGTGCTGGAACCGGTTGTACAGCCCGATTCCGGTGGCCTTCAGGGTCCTGAGCACGCCGACGTTCCGCGTCCGCACGTCCGCCACGAACTGTCCCAGATCGGCCATCGGCAGCGGTACGGGCGCCGCTCTCAGCAGCTCGGTGGCCTGGCAGGAGTAGCGTTCGGTGCCGTCCTCGCCCGGCGGCTTGCGGCTGTTGATCTCCAGCAGCGGCAGCAGCCGGGAGTCCGGCACGGCGTTCGGGGGCAACTCGTCCGCCGCGACGCGCTTGATCCACGCCTGTTTCCAGTACATGGAGCAGGCCGTCTGGCAGCCGCCGTGCGCCGAGCCGTCGCACCGCGCGCCGAGCAGGTGCACGGCGCTGTCCATACGCCGCAGGCCCGTCTTGGTCAGCGTGTCGCACAGCTTGTGCGCCACCTTGTGCACGGTGAGGCGCTGGCCGCAGAACTTCAGCATCTCCGGCATGAACGGCAGTCCGTCCAGCTCACCGCGCTCGTCCAGCGTGGCCAGGATCTCGGCCTCACTGCGGATCTCCACCAGGTCGCCGACCCGCAAGCTCATGGTTTCCATTCCCTCACCAACTCCGCGTCTTCGAGGCTCGCCGCCGCTTCCGCCACTGCCTGGAACGGGAGGCCGGCCCGTTCGGCGATGTCCAGGAGCGAGTGCGTGCCGTCCGAGAGGTTCAGCACCCAGAGCATGGCCATCTGGGCCTGCTTGGTGTCGCTCCTGCCGCCCAGCGCCCCGTACAGGCCGCGCCGGCCCAGCTGCGGCTCGCCGTAGGGGCTGAGGTTCTCCAGGCGCCGGTCTCCCTCCAGCACCCGGGTCACCTCCCAGCAGGTCTCCAGGGTGTCCTCCATCGCCTCGGGGAGCACGAACGCCGGATTGTCCCCCGAGGTGTGGTACTCGGGATAGCCCGCGTACGTCGATCTGGTCAGGCAGCCGACGGGCAGGTCGAAGCCGGGCGAGCAGTACTGCCGCTCGTCGTAGCCGTACGGGGAGAAGTCGAGCGTGCGGTGCGGGCGCCCGGAGGAGCGCAGCACGTGCCCCACCGCCCGGTCGATCTCCGTGTCGCCGCGCCTGCTCCGCTTGTACGTGAGCGCGCCGCCGTCCCCCGCGCACGCGAGCACCAGCCCGTGCCTGACCCGCTCGACCGCGTCCCGGTTGCGGGCCAGCCAGGTGATCGACCCGATCGTGCCGGGCGCGAACAGGAAGCGGTAGGTGTAGCGCGGCGACGCCGCCGCCAGCCGCCGGGCCAGCTGGACGGCCACCGCGATGCCCGCCAGGTTGTCGTTGGCCAGCGACGGGTGGCAGGTGTGGCAGGAGATCAGCACCTCTTCGTCCGTCCGGCCGGGCACGACGTGCTCGGCGTACGTGAGGTGGCCGTCCGCCAGCGTGGAGTCCACCACGACCTCGTACTCGCCCTCCCGGAGGCCCTCCAGCGTCTCGTGACGCAGGCAGAACCCCCAGTCCTCGGCGTAGTAACTCGTCCGGTAGGGGATGAGCCCCGGCTGGTCCGGCAGCGTGTGCAGGTGGCCGCGGAGCTCGGCCAGCGGCATCCGGGCCGACACCGGCACGCTGTAGCCGACCACGTGCAGGTTGGACTCGGCGAAGTCGACGACCTTGGCGCCCGTGGGGTCCTTGATGTAGGCGTCGCGGATGTTCCACTCTTTGGGCACGTTCCAGTCGAGCACCTGCGTGCCGGTGGGCACCTCGTGCACGTTCAGCGCGAGGTGCTCGCCGACGATCTCCAGGGTGCGGCGGACGCCGTCTCCCGTGATGCTCCGGCACAGCGGGTAGAGACGCTCGACGAGCTCGTGCATCTCCTTTCCTGAGCCGGTCACGAGGGCATCAGCCGCTCGTCGACCGTGCCCGCGGCCTGCCGGTCCGACAGGCGGGCCAGGCGGGTGAACCGGCGCTCGAAGCCCTCCCTGGTCAGCCCGTGCCGCCGGTAGGCGTCGATGAGTTCGAGCGCGCCCTCCTTCACCGAGCGGCGCGCCTCGTATCCGGGCAGCGCGGCGCGGATCCGCGAGAAGTCGACCCGGTAGGAGCGCGGGTCGGCGCCCGTCTCCCCCGTGATGGCCAGCGTGGCGCCGGGCACCGCCTCCACCACGGTCGCCGCGATCCCGGCCACGGTGACGTTGTTCTGCTCGGTGCCCACGTTGAACGCCTCGGCGTGTACGGCCTCGCGCGGCGCGACCAGGGCGGCGGCGAACGCGTCCGCGATGTCCAGCGCGTGCACCAGGGGCCGCCACGGCGTGCCGTCGGACAGCACGCGTACCTCGCCGGACAGATGCGCGTGCCCCACCAGGTTGTTGAGCACGATGTCCGCGCGCAGCCGGGGCGAGAAGCCGAAGGCCGTCGCGTTTCGCAGGAAGACCGGCGTGAAGTCGGCGTCGGCCAGCTTCAGCACCTCATCCTCCACGCGTACCTTGGACTCGGCGTAGGGGGTCACGGGACGCAGGGGCGCCTCCTCCGTGACCAGGTCGTCCCCGCCGGCGGCTCCGTAGACCGAGCAGGTGGAGGCGTACAGGAAGCGCCGCACCCCTGCCTCTCGGGCCAGCCGGGCCAGCCGTACGGAGGCGTGGTAGTTGATGTCGTAGGTCAGCTCGGGCGCCAGCGAGCCGAGCGGGTCGTTGGACAGGGCGGCCAGGTGCACGACCGCGTCGAATCCGGCCAGCGCCTCGGCCGGGACCTCGCGCAGGTCCAGGGCGAGCCCTCGCGGGTCGTCGGGCTGCGGCCCGAGGACGCAGTCGGCGAACAGCCCCGAGTCGAGGCCGGTCACCTCGTGTCCCGCTTCGGCGAGTACGGGGGACATGACGGTGCCCAGGTAGCCCTGGTGCCCGGTCAGCAGTACACGCATATCCGGCTAGTCTCCTGCGAGGTCGAGGGTCAGTTTGCGGGTGTGGAAGGCTTCGGCGTACCTGTCGCCGCACTCGATCCCGCGGATGCGGGCGAGCCCGAGGAAGGCCTCGTCGTCGAACCAGGTACGCCGGAGCTGCGAGGGGTAGTGCCGCCGCAGCAGGGCGACCTTCTCCGCCGCCACCTCCGGCCGCAGCGGCTGGTAGGCGGTGGGGCGGCCGAGGTCGCCGTCCCACTTGACGATCTCGTAGCCGAGCGTCAGGTGGTCGCGGAAGGCCGTGGGCACGAGCTCGGCCAGGCCCCGGTGGTCCTGGTGGGCGTCTCCCGGATGCGGGCCGAGGATCAGGTCGGGATCGGTCCTGGCCCGCAGCAGCTCCAGCGCCTCCTTGGCCTGCTCCCAGTGCGCGGGCAGCCGGCCGTCGGGCAGCTTGAGCACGGTCAGCCGCAGGTCGGCCCCGGGACAGAAGGCGGTGAGCGCCGCGTGCTCCTCGTCCTCTCGCTCGGTGCCGCCGCCGGACAGGACCAGCGCGTCGACCTGGAGCCCGGGCCGGCCCGCGCAGAGGGTGAGCAGCGTGCCGCCCGCCCCGATCGCGATGTCGTCGCAGTGCGCGCCCAGCGCGACGATACGGCCCAACCGGGCGGCCGTCAGCCGGATCATGCCTCCCACAGCGCCCAGGGCCTGTCGCCGCGCGAGTACGCCTCGTCCAGCTCGATCCGCTGGTTGACGGTGTCGGTCGGCCGCCAGTAGCCGCGGTGCCGGTAGGTCATGAGCCGGCCGCGCTTGGTCAGCTCCACACAGCCATCCCCCACCAGATCCCCATTTTCCGGAATGTGATCGAAAATTTCCTGACGGAGCACGAAATATCCGCCGTTGACCCAGATCGGCATCTGGGTGACCGGCGCGATGTCCCTCGCCAGCCCGTCGTCGTCGATGTCGATGCAGTGGAAGGTGCCGGGCGGCGGCACGACCATCATGGATGCCCCCACGTCGGCGGCCGTGAAGCGGTCGACGATCTCCGGCAGCGGCGCGTCGGTGAGCACGTCGGCGTAGTTGGCCAGGAACACCTCCTCGCCGTCCAGATGGTCGCGGACCCGGCGCAACCGCTCGCCGATCGGCGACTGGACGCCGGTCTGCACGAAGGAGATCGACCAGTCCGAGATGTCCTGCGACAGCAGCTCCACCTCGCCGCCGCGCAGCCGGAAGTCGTTGGAGGCGGTCTCCTTGTAGTCCAGGAAGAACTCCGTGATGTGCTGGGCACCATAACCGAGGCAGAGGATGAACTCGGTGTGCCCGAAGTGGGCGTAGTAGCGCATCACATGCCAGATCAGCGGCCGAGGACCGACGAGCTGCATGGGCTTGGGTACCTCGCCCGGCGCTCCGGTGCGCATCCGCGTGCCGTACCCACCGCAGAAGAGCACGACCTTCATGGCAGGATCTCCAGACTCGGGATGGGAAAGACCAGCCGACCGCCCCACTCGCGGACATAGGAGAGCTGTTCGGTGAGTTCGGCTCGCAGGTTCCACGGGAGCACCAGGACGTAGTCCGGCCGGTCCTCGGCCAGGCGCTCGGGCGGCAGGATGGGGATCCGGGTGCCCGGCGT
The DNA here is from genome assembly GCF_040648495.1 of Nonomuraea sp. NPDC049129. NCBI lineage: Bacteria > Bacillati > Actinomycetota > Actinomycetes > Streptosporangiales > Streptosporangiaceae > Nonomuraea > Nonomuraea sp. NPDC049129. The sequence goes on along the minus strand of NZ_JBEZDU010000008.1, from coordinate 393,844 downwards.
GAACCTGCCGTGCTTGTACGGATTGCGGTCCACCGTGTACGCCAGCAGGTCCTCGCGTATCCCACAGTGGTTGAGCAGCGTGTTGCCCTTCCCCGGAGCGCCGTAGCCGGCCACGGTCTTGCCCGCCTCGGCCGCGTCGATGAGGAAGCGGAGCAAGTCGCGGCGGACCTTGGCCACCCGGGCGGCGAACTCCGCGTACCCGGCCAGCTCGTCGAGCCCGGCCCCCTTCTCCCTGGCCAGCACGTCGGCCACCCGCTCGGTGGGCTCGCCGCCCGCCTCCTCGGGCCGGGCCCAGAGCCGGATCGAGCCGCCGTGCGTCGGCAGCAGCTCCACGTCGACCAGGGCCAGGCCGCCGGTGGCCAGGGCCCGCCGAGCGGAGGCGACCGTGTAGTACTGGAAGTGCTCGTGGTAGATCGTGTCGTACTGGTTCAGCTCCACGAGCGTGAGCAGGTGCTGCACCTCGATGGAGACCCACCCGTCGTCGGCGACGAGCGCGCGCAGCCCTCGGGTGAAGCCGACGACGTCGGGGATGTGCGCGTACACGTTGTTGGCCACGACCAGATCGGCCGGCCCGTGCTCGGCGCGGACCGCCGCCCCGGTCTCCGGGTCCAGGAAGGCCGTAAGCGTGGCGATGCCCTTGTCCCTGGCCGCCTGGCCCACGTTGGCCGAGGGCTCGATGCCCAGGCAGCGCACCCCTCTTTCCGCCACGTGCTGTAGCAGGTAGCCGTCGTTGCTGGCCACCTCGACCACGAAGCCCGGCGCGAACCGGTCCACGGCCGCCGCCACGAACTCCCGGGCGTGCTCCACCCAGGAGGTGGAGAAGGAGGAGAAGTACGCGTACTCCGTGAAGGTCTCCTCCGGCTGGATCAGCGGCGGTATCTGGGCGAGCCAGCAGCTCGTGCAGACCCGCAGGTGCAGGGGGTAGGTGAGTTCGGGCTCGTCGAGCCGCTCCCTGGTGAGGAACAGCTCGCAGGGCGGCGTGGCACCGAGGTCGACCACGCTCGCCAGTTCGCCCGAGCCGCAGAGCCGGCAGACGGTCACCGGCCTCGGCCTCTTCCGCGCTGTAACCAACGAGCCATGGTCCCCTCCCGATGTGTGAAATTCAGTACGAACTACCGTTGGCTCGCTCCACGTGAGCCACGGCCTCCTTCTCGTACTCCGCCGACAGCTCCTCCGGGATGCGTGCCAGGTCCCCGGCGCGCATGAAGTCGCGCAGAGTGGTGCCCAGGCACGCCGCGTCCACGTTGGGCGCGCCCTTGCGTGATCTGACGTCGTCGATGTGGACGGTGCGGAAGTCGATGCTGAAGCGCGTCACGCCCGAGGTGTTGCGTACGGTCGAGTGCAGCTGGGCGCCCGAGAAGAGGAGCACCCCGCCCGGCTCCATGACGAACCTGAGCTCGCCGGACAGATCGAGGTCCTCTTCCGGCTTCGGCTGCTCGCGCGTGTCGCTGTAGATGTGCTGGGCGGCCGACGGGCGCTCCGTCCTGACCCACGAGGCGTAGTCGTAGCGGCCGCTGCCGTTGCGCACGGCCTGGGTGAAGTACTCCGGGTGCAGGGCGAAGACGTTCTCCGGCACCACGTCGTAGACGGGGATCCACCAGTTCACCTGGTTGAACGGCGCCGAGTACCAGCAGTCGCGGTGGGCGTGGTAGGCGTAGGAGATGCCCGAGTCGAGGTAGCCGTCGGAGGTCGAGGTCCGTAACCGCGGCACGTCGAAGTAGGTCTCGTCCGGCGCGAATCCCAGCTCGTCCAGCAGGACGGCGATGAGCTCCTTGCACCTCGGATGATGGATGAAGCGCGGCTTGACGTCGGCCAGCAGCGCGGCGAACCGCTCGACCGGCATGCTGTGCTGGGCGGTCGTGGGATCGGCGCCGCCGAAGGTCTCGGCGACCAGTTCGCGGGCGAAGGACACGAGCTCGCGGGACGCGGGCGAGGCCGTGTAGACGAAGACGTCGCCCTGGAAGATCCTCTCGCGTCGCGCCTCGTCGTTCATCGTGCTGCCGGTGAATACCGTGGTCATCTGGGCTTGCCCCTTACACGTGCATGGTGCGAGTCGAACCGATCTCCCCTCGTAGGTCTTGCGAGGCCGTGCGTGGGGCGGGATGGGTTGCAGGCTCCCGGAAACGTACTGATGGGGACGGTGATCCTGACCCCGCTCGGGATCACCTGCCTCAATCAACTGGCATTTCGCGACTGCCATATCCCGCGTTACACGCTCTGGTGGGAACGTTCCTGCTATGTCAGGATCCGGCTCATGGATCCCCTCGGTTTCGACGGCGCCTGGTTGTTCAGCCCGCGTATCCACAAGGACGGTCGCGGGCAGTTCCTGGAGTGGTTCAGGAGCGACGAGCTCGACCGCCCGCTGGACCTCGCCCAGGCCAACTGCTCGGTCTCGGCCAGGGGCGTGCTGCGCGGCCTCCACTACGCGGACGTGCCGCCCGGTCAGGCCAAGTACGTCACCTGTGTCTCCGGCAGCGTCCTCGACGTCGCGGTGGACCTCAGAACCGGCTCGCCCACCTTCGGCCAGTGGGCGGCGGTGCAACTGGACGACGTCTCGCGGCAGGCGGTCTACGTGGCCGAAGGGCTCGGCCACGCGTTCTTCACGCTCAGCGAGTCGGCCACCGTGATCTACCTGTGCTCCACCTCGTACGCCCCGCGGCGCGAGCACGGCATCCACCCGCTGGACCCGGCCCTCGGCATCGTCTGGCCGGAGGGCATCGAGCCGATCCTCTCGGACAAGGACGCCGCGGCACCCACGCTGGCGGAAGCCACCGAACAAGGTCTACTCCCCTCCTACGCCGACTGCCTGGCCCACTACGCGAGCTCCCCAGGCGCTCAGCAGAGCCGGCCAGGCCGCGTGTAGGGCGATGGACCACTCCCGCATCGGCGGCAGCCCGGCGGCCTGCCAGTTCCCGTGCGCCAGCACGCTGTTGGCGGGGCGTGGGGCGGGCCGGCGCAGGGCCGTGCTCGGGATGGGCTCGACCCGGCCGGGATCGGCCCCGAGCAGGGAGAAGAGCTCTCTCGCGTAGTCATACCAGCTGGTCCGCCCGGCGCTCGTCCCGTGGTAGACGCCGGGCGGGGCGTCCGCCCGGCCGAGCTGGACGATCCGCTCGGCCAGGTCACCGGTCCAGGTGGGCTGGCCGAACTGGTCGTCGACCACGGAGACGGTCGTCCGGGAGGCTTCGAGGCCGACCATCGTGCGGGCGAAGCTGCGGCCGTGGGCGCCGTAGAGCCAGGCCGTACGCACCACGTGGTGACCGTGCTCCAGGGCGGCGAGCTCGCCCGCGAGCTTGGTCCTGCCGTAGGCGTTGATGGGCCCCGTCGGGGCGTTCTCCCGGTACGGCCCGACCCCGGCGCCGTCGAAGACGTAGTCGGTGGAGAGCTGGATCAGCCGGGCACCCAGGTCGGCGGCGACCCGGGCGAGGACGGACACGGCCGTCCCGTTGATCGCCAGGGCCTCCTCCTCGCGCGTCTCGGCGTCGTCGACGGCCGTCCACGCGGCACAGTTGACCACCACGTCGGGCCTGGCCGCGCGCAGCACCCAGGCGACGGCACCGGCGTCGCACAGGTCCAGCTCGGACCGGGTGAACGGGCGGACCCGCATGCCCGGCATGGTCCGCAACAGCTCCGTCAGGTCGGTGCCGAGCATGCCGCCCACACCCGTGATCACCCACCTCATGCGCGCCGCCTCAACACCAGGTCGGTGACCGTGGCGCGATGGTCGGTCCGCGGGAGGGCGAGCGTCTCGAACGAGCGCACGGCCACCCCCTCGGAGGCCAGCACGTGGTCGATGGCGACCTTGGGGACGAGGGCGGAGCGCCCGTAGTACGGCCAGGTCATGACAAGTCCCTTCCCGGTGACGGACGCGGCGTCCTGATAGCCGGTGGCGATCAGCTCCCTCAGCACCGCGTGGTCGAGCGTGGAGTTGAAGTCGCCGGCCAGGACGCGCGGCCGCTTGGCCACCGCAGGCGGCAGGACCCGGATGCTCTGCGCCCAGCACCCCGCCAGCCAGCCGCCGGCCGGCGCGCAGGCGTGCACGCCGACGACGTCCACCTCCGAACCGTCGGGCAGCGTCAGCAGGCCGCCGACGTGCTGCCACTGGCCCGCCGCGAAGCCGAGCCCCGGACGCAGCGGGAAGCGCGAGTAGACGGCCGTGCCCAGCTGTTCCAGGTGGTACGGCAGCAGAGCGCGCAGGCCGCCCCGGTCGAGTCGCGCAGCGAGGTCCGGCGTGAGCTCCTGGAGGGTGAGCACGTCGGGGCGGCTCCGCTCGACCGCGCCGATCAGGGCCTCGGCGGGCACCGAGCCCACGCGCAGGTTCGCGGTCATGACGCGCAGCGGCTGCCCCTCCGCCTCGGGCGCGCCCTTCGGCACCGCGCGCGGCAGCACCACCGAGGCCAGCAGCCCGCCCACCACCAGCGCGGCGTACGTGGCGGGCCGGTTGCGCAGCGCCAGAGCGAGCGCCAGCGGCACCAGCGAACCCGCGGCGGCGTAGGGGGTGAACGACACGAGCTGGGACCACCTGAGCTTGGGCTCCCAACCGGCCACGCGGAGCACCGCCCAGCCGGCGAACGGCGACAGCAGTGCCCAGAGCGCGGAGGTGAGCAAGGTGTTCTGCTTCAAGCTCTCCACCACGCCGCGTTGCTCGCGTACCAGCTGACGGTGTCCTTGAGCCCCTGCTCGAACGGGATCTCCGGCCGGTAGCCGAGCGCGCGCAGCTTGGTGTCGTCGAGCGAGTAGCGGCGGTCATGGCCCTTGCGGTCCTCGACGGGCTCGACCATGCTCCAGTCCCGGCCGCACGCCTCAAGGAGCCGCTCGGTCAGCTCCCTGTTGGTCAGCTCGGCGGTGCCCGCGATGTGGTAGACCTCGCCCGGCGCGCCCTTCTCGGCCACCAGGCGGATGCCCGCGCAGTGGTCGCCGACGTGGATCCAGTCGCGGACGTTCCCGCCGTCGCCGTAGAGCGGGACCCGCTCGCCGCGCAGCAGGTTCGTGACGAACAGCGGGATGACCTTCTCCGGGTACTGCCTCGGGCCGTAGTTGTTGCCGCACCGGGTGATCGACACGTCGAGGCCGTACGTGATCGCGTACGCGCGGGCGACCAGGTCGCCGCCCGCCTTCGACGCGGCGTACGGGGAGCGCGGCACGAGCGGCGCGGATTCGTCCCATGAGCCGTGGTCGATGGAGCCGTAGACCTCGTCGGTCGACACGTGCACCACCTTCGGCACCCCGGCCTCCAGGCACGCCTGCAAGAGCGTCTGGGTGCCGAGCACGTTGGTGCGCGTGAACTCGGCCGGGCCGTCGATCGACCGGTCGACGTGCGACTCGGCGGCGAAGTTGACCACCAGGTCGTGGCCAGGCACCACCTCGCCGAGCAGCTCGGCGTCGCAGATGTCACCGTGGACGAAGGTGTGCGGCCTCCCTTCGAGGTTGGCCCGGTTGCCGGCATAGGTGAGCTTGTCGAGCACGGTCACGTCCGCGTCGGCCAGCCCGTGGACGAAGTGCGAGCCGATGAAGCCGGCCCCACCCGTCACCAGAATCCTTGTCATGAACTGATCTGCACCTTGCTGTGATCGCCCAGCACGAGGCGGTGGGCTTTGGGGGTGTCCGGAGCGGGGGTCACCTCGACGTCGTGGCCGATGAGCGACGACTCGATCCGGCCGACACCCTGGATGGAGGCTCGGGGCAGCACGATCGAGTATTCGATCTCGCTGCGGCCGATCGCGCAGTCGGCGCCGATCGAGGTGAACGGGCCGACATAGCTGTCCTGTACCCGCGCGCCGGGGCCGATGATCACCGGGCCCACGACGCGCGAGCGTTCGACCACGGCGCCCGGCTCCACCACGACCCGCCCGATCAGCTCGCTGGCCTGGTCCACCAGGCCGCTCACCCGACGGTCGAGCGACTCCAGCACGAGCCTGTTCACCTCCAGCATGTCGGTGACGTTGCCGGTGTCCTTCCAGTAGCCGGAGATCACCGAGGACTCGACGCGCAGCCCCGCCTCGATCAGCCATTGGATCGCGTCGGTGATCTCCAGCTCGCCGCGCCCCGACGGCTTGAGCTCGGCCACGGCGGCGTGGATGGCCGGGCTGAAGAGATAGACGCCGACCAGCGCGAGATCGCTCTTGGGCCGGTCGGGCTTCTCCTCCAGGCCGACCACCCGGCCGGCGGCGTCGAGCTCGGCGACCCCGAACTGGCGCGGATCGCCGACCCTGGTGAGCATGATCTGGGCGGTGGGCCGCTCCCTGGCGAACCGGTCCACCAGGCCGTTGATGCCGCCCACGATGAAGTTGTCGCCCAGGTACATGACGAAGTCGTCGTCACCGAGGAAGTCGCGGGCGATCAGCACGCCGTGGGCCAGGCCCAGCGGCGCCTCCTGGCGCAGGTAGGTCACCTGCAGCCCGAACGCCGAGCCGTCGCCGACGGCCGCCTCGATCTCGGCCTGCGTGTCGCCCACGACCAGTCCGAGCTCCCTGATCCCCGCCTCGGCGATCGCCTCCAGGCCGTAGAACAGCACCGGCTTGTTGGCGACGGGCACGAGTTGCTTGGCCGAGGTGTGGGTGATGGGCCGTAGCCGTGTGCCCGACCCTCCGGCCAGCACGAGTGCTTTCACCGCTAATAAGCCCCTTCTCCACGGGTGACGACGGACCAGGTCTTCCAGAGGATCTGGAGGTCGAGGATGAGGGACCAGTTCTCTACGTACCTCAGGTCGAGGCGTACGGACTCTTCCCAGCTCAGGTTCGAGCGACCGCTGACCTGCCAGAGTCCCGTCATGCCCGGCTTGACGACCAGGCGGCGGCGGACGTCGCTGCCGTACTTGGCGACCTCCTCCGGGAGCGGCGGCCGGGGGCCGACGAGCGACATGTCGCCGCGCATGACATTGACCAGTTGGGGGAGCTCGTCCAGCGAGTATTTGCGGAGGAAAGCGCCTACCGGCGTGATCCTTGGATCGTTCCTAATTTTGAAGAGCACCCCGTCCAGTTCGTTGGCATCGAGGAGCGCGCCTCTGAGCTTCTCGGCGTCCTCCACCATGGTCCGAAATTTCAGGACACGGAACTCTTTGCCGCGTTTACCGACCCGGGTCTGGGTGAACAGCGCGGGGCCCGGACTGGTGAGGCGGATCAGCAGCACGATCGCCAGCAGCGGCACGGCCATGAGCAGCAACGCGGCTCCCGCTACGAGCCGGTCGAAGACGGTCTTGACGATCTGCCTGGCACCGTCGAACTCGGGATGCCCCACGTGCAGGAGCGGCATCCCCGCCACCGGCCTGATGCTGATCCGCGGGCCGGCGACCTCCATGAGCGCGGGCGCGACGAACAGGTCGGTGCGCGCGGTCTCCAGGCTCCACGCCAGCCGCCGCAGCGCCGACCCGTCGAACTCCGGGCAGGCCGTGACGGCGACCGCGTCGGCTCCCATCCGGTACACCACCTCGGCGACGTCACCGAACGAGCCCAGCACCGGGATGCCGTCGAGGTCGACGTCCATCCGGTCCGGCGGCAGGCAGGCGCCTATGACCCGCATGCCGTGGTACGGCTGACGGCGGAACTGCATGACCAGGTCGAGGATGGATTCGCGATGGCCGACGGCGATGACCTCGCGCATGTAGTCGCCGACCACTCTCCGGCTGTGCAGCCGTTTTCGCAGCTTGTAGCGGAAGTACAACGCGGACAGAAGCGCCAGCGGCAGCATCGCCATCACGAAGCTGCGCGCGACGACGGTCTGCGTGGCGTAGGCGCCGATCGCGACCGTGGCCATCAACCCGGCGCCACCGTTGAAGACGGCCCTGAACTCCTCAGTGCCCTCGCCGTGCGCGCGCTGCCGGTACGCGCCACCCATCGCCAACGCGAAGGGCCAGGCGATGACCAGGCTCACTCCTAGAACGAATTCGGCCAACGGAACGTACGCGCCGGACAAAAGGCGGATGCCCAGCACGCAAACGCACGCGACCAGCGCGCACGCCGTGTCGCCACCCCACAGAAGCCGTAAGTACGCACGCGTCCAGATACTTGACGCGTGACGTGGTACAGCCTTGAGGAGTACGACATCGGACTCCTCAGTCCCCACCCTCATAGCACCACCCTGAAAACTTTTGTGCACCGCAAGAACATGACGTTCCTTGAACCTCATGGGTTGACAAGTCCCCCATGCACAATCAAGGGCGGCGGCCCCCACTAAAGAGTAAAGATCCACTCCGACAAGCGATATACCGTTAAATGTCCACAACCGGACGGAACTCGGGGCGGGGAAGGGGTTGACGGAACGATCCAAAAGTGCTGATCGACATGTCGGCAAATGTGAGGTTTATGGCAACATTTCAGCAGGTTGCCGGAATATTACGCCGCTAGTCATATTCCAGATCCGGCAGTGCGGATGGCGGGTCGGGGCTCCGCCAGACGACCACGACTCCGTCATGTGCCGACTCGGCGGCGATGTGCAACCGGTCGAGGTCGAAGTCGGGCAGGTAGCGCAGACGCGCCAGAAACGTGGCGTCGGTGGCCGACCTGGGTACCACGCAGCCTTCGCCGTCGCGGTCGAGCAGGATATAGAGGACGTCCTCTCCTGACTCGGTCACCACACGGACCTCGACCACGTCCTCCCAGGCAAGGGCTTCGACGCTCCCGTCCGCATAGTGACGGGTCACGCCCTCTTCCGTGACGTACACGTAGGAGTCCGGCATCGGGTTGCCGTGCATGGCCGCGATTCTTGCGACTCCTGGGGTCCCGCCGCAAGGGTTCGCGATATTGGGTGCGGATCTCCATCGCGAGATCGGCGCGGCAGAGGGTCAGGAGGGGCTCGGGAGCGGTCTCGTTACGGGCGGTCGGTCTCGGCTCGGGGGGATGCGTCGCCGCCCCACGTGTGGCCGAGGTGGGCGGCCACCGCGGCCCGCGCCGCATCGGCCGGGCCGTCGGCGATGGCGTCAAGCAGCTCCCGATGCTCGTGTACGAGCACCTCCCTGTCCTCGTAGACCTCACGCAGCCGGACGAGGCCGAGCCGGGTCTCCGCGGCCAGCGCGCCGTAGAGCCGTTCGAGCCGCGGGCTGCCCACGGCCTCGATCAGCGCCTGGTGCAGCGCCATGTGCTCGGCCACCGACTCCGACCACGGGGCGTCGGCGGGCAGCGCGTCCATCCGGGCCAGCGCCGCCTCCGCCTCCGGCACCCGCCGCCCCGCCACCGCCGTGGCCATCAGACCCTCCAGCGGCCGGCGTACGTACATGAGATCGTCGAGGTCCGCGATCGTCACCTCGGGGACATAGGCGCTGCGATTACGCTCACGCCTGAGCAGCCCTTCGTGCACCAGCACAGCCAGGGCCTCCCGGACCGTGGGCCTGGCCACCCCGTAGGTGGCGGCGAGCTCCTGCTCGGGCAGCGCCGTACCCGGCCCGATCTCGCCGGAGAGCACCCTGCGGCGCAGCGCGTCGGCGAGCGCGCCGACCGCGGAGACGGGTCTGAGCGGCAACGTCACGGCTGCGACTCTAACGCCTCATCGGGACACACCGTTTCCCCCCGCGACCGCCCGCGCCTCCTCAGACGCCGACCTCTCCGCGAGCGGCCTTTCGGATGGCCGCTTTTCTGGTACGGCCACGACCACCAGACTGATCGCCAGCAGGACGAGACCGGCGATGGACACCGGGGTCAGTCGCTCACCGAGCACCACCAGCCCGAGCAGCGCGGCGACCGCCGGCTCGGCCAGGGCGAGCGTGGCGGCCGTGGCCACGGGTGTGGTGCGCAGCCCTCGGCCGTACAGGAAGTAGGACAGAGCGGTGGCGCCGACGCCGAGGTACAGGGCGGCGAGCAGCCCGCGCGGCTCGGCCAACCACTCGGTACCCCGCCAGAGCAGGACCGGCACCATGATGGCGGCGGCGCCGCCGAACAGCACGCCCATGACCGCGTTCGACGAGGAGCCCGTGCTGATCGCCCGAGCGGCGGTGACGGCGTAGAACGCGTACAGCAGCCCGCCGAGCAGCGCGAACAGCACCCCGGACACCATCTGCCCACCCGCCTGCGCACCACCACCCACGATCAGGGCGGCGCACCCGCAGACCGCGGCGGCGGTGGCCATGGCCCACCGCCGGCTCGGCCGCTCACCGTGCAGCAACCAGGAGAGCACCCCGGTGAAGACGGGCCCGCTGCCGATCGCGACGACTGTGCCGATGGCCACGCCGGTGCGGGCGACCGCGGCGAAGAAGCACAACTGGTACATGGCGACGGCAACGGCGGCGGCCGGCAACGCGGGAGTCACCGGAAACCTGAGGGCCAGAGGCAGCCTGGGGGTGACCAACGGGCCCCGCCCAACTCCCGATCCGGCTCCCGATCCGGCTCCCGATCCGGCGAAGAGGCCGACCAGGGCGAGCGCTGTGCCGCCGATGACCAGCCGGGCGGCGGCCAGGGCGATCGAGTCGGCCGAGACGAGCAGCCCCGCCGTACCGGCCGTCCCCCAGAGCACGGAGGCACCGATGACGGCGAAAGGTCCGTTCTTCATGCCTACCATTGTCAGACAGTTAGACAATATTGTCCAACTGCTGGTCGATGAGCTGCCCGGCCGGGGCGGCCAGCTCGCCCGCATAGTCGTCGAGTACGGCGAGCCCGTCGTGGATGCTGGACATGGTCTTGCGCGGCAGCCCCAGCAGTACGTCACCCTCGACGGAGATCACCCCGTCGACGTGGAACTCGCCGTTGGCGGCGGAGATGGAGACGGCGAAGCTGAGCTCACGGCCGTCGGGGAGGGTGAACGCGGTCCCGGTACGTACGCCGGCGGGCGGAAAGAAATAGGAGAAGGGCTGGCTCCGGACGAACGGGTGCTGTAAATCGGCGAGAATCTCCGCCGCCCGGCTCAGTGCCGCCAGCAGGCCGGCCGCGGCCGAGCTCTCGCTGTCCACCCCCCGAGCCTAGATCAGCTCGCCCACCCATGACCAGGCGCGAGCTGTTCGGCACTCTCCGTCCCACATACCCAGCCGTCCGCAATGGGTGATGGCAGACAGTCAGTTGGCAGGTCAGTCCCGCAACAGGTCAGCGACCGTGCCGCATCGGTGTTGGCGGCAGGTCAGTCGGTGGCGAGGCGGGCGTGGCGTTCGACGTCGTAGCGGCGGCCGTCATAGCGGAGCTTCTGGCGTTCGATGCCCTCCGGACGGAAGCCCGCCTTGGTGGCCACGCGGCATGAGGCCGGGTTGTTGATGCGGTGGCCCAGCTCCAGCCGGTAGAGGCCGCGCTCGCGGAAGGCCCAGCGGGTCAGCTCGACCACAGCCGCCGCCGCGACACCACGACCCCTGGCCTCGGGCACTGTCCAGTAGGAGACCCAGCCGTTGTCGTGGCCGTCGATGCCCGTCACCGCGACGTTGCCCACGACCTGGCCGGAGAGCGTGACGGCGAACGCGTGGCCCGCACCGGGCCAGGACGCGATCCAGCCCACCGCGTCCTGGAGTGAGACGATCGGCCACGACGCCTGACCGGCCATGTCCGGCGCCTGGAACGCGCGCAGCACGATAGGAGCGTCGTCCGCGCACCACTCGCGCAGCTCGATGTCCATATCTGTCACGGTGCCTGATCCTAACCGCGACTTCCAACTGTTTTACGCCCTATTGCCCGATTTTATGAGCAGCCTCGAAGGGGGCGACCAGTTCCTTGGGTGCCGTCAAGCACCATGCCTCGGCGACCAGCTCGAACAGCTCGTCAGCGTCGATCCGCTTCAGGTGCACCACCACCCACCCGAACCGGCCGGCGGTGAACTGGATCTCGAACACATCGGGCCGTTCGGCGACGAGCGCCATCTGCTCCTCGATCGTCGCCTTGAGCCCAACGGTCTCGGTCTCTTCCCACAGATAACCGAAGCCCTTGTCACGCACCTTGAGGCTGACCCAGGTGCCACCGTGATCGCCCAAGCGCGCCTCGGGCAACCGGTCCAGCAGCTTGAGGAACTCGTCGACGCTCACACCCATGCCGTCTTGTGTAGCAAATCGCGCCGACAGTTTGCGCCCGGTCCCGTCCTAGCCTCAGTTGTAGTAGCGGGCTTCGATCACGTTCCCGTCGAGGTCGGAGAAGTAGATCACGCCCGGCGCGATGCCCCTGGCGCCGAACGAGTTGGAGCCGGTGCCGGTGACCTCCACGCCGTTGCGGGTCAGCCTGGCTTCGAGCGCGTCGAAGTCGTCCCGGCCGAGCGCCAGGCAGAAGTGGTTGATGGGATGACCGGCGCTGCCGCTGACGCCGGTGCCCTCGTCGACGCGGTTCGCCGCGTTCTGGGGCATCAGGTCGATGATCGTGTCACCGGAGACCCGTACGCTGGGGAACGGCGCCTTGCCGTCCCTGAACTCCTCAGCACGTACCCCCGGCAGGCCGATGACCTGCTCGTAGAAGTCGAGCGCGCGAAGCTGGTCCGAGACCCAGCAGACGAGATGGTCCAGACGCACGTCCATACAGACCTCCGGTGTGGGGGATGTTAACCCCGTCCAATATGAGTTGCCCGCTATATCGCTGTCCACTTGTCGGTTTGTGAGAGAGCCGTTCGTCGGTGGGGTGAAAACGACGAGCAGAAGGAGTCATCTGGTGAAATATCTGCTGCTGATCTGCGCGGATCCGTCCATCGAGGTGAGCGCGGACGAGGGCGGGGCCGAAGAGTGGGTCGAGGAGATGGACCGGCGCCGGATCCGGCTGGAAGGACACGCGCTGCGGCCCGCTTCGGAAGGGCGGTCCGTACGCGTGCGCGATGGGCGCGTACTCGTCGGCGACGGGCCGTTCGTGGAGACGAAGGAGCAGGTCGGCGGCTTCGACATCCTCGAGTGCGCGAGCCTGGAGGAGGCGGTGGAAGTGGCGGCCAAGCATCCGGCGGCCAGGTTCGGGACCGTGGAAGTGCGGGCGTTCCAGGCCGATTACGCCGTGACGGGAGCCACCACGGAGGTCGTGGTCCGGGTCGACAACTCGCCCGAGGAGGTGTGGGAGCTGATCACGGACGTCTCGCGCATCGGCGAGTGGAGCCCGGAATGCACGGGCGCGACCTGGCTCGACGATGGGGACGGCCCCGCGGTCGGCAGGAGGTTCGAGGGGCGTAACCGGTTCCCCAACGGCCAGACGGGGGTCGTGACGTGCGAGGTCACGGAGGTGGAGCCGGTCAGGCGGTTCGCCTGGGCGGTGCTCGACGGCCAGCGGTGGCGGGCCTCGTTGTGGAGCTACGACCTGACCCCCGACTCCGGACAAACCATCATCAAGCACACGTTCGTCCACGCGTACGGGAACAGTGGGCTGCGTCAGGCCGTACTCAACAATCCGGGGGACGCGAGCGCCATCATCGAGGGGCGGCTGGCCCAGCTGCGGACGCACATGGCCGAGACCATCAGTGCGATGACCAAGACAGAAGCTGATTAACCGTCCAGAAACCCTTCAGTCTGTCCCTATACGCTCGACGGCATGGGACGACCGCCTCGCCATGACGTTGACCGATTGCTCGACGCGGCCGCCGAACTGGTGGCCGCGAGCGGCCCGAGCACCGTGACCGTGGCGGCGGTCGCCCGTGCCGCCCGCGCGCCGAGCGGCTCGATCTACCACCGCTTCCCCAGCCGCTCCTCCATGCTCGCCACCCTGTGGCTGCGCACGGTCGACCGCTTCCAGGACGGCTTCCTGTCCGCGCTCAACACCGAGCCCGCCGCGCGGGCCGCCCCCGCCGCCGCGCGCCACGTGGTCGCCTGGAGCCGGGCGCATCCGCACGAAGCTCACATCCTGCTGTACGGCCCGGCGGACTTCGACGAACCCAACTGGCCGTCGGAGGCCCGCGAACGCCTGGAACGCAGCGACCGCCGGGTCCGCAACGCCGTCCGCGCCCTGGCCGAACGGCTGGACAGGCGCGAGCCGCAGGAGGTCGAGCAGTTGTTCCTGGCCACGGTCGACCTGCCGTACGCCACGGTCCGCCGCCACCAGAGCTTGGGCCGCCCGATTCCCGCCTACGCGGAGGACCTCGTCACCAGCTGCGCCGCCACGCTTGTGGGGTAGCCGGGTCAGCCCTTGATCGCGGTGCCCTGGGCGGAGGTGAGGCGCCAGGAACCGTGGGAGTCGGTGGCGTACACGTGGGTGTAGCGGCTCCCGGCACTGAACGTGGCGCCTTCGGGGCTGGTGAAGTTCATGCCGGTACGTCCGACGACGATGCCCACCTCCCCATGGAAACGGACGATCGCCTCGCCGGGAAACGAGTCGATCCGCGGAAACCGGAGGGACCCGGACGCCACCAGGTCGAGGATGACCTGCTTGGTGGCGACCGCCCCATCTTCGACCCCCACCAGGAGGAAGTCGTCCGCCAGCAACTCCGTCAGCCGGTCGAGGTCGTTGGCCACCAAGGCGTCGAAGAAGCTCTGGTCGTACTCGAGAAGAGTGTCGCGGTCCGTGCTCATGCGAGGCGTCCGTTCGTCGGCGGTCGGGGATCGACGATAAACGTTGACGCTGGTGACAAGGTCAAATGATGGCGGCACGCCCGCGGGTCTGGCGTTACGCGGGTCCGGGAATACGGAGACTGCCATGGCTGACATCGATGCCGCGATGAAGGGTTGGCGATCATGTCCGCTGCGATTCGTTCCAGAAGTGCGCCCCGTCTGGTGATCGGGCTCGTGGCCGCCGCGCTGACGCTGACAACGGTCGGCGCGGGTACGACTGCGGCTCGCGATACGTCTGTCACCGTGACCGAGCGGGAGTTCTCTCTCACGCTCTCGACGACCGACTTCAAGGCAGGGGCCTACACCTTCACGATCCACAATGCGGGGACCGCTTCGCATGGCCTGTCGATCAAGGGGCCCGGGGTCGACTCGACCTCCAGCATCGTCCCAGCCGGAAAGACGACGAAGCTCTCCGTCACGCTGAAGAAGGGGACGTACGACCTGTGGTGCCCGGTGGACAATCACCGCGCGATGGGAATGATGACGAAGATCAGCGTGAAATAGCGAGCCCCTAGCGGCGGTAGCGCAGGCCGTCCATCAGCAGGTCGAGCAGGCGGCCCGTCCGGTCGCGCTGCTCGTGCTCGCCGACGACCAGCGCCACGCCGCCCAGGCTGGCGAGCACGTCGTCCGGCTCGACGTCCGAACGCACGGTCCCCGCGGCGGCCCCGGCGGCCAGCAGCGACCCGATCGCGCCGACCATCCGGTCACGGCTCTCCGAGAACGGGTTGCCGCCGGACGCGATGACCGCGCGCAGCGCGTCGGCCATGCCGCGCTTGGTCGTCATGTAGTCGACGAAGCGATCCATCCAGGCGCGGGTCGCCTGGTCGGGCGGCATCGTGCGCAGCAGGCTCGCCGCGGCCTCGCACAGCCTGGTGAGCTCGTTGCGGTACGCGGCCTCGACGAGCGCCTCGCGGGTGGGGAAATGCCGGTAAAGCGTACCGATGCCGACGCCCGCGTCCTTGGCGATCGCGTCGAGCGTCACCTCGGGGCCTTCATTCGAGAAGGCGCGTACGGCGGCGTCGAGCAGCCGATCGCGGTTGCGGCGCGCGTCGGCGCGCAGCGGTCGGGATCCGGCCTGCACGGTGACTCCTGTGGATTTTCGGGGGCGAGATTTGCCAAACGGAGGAGACTCCGAATACAGTCGGAGTTAATTGGAGGCTCCTCCGTTTCACATCTTACCGTTTGGGGCTCTCCTACCGCATCCCTGACAGGACTGGGAATCATGACTGCGAACACCCGCATCACCACCCCGTTCACCGCCCGATCCACCGCGGCCGAGGTGCTGGAAGGCGTCGATCTCAGCGGCCGGCGGGCCATCGTCACCGGCGGGGCGTCCGGCATCGGCGTCGAGACCGCCCGCGCGCTCGCCGCGGCGGGCGCGGAGGTGACCCTCGCCGTGCGTAACCTCGACGCGGGCGCCGCGACCGCCGCCGACATCACCGCGACCACCGGCAACAAGCAGATCTTCGTCGCCCCGCTGGACCTCGCCGACCGCGGCACGGTCACGTCGTTCGTGGCCGCCTGGGAAGGCCCGCTGCACATGCTGGTCAACAACGCCGGCGTGATGGCCTGCCCCGAGGCGCACACCCCGGACGGCTGGGAGCTCCAGTTCGCCACGAACCATCTCGGCCACTTCGCCCTGGCCACCGGCCTGCACGCCGCGCTCGCGGCGGCCGACGGCGCCCGGGTGGTCTCGGTCAGCTCCACCGCGCACCTGCGCTCCCCGGTCGTCTTCGAGGACATCAACTTCCGTGAGCGCGCCTATGAGCCGTGGTCGGCGTACGGGCAGTCCAAGACGGCGAACGTGCTGTTCGCGGTGGAGGCGGCACGGCGCTGGGCGGACGACGGGATCACCGTCAACGCGCTGATGCCGGGCGGCATCCGCACGAACCTCCAGCGGTACGTCTCCGACGAGGAGCTCGACCGGCTGCGCGCCGCCGCCGCTACCTCCGGCGCGGACGTCACGTGGAAGACGACGGAGCAGGGGGCGGCCACCTCGGTGCTCGCCGCCGCGTCGCCGCTGCTCGACGGCGTCACCGGCCGCTACTTCGAGGACTGCAACGAGGCGCTGCCGAACGACACGCACTCGGCCCGCCACGGAGTCGCCTCCTACGCCCTCGACCCGGCGGCCGCGGCGCGTCTGTGGGAGCTCTCCGTCAACGCCTGACCTGGATCCCCGCCTGCTAAAGTATCTACTGGATCGATCGATCCCCGGCGCCGGTGAGTCTCCCCGCGCACTTCACTCCCCCACTGTTCCTGGTAGTCCGGTGCAGAGTCCCTTTTATGGATACCAACGGATTTCCACGTCAATTCGCCCGTACCCAGCGGTTCTCGCTCGGGGTGCCCCGGGCCTTCACTCTGTCGCCCGATGGCCGTCGGGTCGTGTTCCTCCGGACTCGCGGGGGTGAGGATCGGGGCAGCTGTCTGTGGGTCGCCGACGAGATGGGTGAGCGGCTGGTCGTGGCGCCGGAGACGCTCGGCGCGGACGGGGCCGTTCCGGAGGCGGAGCGGATTCGGCGGGAACGGGCTCGGGAGCGGGCGACCGGGGTCGTCGCCTATGCGGCCGATGCCGCCGTACGTACCATCGCCTTCGCCGTTGACGGGCGGTTGTGGGCGGTGCACATCGACGGCGGCGAGGCGCGGCCCGTGCCCACCGCCGGGCCGGTGGTCGATCCCCGGCCCGACCCCACCGGGAGCCGGGTCGCCTACGTGACTGGTGGCGCGCTGCACGTCGTCGAACTGGCC
Organism: Nonomuraea sp. NPDC049129; assembly: GCF_040648495.1. NCBI lineage: Bacteria > Bacillati > Actinomycetota > Actinomycetes > Streptosporangiales > Streptosporangiaceae > Nonomuraea > Nonomuraea sp. NPDC049129. The sequence goes on along the minus strand of NZ_JBEZDU010000008.1, from coordinate 376,698 downwards.
GACGGGCGTGACCGGCGGCTGGCCGTACCCGAGCACCCGGAGGTGGTCTGGGGGCTGGCCGAGCATGTGGCGGCCGAATCAATGAACAGGACGCGCGGCTACTGGTGGTCGCCCGAAGGCACCCGGCTGCTGGCCGCCAGGGTCGACAACCGTCCCGTACAGCGATGGTGGATCGCCGATCCCGCCAACCCGTCCCGGCCGCCGCGCGAGATCGCCTACCCGGCGGCCGGTACGGCCAACGCCGAGGTCACGCTGCACGTGCTCGACCTCGACGGCGGCTCCGTGGAGGTGCGCTGGGACCGGGCCGCGTACGAGTACGTGGCCACCGCCGGCTGGGACGCGCACGGCCCGCTGATCGGCGTGCAGAGCCGGGACCAGCGCACGCTGCTGGTGCTGGCCGCCGATCCGGACACGGGCCGGACGAAGCCGCTCCACGAGCAGCGCGATGCCGCCTGGGTCCAGCTCATCGAGGGCACGCCCGCACGTACGGCGTCCGGTGCGCTGGTGCACACCGCTGACCTGGACGGGACCCGGCGGCTGCTCGTGGACGGGCGTCCGGTCACCCCTGAAGGGCTGCAGATCCGCTCGGTCGTGGACGTCTCCGGCGAATCTATGCTCTTCACCGCGAATGACGAACCCACCGAACAACACCTGTGGACGTATGACGCGGAGCGCGGTCCCGTACGGCTGAGCGACGGGCCAGGGCTGCACACCGGCCGGCGGGCGAGCGACGCGCCGGCCGGTGTGGAGACGGGCGGCGCGCTGGTGCTCGCTTCCCATACCGAGGCCGGTCACTCGTTCCGCGTGGTGCGTGACGGGCGGCCCGACGTGGAGATCGCCTCGCTCCAGGCCGAGCCGCTGATCGTCCCGCGTGTCACGTGGTTGCGGGCGGGCGAGCGGGAGATCCGTACCGCGTTGCTGCTGCCCTCCTGGCACCGGCCGGGCTCCGGTCCGCTGCCGGTGCTGATGGCGCCGTACGCGGGACCGGCGATGCAGTTGGTGACCCGGGCCCGGCACTGGTGGCTGGCCGAGTCGCAGTGGTTCGCCGAGCACGGGTTCGCGGTGGTGACGGCGGACGGCCGTGGCACTCCGGGACGCGGTCCCGCCTGGGACAAGACCGTCCATGGCGACACGCTCACCGCGCCGCTCGAAGACCAGGTCGTGGCGCTGCGGGCGGCCGCCGAGCACTGCCCCGACCTCGACCTGGGCCGGGTGGGCATCCGCGGCTGGAGCTACGGTGGCACGCTCGCGGCGGCGGCGGTGCTGCGCATGCCGGAGGTATTCCACGCCGCCGTCTCGGGGGCGGCGCCGAGCGACCAGCGGCTGTACGACACCCACTGGCGGGAGCGGTTCCTGGGCCACCCGGACAAGGAACCGGAGAACTACGAGCGCTCCTCGCCCATCGGCGACGCGGCCCGGCTGCGCCGCCCGTTGCTGCTGGTGCACGGCCTGGCGGACGACAACGTGGTGGCCGCGCACACCCTGCGGATGTCGGCGGCGCTGCTGGCGGCGGGCCGCCCGCACCAGGTGCTCCCGCTGTCGGGGGCCACGCACATGCCGACCGCCGAGGCGGCTGTGGAGGGGCTGCTGCGGCACCAGCTGGAGTTCCTGCGTACGGCGTTGAACGTCTCTTCCGCCTGACCGCACGACCTGCGGCCGGGTCCGAAGCCCGGCCGCGGGCCCGCCACCAGTGACGTGACAGCGGGACAACAGCGACCTACCAGCGGGCGGGGCCATCGTCGGAGGACGACTTCCTCCGAAAGGACAGCTCATGACATCGACCGACAGCATCCGGATGGGCGTGGTCCGCAGCATCCAGTACGGCCTGGTCGCCAAGCCCGACACGTTCGCCCCGCAGGCCCGCGACCTCGGCGCCGGACTGCTGCGCGTGTTCTTCTACTGGTCCCAGCTCGAACCCGAACCGGGCCAGTACGACTGGAGCGCGGTGGACGCGGTCCTGGACCAGGTCGACAACGACACCGAGCTGTGGTTCATGCTCTGCGCGGCCTCACCCTGGGGCTCGACCAGATCGACCGACCTGCTCCCCGGCTCACCGCCCGCCGACCCCGCCGCGTACGAGGCGATGCTGCGCGCCCTGGTGACGCACTGCGCGGGCCGCGTGCGCTATTGGCAGTGCGAGAACGAGCCGTGCATCCCGCTGTTCTGGGGCGGCACCGCCACCGAATATCTCGACCTGCTGGCCCTCTTCCACCGGGCGGTCAAGAGCGCCGACCCACGGGCCGACGTCGTGCTCGGCGGCTGCCCGCCCGGTGTCTTCCCCGCCCCCGAGACCCCTGATGAGGAGCGGGACTTCTTCCTGCGGCTCGTCGCCGAGGGCGCTTACGACGTCTTCGACATCCATCTGTACGGCGACCCGTACCTGATTCCCGACACCATCGACGACATCCGCACCGTGATGCGCTCGTACGGCCCCGAGAAGCCCATCCTGGCCGGCGAGTACAACGGCCCCCTCCTCCTCCAATATCCGGAGGTGATGGAGCACCTGGCCGACGTCATGAACTCCGGCGCCATGACCCCTTGGCACACGTTCACGACCGAGGACTTCAGGTCAGGCCGGGTGTCGGCCGCGCCCGCCCGTGAGGCGATGGAGCGGCTGTACGCGCGGATGAGCGAACTGCCGCCCACCCTGCAGATGTTCATGACGGGCTGCCCGCCGGAGCTGGAGGCCGAGCGGCATCGGATCAACGCGCGGGACCTCGTGGTGCGCAACCTCCTGGCGATGTCCTGCGGCGTGCGGCGCACGGTCTGCTGGCAGCTCGGCCCCGACCCGTGCGAGCCCGCGGACCATCTCGAGTTGCTGCAGTTGATGTTCTCGAAGTTCGTGCTGCTGGAGTCCGACGGCGAGACGCTCGGTGCCCGTCATCCGAGCGCGGACGCCTTCGCCGAGCTGGCCGCGCGCCTCGACGGCGCCGAGAGCGTCCGGCGGGTCGACGTGCCGGACGCCTATCTGTTCGAGGTGACCCGGCCCGGCCGCCCATCGCTTTACGTGACCTGGGTACGCGGCGCGGAACAGGACATCGAATGGCGAACCGCCCCTCACGGAAGCAGCAGCCCCCAGTAGAGGGCCCACGGGAGGAACACCGCCCCACCGGCGAGCAGGAGGCCGAGCCGTACCCTCTCTCCTCTCGCCACAGTGGCGCGGGCCCGGCGCCAGGCCAGCGCCGTACGGACGGTGGCGACCACGCAGGCCACCGCGAGAAGCTGCAGCACCAGCCAGATCACCGGGTGACCCGCGACCATGGGCCCGGGAGCGGCCAGCTTGCCACCGGTCATGACCACGTAGAACAGGTAGGAGAACGCCCCGAGCACCACCCCGAACCCGCCCGCGCTCACCAGCCGGGCGGCCCTGGAGACCGGCGCCTGGGAAGCCCGGCGAAGCCGCCGCGCCAGCGCGACCACCGGATAGGCGCCGAACCCGACCAGGAATACCAGCAAGGCCACGACCTGCATAAAGGCCGACTCCCACCAGGCCGGAGGATCCATCGGAATGGTCAGCGACGCCTGCGTGGGGGCCGGTCCATTCGTCTGAGCTGTGGGCAGCTTGCCGCCGGTCACGTCCTTCACCCAGGAGCCGACCAGATCGGCGTAGCCGGGGGCGAGCTCCTTCAGCCGGGTGACGCCGCCGTCAGGGGTCTGGTGGGCGGCATGATCGGCATCGGGGAAGAACTGGAAGGTGTAGTGCCGATTCCCGCCCGCTTCGAGCGCCCTGGCGAACACCGGCGGGGTTTCCTTGGGCGGGGTCAGCAGGTCGTTCGTGCCCCAGATGCCGAGGACGGGCTGGCCTACCTTGGCGATGGTCGGCGCGGGATCGTAGTAGGGCTCGGGAAACATGCCGCCGTCGGCGATCACCGTGTACAGCTTGGGCTCGGCCCGCTCGACGAGCGACCCCGACACCCCCGCCTTCCGCAGCCCGGCCGCCACCGCCCAGGTCTGCTGCCGCAACGGCGCCAGCCCGTTGGCGCCCACGAGCACGATGAAGGCGACCTCCTTCGAGCGAGAGGCCGCGATCGGCACCACCCAGCCGCCCTCGCTGAGCCCCCACAGCCCGACTTTCGCCGGATCCACGCCCGGCCGCGTACGCAGCGCGGCCACGGCGCCGAGCGCGTCGTCGGCCAACTGCGAGTAGGACCGGGTGAAGAGCGAGTAGCCCTCGGACCGCTTGTCGTAGATCAGCACGGACAGCCCCCGGCGGGCGAACTCGACCGCCTCCCCCAGGAGCTGCTTGCGGGGCGTTCCGGTGCCCGCGCCGTGCACCAGCACGATCCCCGGCCGGTCGGCCTTCGCCCCAGCCGGGGTCAGCACCGTGCCGTGCAGGGCGAGCCCGCCGCCACCCCGGAAGCTCACCTCGGCCGCGCTCAGATCAGGGGGTACGGCGAGCGGGGATGGTTCGGTCACCGCGACAGCCGGCGGGACGAGCAGGCACAGGGCCATGGCCGCTGCCGCCGCTCCAGCAAGAATCCGTCTCATATGCCGAAGCTACTCTGCAGAGACATCTCGGCAAAGGCTTCTCTGCAGATATCGTTCGGCAGGAGGATAGGCTGCTCCTCATGAAGGATGACGAGGCGTTCACGCTCGACGACCCGGCGCGGCTCAAGGCCCTCGCCCATCCGATGCGCCGGCTCATGCTGCGCCACCTCAACGTGCACGGCCCCGCCACCTCGACCACCCTCGGCGAGCTCCTCGACGCCAAGACCGGAACGACCAGCTACCACCTGCGCCAGCTGGAGAAGTACGGCTTCATCGAGGAGATCCCCGAACGCTCGACCGGCCGGGAGCGCTGGTGGCGCCGCGCCCCCGACGCCCCGAGGGACATGCGCGTGCCCACTTCGGACCAACTCGCCCCCGAGGACCGCCCGGTGCTGGCCGAATTCCACCGGATCGGCATGGACGAGGACCGCGTGCTCTTCGAACGCTTCCCCGCCGCCTACCAACGCGACCCGGACTGGGCGAAGGCATCACGCGGCCTGGGCCGAATGACGAAGCAGGAATTCGCCGAGTTCTACGAGGAGTACATAGCCCTGCTCCTGAGGTACAGCCACCGCGCCGAGGACGCACCCCCAGACGCCCGCCCTCTGTACATCCGCCTCTTCGCCCTCCCCGCAGACGAGGATTGACCAAGTCCTCGCCAAGACAACTCACCTGCGGGCACGACGTGGCGGCATGTGCTTGTCGTACCTGGGGCTGATCCGGAGTGGCACCGGCTCTCGTACCATGACCCTGTGCGCGGTCTCATTCGTTCGGTGTGGGACGAGCCCCGCCCTCCCAACCCCGCGCCGCGGGGGTGGCGGGACTGGGCGCTGGTAGGGGTGTTGGTGGCGGTCGCGGTGCTCGAAGGAGTGCTGCGGCCGGATCTTCCGTGGCGGGCCCTCTCGGTGATCGTCACTGTCGGGCTGGCGACGACGTTGTTGTGGCGCCGCAGCAGACCGTTGCTGACGATCGTGATCGCCTTCGGTGCCATGACCCCGGTCCCCTTACTGACGGGCGGCTACTCGCCAGAGACGTACACCATGGCGTTTCTGCTGTTGCTGGCCTACTCGTTGTTCCGGTGGGGGTCCGGACGCGAGGCGGTAATCGGGTCGACGATCATCCTGGTCAAGATCTGCTTCTCGATGGTCTCCGACTACCCCGGTCCCAGCGATGCCGTCGGTGGGGTCACCGTGGTGTTCCTGGTCGGCGCCCTGGGCGTGGCCTTCCGCTATCGGGCCAAGGCCAGGATGCGCGAGCTCGACCAGGTCAAGCTGCTCGAACGCGAACAGCTGGCCCGCGACCTGCACGACACCATCGCTCATCACGTCTCGGCGATGGCCATCCGCGCGCAGGCCGGCCTGGCCACCTCGGCGTCGCGGCCGAGCGCCGCGACCGAGGCGCTGCAGGTGATCGAGGCGGAGGCGGCGCGCGCCTTGGCCGAGATGAGCGCCATGGTGCGCGTCTTACGCCGCGACCAGCCGGCCGGCCTGGCGCCCGGGCGGCGCGTCGCCGATCTCCGACAGCTCGCCGGTCCAGGCGGCTCCGGTCCCTCCGTTGACGTGGAGATCTCGGGCGATGTCGACGATCTGCCCCCCTCGGTCGGTGCCGCGATCTACCGCCTGGCCCAGGAGTCGGTCACCAACGCCCGGCGCCACGCGCGTCACGCCACCCGCATTCAGGTCCGCCTGACCGCCGACGACACCTCGGTGCACCTGCGCGTCAGCGACGACGGCGACGGTAGCCTCATCCGCCCGGCCGCGTCGCCGGGTTACGGACTCATCGGCATGATCGAACGCGCCGACCTGCTCGGCGGCACCTGTGTCGCCGGCCCGAACCCCGATCGGGGCTGGAGCGTGACCGCCGTACTCCCTCGAACCGGATCGGCCCCATGAGCATCCGCGTGATCGTCGCCGACGACCAGGAGATCGTCCGCACCGGCCTCATGATGATCCTCGACGCCCAGCCGGACATCGAGGTCATCGGCCAGGCCGCCGACGGGCGGCGAGCCGTCGAGCTCGCCCGGCGCCTACGCCCTGACGTGTGCTTGTTCGACATCCGCATGCCCGTCCTTGACGGCATCGAAGCCACCCGGTCCCTGGCCGGCCCGACCGTCGAGGACCCCCTGGCGGTCGTCGTCATCACCACGTTCGACCTGGACGAGTACGTCTACGCCGCCCTGAGAGCCGGTGCCCGGGGTTTTCTGCTCAAGAACGCCGGCGCCGACCTGCTCTCCCAGGCCGTTCACGCCGCCGCCAACGGCGACGCGCTCATCGCCCCCAGCATCACCGCACGACTGCTCGGAGCCTTCACCCGCGCCGGGCCCGCCGCACCACCGGTCCACCCCATCGAGGCGCTCACCGAGCGAGAAGAACAGATCCTGACCACCGTGGCACGTGGCCGGACCAACAGCGAGATCGCCGACCAGCTGCATATTTCCCTCAGCACCGTCAAATCCCACATCGCTAGCCTGATGGCCAAACTCGGCGCCCGCAATCGCGTCGAGATCGCCATGTGGGCGTATGAGACCAACCGCATCAAGAACTAACTCGGCGTGGATCGGCCGCTCGCCTACGGATGATCCATTCGGCCACGGCGACGTTGATCACCCATCCAGCGCCCATGAGCAGTCCTCTGGGCAGCTCGCCAGGTGTGCCGAAGAACAGGAACCACGGCAAGTGGGTCAGCGCCTGCGTCCCCGCGCCCAGGGCGATCGCATACCCGCGTATCATCCAGGCGCGGTGCCGGGCGAAGTCCCGCCGCCGGATCGCGGCGAGGCCGAGGCTGAGGCACAGGAACATGGCCGTGCCGAACACGAGCCGGAAGCCGGTGACGAGATCGCCATCCCCCTCAGGGCGGGGATAGAACAGGGTCATCCACAGGCCCGTCAGCGCTACGACGAATCCGCATGGCACCAGCACCCGCCCGGCGACGCGATGCCATCCCGGCCTCCGGCGGCGGAACCCGGAGGCGAACTGGAAAGCCCCCAGAAGGCTGTACACACTGACGCTGATGATGTGCAGCACCACGGGCAGGGGCATCGCGAAGAACCGAGCGTTCTCCGACGTGATCGCCGCACCGCCGGCCAACTGGGTCAGGCGGAAGGCACCGGCGGCTATGGGAATGGCGCTGAGCAAGATCAGCCCGGCGGGCACGAGCCATCCTGCCCGCCTGGCTCTGCGCCGATCATCCGTCGGCCTGCTGCCTTGAGAGGATTGCCGGAACGGGGGGCGTACCGTCGTGATCTCGTCGCTCATAACCCCGATTGTGCGGACTGAGGCGGTGGCGGCTCATCGATAGAACGGCCCGTTCTGAGCTGGCCGATCGTCCGGAAATCAGGCGTACTTTCGGCTGATTGGCGGGCCCGGGGTGCGGCACGTGTCCGCGCCGCACCCCCAAGCGCCTGCCCCCGCAGGCTAGGCGCGGCCCCCGTCCTTGATGGACACGATCGAAGCGGTCTGGAACCTCTTGTGGCCCTTCCCATCGGACTTGACCACCGCTGTGTAGTTCTTGTACGTCCAGCCGAGGCTGTACTTGATCTTCAGCTTGCGCTTGTTGCCGCACCGGTTGTGCCAGTACACCGTCACGGAGGTGTTGCCGTCTCCCCAGGACCAGGCGAAGCAGCCACTGACACCGCGATGGACGTCCGCCGCAGCCGGAGCGGCGCCAAGGCCGACGCCGAGTCCGGCGACGACGACGGATGAGGCGGCGACGACGGCGACTCGGGTACGCAGGCTCGCCATACGAGAACTGGTGGACATGAGAAATCTCCTCCTCTGGAATGATGCGGTCACTTCGCTGAGGCGAGGCAGCTGAGGACGACGCGCTTAGGAGAGATGCGCTTGGGGGGGCGCCGGTGCCGCGCGGGTGTGTTCGCCGAGGAACCTCCGCCACGATGCCATCAGGGGGACGGGGCCAGCCAGCGATCTTTGTCCAAGGCTGCTCCACGGGGCCGACGCTGGACATTGGACAAATCACGCCCGGACGTCGACCTGCGGTGATCTGAACTGATCGTTGACTTGTCGCGTCAGATAATTTGGGAGGGCACTGCCAGATGCGGAGGAATCGGCAGTGTCACGAGTGAACGGAGGGAAGAGTGAACGGGGGGAAGTGGGGCCGGGGTGCAGGCTCAGGATCGTAAGCGTCGAGGACGGCAGCCGATACGTCCTGATCCGGATTCGGGTGCGGTGGGCGCCTTCGCCGACCGGCTCCTGAAGCTGAAAGAGGAAGCCGGCGATCCCTCGTACGCCGAGATGTCCGCTCGGCTCGGCGCGGCGGCCTCGAAGTCGTCGCTGGCCAGCGCGGCCCAGGGGCGGAAGTTGCCGAGTTGGGAGACCGCGTGGGAGTTCGTCCGGGTCCTCGCGGTTGATCGACTGGGGCGTGATCCCGAGGAGACCGAACGGGAGTGGCGGGAGCTCTGGGAGCGCGCGAAGGCGGTCCCTTCGCCTGACGACACCGACACCGACACCGTCGACGGAGCGGCGGCCCCCATGGCGCACGACGACACAGCGGAGGCCGGCACGGCGCACGACGACGGAGCAAAGGCCAGCACGGCGCACGACGACGAGCCCGCGCCAGCGCCGCCGACCACCGCAGCCGAAGCCGTCAAAGCTCCAGCGCCGTCCGCGCGGCGGAACCGCGTCCTCGTCAGTGCCATGATCGCGGCTGCGATCATCTTGGTCGGCCTGACCGGCTTCTACCTGGCGACGACCACGGGCCAGGATGATCCCCCGGCGCGCACGCCCGCGAAGGATGACTCCGCATTCGTGGGTGACATCACGTACCCGGACGGCTCGGAAGTGCGGCCGGGCTCGTCGTTCAAGAAGGTATGGCGGATCCGCAACATCGGGACCACGTCCTGGGCGGGCAGGCGTCTGGCTCGTATCAACACCGGGCCCTGCCGATCCCCCGAAACGGTGCCCATCCCGCCGACCGCACCGGGCCAGACCGCGGACATCTCGGTACAGGTCCGCGCTCCGGACAAACCCGGCAACTGCCGCATCTACTGGAAGATGACCGATGCGCAGGGCCAGGAGCTGTTCCCGGACAAGCGGCCGGTGTTCCTGGACGTTCGGGTGAGCGCGCCCTGACTGACCTGCCGGTAAGGCGCTCTCAGCCGTCGACCGGCTGCCACTCGACCGGACGGTCGATACTCATCACACTCGGGGTGCGCGCTCTGACGTGGAACACGGTTTCGAGGCCGCTGCCCCATGGCGGCGCCGGTGAGGAGAGACGCATGCCAAGCCGCCACATCCATCTCGTCGGCAGCTATCCGGCAGCCGACACGCGCCAGGCCATGACGATCGTGGCGGACGTGGCGGGCCCGTATCTACGGGCGTTGGCGGACGGGGAGGTCGGTGCCCGCCGCAACTGGATCACGCACATCATCGACGGCCTCCGCGAGCATCCGGACATCGAACTGCGGACCGACGGCAACTGGTCCGGCTACGACAACCGCCCTGTCTTCAGGGTGAAGCGCGGACACCGGCTCACCTCCGGCTCTATGCGCCTCGGCCACGCGGCCGCCGCTGGGGAAGGCTACGAGGTGTTCAAGGAGATCCGCGCGTCACACCGTCTTGACGGTGTGTCGTTCCAGGTCGGGATCCCCGGCGACCTGGACCTCGCGCTCTTCGCCTTCGGCCCGGCGAGGGCGTTCACCCGCCGCCGGACTTTCCGGGAGGCGCTCGCCCGTGAGATCCGGGAGATCGCCGGGTGGGGCGGCCACGACGTACTGTTCCAGCTTGAGGTGCCCGTCGAGCTGGTCATGGTGGCGGGCGTTCCGAAGCCGCTGCGGACGGCGACCGCGCGCTCGCTGGTCCACGGCATGGTGAAGCAGGTCGCTACCGCGCCGCCTAACGCTCGCTTCGGCGTCCACCTGTGCGTCGGCGACCTCAACAACAAGGCGCTGAAGCGATTACCCACCGTGACGCCGGTGGTGTCCATACTCAACGCGCTTCTACGGGCCTGGCCGCAAGGCCGCCCGCTGGAGTACGTCCACGTCCCGCTCGCGGCGGGCGACCAGCCGCCGCCGCTGGAACCTGGCTTCTACCAAGATCTGGAATCCCTCGCCGCGTTGCCTCCGGACACCAGGTTCGCCGCCGGCCTCGTCCACGAGGCTCAGGAAGTGGACGACCAGCGGAAGATCCTCCGCATGGTGGAGAGCATCCTGTCTCGTACGGTGGACGTCTCCCCCGCCTGTGGCCTGGGCAGACGTTCGCCGCAGGATGCCCGGCGCGTCCTGGAAAGGGCGGTCGCACTGGCCGAATCATGATTCCGTGGTGGAAGGGATGCCCCGCCTTCCGCATCGCCGCCCCCGAACCGGCACTTTCCGACTTTTCCGGTGGCTGGATGAACCTACGAGCCCCGCGCCGCCGTACCCCTTTCTGAGCGGGCCGGTTCATCCCACGGCCCGCACCTCCCCCCGCACCCGATAACTGCCCGATCGAGTGTCCCGACCGAGGTGTCGACTCCGTCCACGGATGCCCCAACCGGCGGCATCCCACGCGGCCCACATCCCATGCCGCACAGACGAGTCGACGCCGACCGAGGGACGCCGGCATCGGGCGATCGGGGGCGGGGGTTCACGCGCTAGCCCTGCGGCTGAGCCACCGGCGTTGTGGGCCGAGAGCGGATCTTCGCCAGTGCCCGGGTGAGGTCCCGCGAGGACAGGTAGAGCTTGAACATGATCGCGGCCTCGAAGACCAGTAGGAGGGCCGCCGTGCCGACGGTCACCGGCACGATCCACCCGGTGAGCGGGCCGACGATGAACACCGCCATCTGGAACTCGATGCCGCTGATCAGATGAGCTCGGACGCGGTGGTCGCGCAGCCAGTCGCGGATGCGGATGTACCAGGCGAAGTGCGCGCGGAAGTTCTGCTGCAGGTCGACCGAGTCGGCGGAGCGGATCTCTCCCGATTCGAGACCCGTCTCCTCCAGGTCCGGACTCTCCAAGCGGACGGCCGGGACGCCGGTGACCTGCTCGATCGCGTCGTCCAGTTTGCGGCGCATCTGGCGGCGTACCTTCGCGATCTGGAGCGCGTCAACGTACCGGAGCATGTCGAGGAAGACGACGAGCATGCCGAGGACGAGGTAGAACTCCTCACCGGTGCTCTCGAAGCGCCCCCACATGAGCGCCAGGGCGCAGGTGAGCACCCGGATGCGGTCGAAGACGTAGTCGAGCCAGCCGCCCAGCACGGTGCCGGTGCCCTTGAGCCGGGCGATCTTGCCGTCCACGCAGTCCAGCACGAAGCTCAGGTGATACAGGACGGCGCCGGCGGCCAGCCATGCCCAACCGTCGGCCATCAGGAAGCAGCCCGCCGAGCCGAGCCCGAGTAAGAAGGCGCCCCAGGTGATCTGGTTCGGCGTGATGGCGGTACGGTTCGCCAGGCCGACCACCAGACGACCGGCGAGCGGATCGACCAGGAACACCGTCCACCAGGCGTCCCGCGCCTTGTAGGTCAGCGTGCGCACGTCGTCCAAAGTGAAGGTTGTCACTGTGCGGGCCCTTCGTCCGTCCATCCGATTTGCTGATATGCGATGAAAGAGCCAATTTCGACGTCCCGGCCGTCGGCCACCCGGCTGACGCTCCTCGTCTCCGTGGCCAGCGGCAGTCCGCTCTCCGCGTCGATGACGAGCCGTTCGTCGCTGAGGCGGCCGTCCCTCATCACCTGGTAGCTCAGGGCCTGACCGGCCCGGCCGAGCGGGTCGGTGACCGCGCCCTCCGGCTTCATGCCGGGCATCGAGGCCAGGATCTCGTACGCCGAGGCGCGCACCTCGGGCGAGACCGGCAGCCCGGTGATGATCTCCAGGCAGCTCTCGCGCAGCTCGGCCTCCATCTCGCGCCCGACATACGCGCCGTTCTCCCGGGCGATGTGGGTCACGAGGAAGGCGCGCAGCGCCGTGGGGTCGCTCGGGATCGTACTCAGGGCCGTCCAGCTGACCAGTTGCTTGGTCAGGATGCCGTCCGCGTTCCGCCACCCGACGCGGTGCGGTCCGCCCTGCGGCGGACCGGGCGCCGCCTCCACCAGCGCCTGCGGGGAGACGCGGCCCAGGCCGGTCACGTCCACCGGGTACTGCCAGCGGCTCGGCGACCCGGCCGTTCGCCAGGCAGCCTCGTCCTGGGGTGTCGCCGGTCGCGCGCCGAGGTACCGGCCGGTCCAGCGATCCTGCGCGCTGTTCTTCCTGGTGAGCCAGGTCTGACGGGTGGACTGGCGCTTGACGACGTACCGGCGGTCGGGAGAGAGGATCAGCTGCCCGGTCACGACGCTGGTGCGCCAGTAGGCGCCGTCGGAGGGTGCCGTGGCCATCGCGATCGCGGCGGCGAGCAGGATCTGCCTGGCGGTCGGCGGAGCGGAGGCGGACACGGCGGGAACGGGCGAGAGGTCGATCAGCGAGTTCGAGGGCACGGCCACGGCGAGCGCCAGCGCGACCGCCGACGCCGCCCCGATCAACCCGTTACGGACCGGCGCCCACCACCGCGACCGTCCTGCTCTTCGCGTAGTTCGAACCGGTAGGCGTTGCGGAGCTTCCGGTACGCGCTGAGGGGCTTGAGGTGGCGCGGCCAGCGCCGCCTGCAGCCTGGCCCGGCCCGAGTCGACGACCTCGGAGGAAGGCCCGGGCATCGAAAGGAGATCGCGTACGGCGGCCAGCTCGTCCGGGCGGTCGTTCAGCTCATCCATCGAACCCTCCGATCATCGGATTGACGCCGCCCAGGGCTCTGCGGAGCTTCTTACGCACCCGGTTGAGCCGGGAGCCGACGGTCCCGAACGGAATGCCGAGCGTCTGCGCGACCTCCTCATAGGTGAGGTCGGCGAGCGCGACGAGGAGGAGCACGTCGCGATCACCGGCGGAGAGACGTCCAAGCGCTGTCGCGAGCCGCCCCTGTGCGTTCGCGGCGGCTACTCTCGCCGTCACCCTGTCCTCGTGCCCGTCGTCTGCCACTTCGCCGGCAGGTGCCCGCTGAAAAGCCTCCAGCCTGCGCGTTTCGCTCCTTCGATGCTGAGCGAGCAGGTTGGTGGCGATCCCGTACAGCCAAGGCCGTACGGCACCGCGAGCGGAGTCGAACGTCTGCCGTTTCCTGAACGCCACCAGGAACGTCTCGGCGGCCAGATCATCCGCGATCTGAGTGCCGAGCCGTCCGGAGACGTACCGGTGTATCTCTTCGAAGTAGCGGTCGTAGAGCACGGCGAACGCTTCCGGGTGGTGCCATGACCGCTCGATGAGCGCGGCGTCATCGTCTGTCACGGGCACGTCCGGGGGAGCGGCCATTCGCATGGTGTCCCTTCTGTGGGGTACACCTCTATTCCGCCGAAGCCCCGCCTCCTCTTCACACTTCTTTCAAAATCAACACGAAGTTTCCCGAAATATCCCCTGGCGTCCCTTAAATGCCTGTACGGCGGGCCCCGCTCCGCAGCTCGGACTTTTACCCGCGCTTGCCGATCGAGCGGTAGGCCGGGCGACAGCGCGGTCCTATGGTCGCGTCCATGGCCTCTCCTGAAGAGAACGAGCGGGAGCTGATCCTGCGGGTGGCGACCAGGCTGTTCGCCGCGCTCGGCCACGACGGCGTCTCCATCGGTCAAATCGGTGAGGCCGCCGGGCTGACCACGGCCGCCATCACCCCGCTTTTCCCCACCAAACGCCACCTCTATCTGGCGGTCATGGAGCGCGCTCAGCAGCTCCTCTCGGCCGTCATCTACAAGAGAGCCGGCGAGCTGAAGGCCGCCGCACCCGAGGAGCGGCCGACCGCCCTCCACCGGTTCATCGACGGTTACATCGACCTGTGCGTCGAGCATCCCGAGGTTCCCGCGCTGTGGATGCACCGATGGCTCTCCGACGCCAGCGACATCGAAGAGCTGGAGTCACTCTCCGCTCAGCCGCTGGCCCAGTACGCCGTCGACAGCATCACCGCCCTGGCGGCGCCCGTGCACGCCGACGCGCAGTTCACCATGTACACGATGGTCTGGTGCATCCAGGGGTTCTCAGTGAGCGGGATCCTCGACACGACAGGACAACGCCGCCACCCCGACGACCCCGACGCACTGCGGCGCTTCCGCGCTCACATGCACCAGCTGCTCGACCGCCTTCTCGACCTCACGCCTTCCGCCGAGTCACCGTCCGACAGCTGATCCGGCCGAAGCTCATTAGGCTGACCGTGTGACACCGAAGGCCGCCGGACAGGGGACAGCGTTGCGCGCGGACGCCGCGCGCAATCGCGCACGGGTGCTGCGAGTCGCCCGCGAGCAACTGGCCGCAGGTGACGACTCACTCCAACTCAACACCATCGCCCGGCTCGCGGGGGTGGGCGTCGGGACCGTGTACCGGCATTTCCCCAACCGGCACGCGCTGCTGGAGGCGCTGTCGGCCGAACGCTTCCAGCAACTCGTCACCGAAGCGCAGAACGCGGCGGCCGACGAGGATGTCCTCGCAGGCCTGCACCGCTTGCTGCGGTTCACTCTTGGACGCGCGCTGGACGACGCCGGGTTCGCGGCCGTGCTCGAATCCGCCGGCGACGCCGGGGCACAGACCTCGGAGATGAAGATCGAGCTTGACCGGGCCCTTGAGGAACTGCTCGATCGCGCCCGCGCCGCCGGCGCCGTCCGGCATGGCCTGGAGGCGGACGACATCCGCCGCCTGCTCTGCGGCGTCCAGCACGCGGTCCGCTCCGGTGACGGCGACCCCAAGTACGCCGAGCTCTACCTCGACGTCCTCCTCCAGGGCCTGCGCCCGTCACGCTGACGGCCCGTTCCCCTCCCCTAACCGGATAACTATCCGCTTGTGCTACGGTACGCGAAGAGAAACGGATAGCTATCCGATTAGGCGATGAGGGGTGGGACCGTGGACCGACGGGCGGTAGTGACGGCGGGGACCGGCGGAATCGGCTTGGAGACCGCGATCGGGCTGGCGGCGGCCGGTTACGCGGTCACGGTGGTCGGCCGGAGCGCCGAGCGCGGCGCCCAAGCGATCAAGCGAATCGGCGCCGCGGCGCCCGGAGCGGAGGCGAGGTTCGTGGCGGCCGACCTCGCATCGCTCGACGCCGTACGAGCGCTCGCCGCCCGACTGGCGGCGGAGGGACCGCTGAGCGTTCTGATCAACAACGTCGGGGCGATGTTCGCCGACCGGCAGCAGACGACGGACCGGATCGAAGCGACGTTCGCCGTCAACCACCTCTCCCCCTACCTGCTGACCGAGCTGCTGCTGGCACCACTCCAGGCCGGCGGGCCGAGCCGAATCGTGAACGTCACCTCCGGCTCTATCAGGGTCGCCAAGCGCACCTTCGCGGCGGTCGAGCCGCCTGGCGGCTACTACGGCTTTCACTGGTACGGCCGGGCGAAGCTCGCCAACCTCGCGTACACGCTGGACCTGGCCGAGCGACTGCGAGGCACGGGCGTCTCGGTCTTCGCGGCCGATCCAGGCGGCGCCGCCACCGACATGACCGACGGCACCATGAGCTCACCCAAGATCGTCTCGCCGGGCCTGCGCCTGCTCTGGCCGCTGGTCCGCCGCACCTTCGAACGCGCCACCTCCGGCCCCGCGTCCGTGGCGGCCCGGCCATCGATCCTCGCCGCGACCGACGCCTCACTAGACGGGCAGACAGGCCTGGTGATCGGACCCGACACCCGACCCGTCGCCCCCTTCCGCGCCAGCCGCGACCCCCGGACGGTCCAGGCCGTCCTCAGACTCAGCCGGCAACTGGCTCCCCTCACCTGAGCTTCGCGACCTTGCCCCTCCGCCGAACTCGTCTGGCAAAGGGCGTCCTGCCAGACTGCGGGCGCCGGCTATCCGTCGCCCGCGCGCAGCACCTCGCTCAGCCGCCGACGGCGCCGCAGCGCCGACTCGATCGGCACCACGACGGCGACCGCCACCAGCAACGCCATGGCCACCAGGCCGAGCCGCCACCACGGCAGCACCAGGGCCGGGTCAGCAGCCTGCCCCGTGAGCAGCCGCAGCGCGAGCGAGCCGAGCATCAGGCGGGCGAGCAGCACCCCGAGCAGTGGACCGACCACGGCGGCGACCATCACCGGCGGCAGCAACTCCCCCGCGGCGATCCACCGGGCGTCCCGTGGCCGCAGACCGAGGGTGCGCAGCCGGGTCAGGGTCTGCCATCGCTCCGGCGCGCTCGCGGAAGCGCCGAGAGCCAGACCCAGCAGCCCCAGGGCCAGCAGAGTCGCGGCCGAGACCCACGCCAACGCCAGCAGCCCTGATGTCAGCGGCGCCGCGCGGCGGGCGCGCAGCACGTCCTCGCGCAGCACGGTGTGCGCGTCGACGCCGCTCGCGGCGACCGCCCGCGCCGCTCCCGGGCCGGTCACCCACACCGTGTTGGGTACGGAGGGCATGCCCGCGGCCTGGAGGGTGGCGGCGTCCACGAGGACGACGTCACCGGCGTCGCCGATGGCGGGTGCCGTACCGACGGCGGTGAGCCGGATGGCCGGAGCACCGTCCCGGAGCAATTCCAGCCGCATGCCTGGCCGCAGACCGCCGTCGCCGGAGCGCACCAGGGCGGGCACGTCCCCGTGACCGGTCGCCCCGAGCCGGGCGAGCGCCGGCGCGTCCGGCAGCGGGGTGGCGGCGAGCAGCCGCCGGAACGCGGAGGCGTCCACGATCACCAGACGCGGAGCGACGACCAGTGAGTCGGCGACGACCCGCGCCCGGTCGGTGACCTGCGCGGCGACGGCCTGCCGGACTCCCGGAGCGGCGGCGATGCGCCGGGACAGGGCGGGCGTGGAGGCCGCCGCGGCGGGGACGACGTCGAGGCGGGCATCGGCGCCGACGGTACGCCACGCGCCCTCGGCCAGGCCGTCGCCGGCGGTGGCGTCCAGGGTGAACGCGAACGACGCCAAGGCGGCGGAGGTCACCAGGACCAGAAGCGGCAGCGCACGCGCGGACGTCGCGACCGCCCGCGCGGTGCCGAACACCGCCAACGGACGGCGTGAGCGCAAGGCCCGCTTGAGCACCAGGCCCAGCCCTGCGGGGAGTAGCCGCAGCAGGACGAGCGTGCCGGCGAGAACGCCAAGAACGGGCGCGCTCGCGGGCAGCGGCCCGCCATCCCCCAGCCCGAGCCCCGGACCGGCCACGTCGCCGCCGGGAGCGGGGGCGGCCGGGAGGATCCCGCGCTGGTGCAGCGCCACGAAGGCGGCCACCGCGGCGATCAGTACCGCGGCCTCAAGGGCGGCGCGGCGCAGTTGGACGGTGTGACGGGCCCAGCGGCGCGCGGTCCGGTTGGCCGGGACCCGCCGGTCGCGGGTGGCGCGGGCGGCGGCGAGCGTACCGAACACCGGGCCGGCGACGACGGCGGTGAGCACCACGGGGACCACCCACTCCCAGGAGGCGCCCGGGACGACCGCGCGGGACAGCGCGAGCCCGGCCGCGGCGGCCGTCAGCGCCACCACGGCGGACTCGACCAGCAGCTCGGCACCGAGCGTCGGCAGGGCCGCCCCCCGTTGCCGTGCGGCCTCCAGCGCCGGGGCGCGGCGGCGCACCAGCAGGTCGGCGGCGAGCAGCAGGACCAGGACCGCGACGGCCAGCACGCCGGTGAGCAGGACCGACGCCTGCGCGGACGCGGCGCCGACCTGGGTTCGGATGTTCCGCAATACGCCGTCGAGCCCCGTCTCCCACTTCAGGGAGCCGTCGAGGGCGCCGGAGGAGCCGGAGGTCGCCTTGAGCGCGACCACCTTCGCGGAGACCACCTGGGCGGAGTCCCAGGTGATCCGGTTCGGGTCGGGGGTGAACCGGACGACGCGCCGTAGCGCGTCCTGGTCGAAGGCGAGGCGGGCGTCGGGCAGGGAGTCGGGTGACAGCAGGCCGGCGAATCGGGTGGAGCCCACACCATCCGCGCCGGAGACGGGACGCAGCAGCGCGGGAGCCGTCCGCCAGGCGGGATCGGTACTGTCCGTCGCCCGGAAGATGCCGCTGACCAGGACCTTCTTGACGGCTCCCGCGTCGTCCTTGAGTGGGATGCGCGCGCCGGGACGCAGCTTGAGCGCGTCGGCGTCCGCTTCCGAGAGACCGACCTGCACCGGCCAGGGCGCCCCCGTGACGGGAACCTCGGCGTGGTTGTCCGCCTCGCGGACGACGGACCGGGGCGGTCCGCCCGCGATCCAGGTCACCTGCGGCCCGCTGCCGATGCCGTTCCGGTGCGAGCCGCCGTCGGCGCCGTTCACGTGCGGGCCGCCGTCGGCGCCACCGCCCTTCGCCAGGTAGGCGAGCTGGAAGGTGCGCAGCACGCTGCCATCAGTGATCTTGAGCGTGGGGCTGATGACGGTGGCGACGGGCGGACGCAGCGCGGCCCGCAGGCCGGGTCCGAGTTCGTCCGTCGCCCTGTCGCGGAAGTCGCCGACCTCCTCGGCGAGCCGGGGAGCGCGGACGCGTCCGCCGTTGGGCCCGTCATCGCGTTCCATGCGGGCCTCTACAAGGACGTCGCCGTCGCCACCGGCGCGGCGGACCCCGTCCTGTACGGCCTCGTCGGCGGTCGCGCGCAGCAGCGGCGGTACGACGCCGGCGAGCAGAGTGACGGCCGCCACGACCGCGGCGGCCAGGAGCAGCGACCCGATGTCGGCACGGGCACGCCCACGGACGCTGGGCCAGTGCAGGGCGGGCGGCCACCAGCGACCGACCGGCCACAGGCCGGCGCGCCATCTCACGGCACCACTCGCGGATGCCTCCCGAGGCCGTGCCCGCATGCGCCTCATGACACCACCCGCAGATGCTTCACGACCCGTGTCCGCATGTGCTTCACGACGCCACCCGCAGGTACGCGACGTCGACGCGGCGGGCCTGTACGACGACCACGGCGGTCACCGCGAGCGTGCACCCGGCCAGCAACAGGGCGAGCAAGCCGACCTCGGTGACCCACGGCCAGACGGGCAGGGCGGCAGGCACGGGGACGGCGCCTGTCTCGGAGCGGACGAGCAGAGGCGCGACGACGCGGGTGGCGAGTGCGCCGACGGCCGCGCCTGCCGCGAGCAGGGGCAGCAGGACGCCGACGTGCTGGCCGAGCAGTACGGCACGTACCTCGCGCCGGGTCATCCCCAGGCCCCGCAGCCGCGCCACCTCGAGCGCCCGGGTCCGGAGGTCGAAGGTCACATGCAGGACGACGCCGGCGAGCAGCAACAGGACCGTGGCCGGGACGAGCAGCCGCAGCGCGGCCGGCAGTCCGGCGCGCAGGGGGCCCCCGGTGAGGCGGGCGGTCTCGGACGCGCGCGTGGTGACGGCGCCGAGGCGGAGGGCGGCGACGCGTACGGCGGCATCGGCCCGGGTGGGGTTGCCGACCCACCAGGCGTCCACGGGGAAGTCGAGGTTGCCGCTGACGACGAGGGCGCGGGAGAGGACGTCCGAGTCGGCCAGGATCGCCGCGGCGCCCGGGGCGGCTGGAACCGTGGGCAGCACCTCGGTCACCCTGACCGGGACGGGGGTGAGTCCGACGGTGAGATTGAGCCGGGAGCCGCGACGGGCACCGACCTCGTCGGCGAAACGGGTGGAGACGGCGACGGGCACCGGCCCCGTGGCCGGGAAGGCGGTGGCGACCAGGGTTCGGGCGGCGTCCGGGGGGCCTTTGAGTCCGACGGTGGTCGTCATTTTCAGCTGAACACCGGCCGGGGTACGGGCGAGGGCGACGGCCGGATCGCCGAGTTGGCCGGGGGCGGGCTCGACGGAGGTGGCGCTCCACGGTGACCCGGACGCCACACCGGTGGAGGCTGGGGCCTCGGGCACGGTGAGGGTGACGGCGACGCGGCTGTCGCCGGCCCCGGCCGGCAGCTCGGCCAGGGCATCGGAGTAGCCGAAGCCGACGTTCCCCAGATCGGGCGCGAACGGGAGAGACACCGCGACCAGCCGCAGCCCTTCGACGGTCGCGCAGGCTGGCAGCTGATGCGCCTTGCCGTCGAGCGGGATGGGCGCGCCGTCGCAGGGTGTCCGTAAGCCGGTGGCGTCCTGCAGCAGCAGCCGCGGGGTGACGGTGAGCGGGGTCGTGCTGGTCGCCTTTCCAGTGCCGGTCGCCTTCCCACCGCCGGTCGCCTTTCCGGCGAGGGTGAGCACGGCGCCTTTCGGGACGGGGACGCCGGTGGCGCGGGTCGGCGGCGCGAGCGCGGCGCCCACGTCCGTCCACCTGCGGCCATCGTTCAGCCGACCGCGCAGCAAGTACTCGGCGCGGGTGGTGTCGACGGCGACCAGCCGCGGTACGTCGCCGGCGTTGCCGAGCCACTGCCCGACGGCGACGCCACGGTTGGTGGCCGGGCTCACCGCGCCTCCGGTGGCCGCGCCGACAGCCGCGCCCTGTCCGGCCTCCGGCTGCGCGGAGAGGGTGAGAGCGAGATCGGTGCCGACGGCCAAGTCGGCCTGGTCATGCTGGGAGCGCTGCCACGTGGCGTCGAAGCCGACCCCGAACGTGGCGGCCGCGCAGGCCAGGCCGATCAGCAGCCCCGCGGCCACCGCCTGCGGCCGACGGGCGGCTTCGAACGCGGCCAGCGGGAGCGTCAGCCCACGGGCGCGGCGCGCCAGCCGCTCGACGCCGCGCAGCGCGGGCACCACCAGGCGCAGCGCCAGCGCGGAGCCGGCGGTGAGCAGCAGCGCGGGAGTGAGCACGCGGATGGCGTCGACGGAGGACCCGGAGCCGGTGGGCTGATCGCGCAGCTGCCACCAGCCGGCGACGGCGAACGCCACGAGCAGCACATCGGCCCCGGAGCGGGCCAGCAGTTCGCGCCGGTGGCGACGGTCGCCGACCACGGGCGTGGGCCGCACCGAGAGAGCGACGAGCACCGCCGCGAGCGCCAGCGCGCCACCGGCGACCGCGAGCACATGGACGCCGGTCACGACCGGATGGACGGCGAGCCCGGCCTCCGCCAGCGGCGGCAGGTGAGTCAGACCGGCGTGCAGGACAGAAGAGGCGGGGATCGCGAGCGCGGCGGCCAGAACGGCAAGTGCGCCGGCCTCGACGACGGCGGCGGCGGCGAACTGCCCTCGGCTGACGCCCAGCGCCGACAGCAGAGCGGTCTCGTCAGCGCGCACGCCGGCGGTGAGCCGCCCGGCGAGGGCGAGGGCGGTCGCGGTCAGGACGATGCCGAGGACAGCGACGGTGAGTACGGCCGCAGCGGTGACCTGCTGCTGGTCGCGGGCGGACAGCAGGGTCGACGGCAACCGGGAGGCGACGCGTTCGATCCGCACCCGGTCGCCGAGAGTACGCGCCAATATGCGGTCGGCGCCGAGAACCGCCTCGGCGACGGTGTCGAGGCCGCGGCGGGTGGGGGCGGACAGGTCGGGATGGGCGGTGATCTCCAGCCGGTCGATGGTGGAGCCGCCGGCGAGCAAGGCGGCGAGATCGACGATGAACGGCCCGTACGCGTGGACCGGCCGCACGGAGCGACCGTCGCGGTAGGCGAGGTCGTAGCCGGTGGCGGCGAGGGGGTCGCGGTCCCAGCCGGTACCCGGCAGCGGGCGTACGACGCCGACGATGGTTACGTCGACCGTCCGGGCGGGGTCGTCGCCCAGCTCCGCACCGAGGCGGACGCGTCTGCCGAGGGTGAGGCCGAGCAGCCGCGCGGTGGGCTCAAGCACGACGGCCTCCAGCGGCACGACACGGCGGACCGCGTCGGCCTTCGGCGGCACGGCGGGGTGCGCCGCGTCGGCCGCGCCCCGCGGCCAGCGTCCCGTGACCAACGCGGCGCGAGCCGGCAGATCCTCCACGCTCGACAGGTAGGTCTCAGCGGGTACGCCGTCGCCACCCGCCCGCGTCGTCGGCAGCGACCGCATCACCGACGACGCGCGCGCGGCCGTCGTCGCGGCGAACGGAGCCAGCGCCGAGGTCAGCACGCGGCGGGTGTCGGCGGCGACGGATCGCGCGTCCGGTCCGCGGATGGTGACGGTGTAGGCGGTGACGTCGACCTGGTCGGGAGTTGCGCGGGACGCGGCGGCCTCCAGCGCCTGCTCGGCGGTGCGGGTAACGAGGAGTGCGCAGGCGCCCAGCAGCGTGGGGCCCACCATGGCGACCGCCAGGAGGGCGGCCAGCAGCGGCCACTGCGCGCGGGCTCGGTGGGCGAGCAGCCTCAGCACGTGCGGCTCTGGACGATCACGAGGCTTCCTGCCCGTCCAACGGCCCACGTTCCTGGACGATCATGAGGCTTCCCGCCCGTCCAGCCGCCCGTCGTTGATCTGGATCACCCGGTCCGCCAGCGCGAGCATCGTCGGGTCGTGCGTGGACACCAGCGCCGTCACGCCCTCGGACTCCACGACTCCGCGCAACAGCGCCATCACCGACAGACCCGTCTCGGCGTCCAGCTGCCCGGTCGGCTCGTCGGCGATCAGCAGCCGGGGAGAGGCGGCCAGGGCCCGGGCGATCGCCACCCGCTGCTGCTGACCGCCGGACAGCTCACCCGGACGCTGCTGGGCGTGGTCGGCCAGGCCCACCAGCTCCAGCAAGAGCTCGACCCGACGCTCGCGTTCCGCCGCCGGGAGGCGCGCCAGCCGTAATGGGGCGCCGACGTTCTCCGCGGCCGACAGCACCGGGATCAGGCCGAACGTCTGGAACACGTAGGAGACCTTCTCCCGCCGTAACCGGGACAGGCCGTCCTCGTCGAGGGCTGTCACGTCGGTACCGTCGACGAGTACGGTCCCGGAGTCCGGACGGTCCAGACCGCCGATGACGTTCAGCAATGTGGTCTTCCCGGATCCGGACCGGCCGATGAGGGCCACCATGGTGCCCGCGGCGAGGTCGAACGACACGTCCCGCAGAGCGTGGACGGCGGTCGGCCCGCTGCCGAAGCGCCGATGGACGCCACGCACGGCGAGCAGCGGCCTGTCGGCCGGACCGGCGCTCACGCGGATCCATCGAGGTCAGGGCGGATCGCGACGTGATCGGCCGCGTCGAGATCAGGGCGGACCACATCGCGATCGGGTCCGTCGAAGTCGGGGCGGATCGCGACATGATCGGCCTCCAGCGCCAGTCGGACCCGTCTGGTCAGCGCCAATGCCTCCCGATAGTCGCGCGGCACCTGGACCCGTCCGGCACGGTCCATCACGGCGTACTCCTCGGCGATCATGTGCGTGTCGCCGTCGGCGCCGGTGGCGGTGCGGCGTAGTACCTCGCTGCTGGTGCGTCCATCGCGGATCGCCACGGTCCGCTCGACCTGGCCGCTGACCGCGGAGTCATGGGTCACGATGACGACGGTGACGCCGAGCCGGCGGTTGACCTCTCGTAACGTCCCGAAGACCTCGGCGGAGGTGGCGGTGTCCAGCTCGCCGGTCGGCTCGTCGGCCAGCAGGACGCGCGGCTCGTTGGCGAGGGCCACCGCGATGGCGACCCGCATCTGCTGCCCGCCGGACAGCTGCGCGGGACGCCGGTCGGCGCAGTCGGCGACGCCGAGGGCGCTCAGCAGTTCGGCGGCGCGGGCCCGGCGCCTGCGGGCCGGTGTGCGGGCCGCCGTCATCGGCAGGTCGACCATCTGCCGCGCGGTCAGGTAGGGCACGAGGTTGCTGGCCGTCTGCTGCCGGACGAATCCGACAGTACGCCGCCGGTAGTGCACACGATCGGCCCGGGACATCGCCAGCAGGTTCCACCGGTCGACGCGCGCCCGCCCGGCGGTGGGGGCGTCGACCCCGGCGAGGATGGACAGCAACGTCGACTTGCCCGACCCCGACGCCCCGACGACGGCGACCATCTCGCCACTGTCAACGAGCAGGTCCAGCCCTTGTAACGCCTGCACCTCGACCGACCCGGACTGGTAGATCCGCACCAGGCTCTCGCAGACGATCAGCGCGTCCCGCCCGAACTCCGGCGCCTTCTGAGGTGGCTGCGGCAGGGACAGCGGCTTGATGGACATCCCCCTCCTCCGGACCGGAGTCGCGCTCATCTCTGGCCAGACTCTATAGAGTCCCCATCCGCCCGGCCAACAGGCTCTCGTGAGCGCTCACGCCCCGCGAAGGAGCCGTGACGGGTTGCCCCGAACCGCGGTCCCCAATCGTGCACCCGACATCACTACTGCTACTTTTGTGCCCTTTAGTCCCATAGTGGTTAGAGGTACGGAAAGTGCGACGGTACGGCTGGACGATCAGCGCAGTCACGGCAGGGTGTCTGCTCGCAGGATGCTCCGCCCTGCCCGCCCTGCCGGGCATGGGCGGCACGAAGGCGGACCCTGCCGCGACGGGCGAACCCAGCGCGAGCAGTGCCCCGAAGCCGGCTCGGGCCGTCTCGGACCAGGAGGCCACCTCGGTCCTCGCGGACTACGTCAAGCGCAACAACGCCGCCAACAAGGCCCGGAGCGACGAACTCCTGGCCGGCTACGAGGGCGGCTCCAGCTTCGCCATCGACAAGGCCAGCTACGCCTCCAGCCGCATCCTGCGCAAGACCATCAAGTACCAGCCGTTCGGCTACACGGGCGCCGCGTTCCGCGCGCCGGCCGCCGGGCAGCAGCCCTGGTTCCTGGCCACGGCACACTGGCAGCGCAAGCCGACGACCTCGAAGGAGCCGACGTACCTGCTCTTCGCCCGGCAGGGGGACGGCTGGCGGCAGATGTACTCCCCCGACACCTTCGACGGCACCACCACCGATGAACTGCCCGCGATCGCCGCTGACGCCTCGGGCGTCGCCACGGCGGTCGGCCCCACGGACGGAACCGGCCTGCTGATGTCGCCCGCCGACTTCGCGAAGAAGTACGCCGCCCACATGGTCGGCAAGGGCACCGCCGCCGACAAGAGCCTCTTCGCCGCCGACAGCATCACCACCGGGGCGGCGAAGACTCGCCAGAGGATGAACCAGTACGCGCGCATCTCGTCCACCGCCCGCCCGGCCACCCGCTATCCGTCGTACACGCTGCGCACCACCGACGGCGGAGCGCTGACCTTCACCACGATCGAGCGCACGATCCGCTACGACGTGCGGCAGGGCCCGGAGCGTAACTACGTCTTCCAGAAGGACAGCGGAATCCTGCGCGGCAAGTACTACACGTACATGACGATCACCGATCTGTTCCAGGTCGCCGCCCACATCCCCGCGAAGAGCGGCAAACCAGACCAGGTCAAGGTGCTCGCCAACTACTCCGGCCTCGTAGCGGGCAGCGGCCGCTGACCCCCGGTCAAGCCTCGGCTCGCCGCTGTGAAGGCCCGGCCGGTGAGCCACGCGATGCCGGTGAAACGCTCACGGAAGCTCGCGGAGCGTCGGCACGTTGTCTGAGACATGCAGATCGGCGAAGCCGCCAGCGCCAGCGGCGTGAGTGTGCGGTCGTTGCGGTACTACGAGGATGAAGGCTTGATCGTCCCTGGTCGGTGCAGTAACGGATACCGCGACTACTGCCAGTCGACCATCGACCGCGTCCACGCTATTCGCTCGCTGCTGGAGTCCGGGCTGCCCGTACGGCTGGTCAAGGCAGCCCTGCCCCACCTCACCGACGGACCGGAAGCTGACCCGGATCCGCTTTTCCTGCATGAGGTGGAGAGCTATCGTGATCGGCTCACCGCTCGCATCGCCGCTCTCACCGCCCAGCAGTCGGCACTCGACGCCTACCTGCGCGAGGCCCGCCGGTGACCATGGCTTGACCCTCACGCCAGTGTGAGGCTCCTACGTTTCGGCGTATGGAGACCAACCACCAGACGATGCGGGCACTGCTTCAGCGGTCGCACCGCGGGCCGAAGGATCTGATCCTCACCAGCGACCGTCGTCGCCCCACCCCGGGCCCGGGCGAGTACTTGATCCGAGTCGGCGCGGCCGGGGTCAACTTCGCCGACGTCATGCAGACCCGTGGAACCTACGGAGGAGGGCCTCAGGCGCCCTACGTCGCGGGATTCGAGGCCGCCGGTGAGATCGTGGGCGTCGGACCTGACGTCGAGGCCCCACTTCCGCTCGGTACCCACGTCATCGGAGCCGGCCCTGGCGCCTTCGCGCAGTACATGGCGCTGCCGGCCGCAGAGGTGCTGCCCGTCCCGTCCGGCTGGACGGACGCCGAAGCCCTCGGAATGGTGCTGAACTGGGCGACCGCTTTGGCGGCGCTGAGGCCGCTGGGTGAGATCAAGCCAGGTGACACGGTACTCATCCACGCGGCGGCAGGAGGAGTGGGGCAGGCCGCGGTGCGCCTCGCCCGCCACTACGGTGCGCGGGTGATCGCCACGGCCTCACCGGCCAAGCACGACGTCGTTCGAGCGCTCGACGCCGACGAGGTTCTGGACACTGCACGCCCCGACCTGGCCGAGGAGATCACCCGTTTGACCGGCGGAGTCGACCTGGTCCTTGAATCGGTAGGACAGGCCACGTTCAAGACCAGTCTGTCGGTCGCCAAACCCTTCATCGGGCGCGTCGTCGTGTTCGGCGCCGCTTCCGGCGACGCCAGTCTGACCACGCACGACCTGGTCTTCACCCACCACGCGCAGGTGAAGGGCTTGCACATCGGTGCGCTGGCGAGCGCCGCCCCATCGATCTACCGATCGCTGTTCACGGAGATCGGGGCGCTCATCGCCCACGGCGTGTACCCGCCCGGCACCCCCCAGGTCCACCCCCTGGGCGACGGGCCGGCGGTGCTTCAGGAACTCGAAGCAGGCCGGACCCGTGGCAAGCACGCCCTTGATCCTTGGCGCTAGGAACCGAACTGCTTCTTGACCGCCGCCACCCTGTCCGGCAGCACGCCCGGAGCGATCAGCACACACTCGTACCCGAGTGAGGCATAGGCGTCCTGATGGACCCGCTCGAACCGCAGCGACTCCTCGAACGTGATCAGCCGCGCGTCGGTCGGCGTGACGAATCCGAGGTTCTGTACGAAGAGCACCTTCTTCTCGTAGATCTGCTGCGCTTCGATGCGTTCCAGTTCGCGGGTCAGCGCCGGCGAGACGGAGTGGCCGAGATAAGTGGCCAGGGCGTAGGTGCAGACCGGCGATCGATCGTAGATCTGCACCTCGCCGGGGAGGGCCGCGGCCTGTTCCTGCCGTCGGCGCTGCAAGGTGACGATCGCCTCAACGAAGGACGGCTTCGTCCACGGCTCGGACTCGCCCTGGGCCTGCCGCAGGGCGATGACATCTGTCGCCGCCTCCTCGACGACGGTGTAGCCGTCGCACTCCAGCCAACGCAGGATGGCGGTCTTCCCGGCTCCAGGCGTGCCGGTCAGGATGTAGCGCTTCATGAATCACTTCCCGTACATCCCGGATCTGGGCATGGGATGGGTTGATCTGCGGGCTGTCCGTCAGGTCTGGACGGATCTCCAGGACTCCACAGTCGCTTCGGCGATGGCTTCGATGTGGCGTCCGTACGCCAGATGCCCATCGGACACGAAGCTGCCACCCTTGACGGGCAAGCCGCAGAACGTAGCGCGGAAGCGCCCGGGAGATCCGCCCTGCGGGAGCGGCGCGTACTCCTCGAGCGGCGCCATGTCGTAGCCCGACCGTACCCCATGCTTGTTCCGCGCCACCTGATGAGCCGCCACGCGAAGCAGCGCGTCGAGGCCCTTGTCCACGTACAACTGCAGCTGGCGGAACTGGCCGTCCAGGTACTTCTCATTGGCTCTGGAAGGATGCTGCAGGAGGTACGCGCACACCACGGGCGCGTGCCACCTGTACATCTGCGGATCGGCCTGCTCTTCAGCCAGGATCGCGTGGTAGTAGTCGACGCACACACCCAGCGGGCCGGCACTCGCACCGCAGTCGCACTGGCGCATGCTGGGGCTGTCTGTCACGGTCCGCACCATAGGCGGTCGGCAACGGCCTTGTCGACGACATTTCGGCCCGACAGCCCTCACTCCACCCAACGTCGAAACCCGCCCTCAGAATTGATCACCTGCCCGGTGATCCAGGCGGCATCGTCCGAGGCGAGCCAACGGACCACCTTGGCGACCTCATCTGGCCTGCCCCACCGGCCCGAAGGCAGGGAACGGCCGATGTGCCGGGCGAGCTCGGGACCGGCCCAGCCGGTGTCCACCGGCCCAGGGTTGACCGTGTTGACGGTGA
This sequence comes from Nonomuraea sp. NPDC049129, assembly GCF_040648495.1. Lineage (NCBI taxonomy): Bacteria > Bacillati > Actinomycetota > Actinomycetes > Streptosporangiales > Streptosporangiaceae > Nonomuraea > Nonomuraea sp. NPDC049129. Next base: position 348,306 of record NZ_JBEZDU010000008.1, on the reverse strand, counting down.
TGCCTCGATCAGCGAGCGCGTCGGAGAGGCTGGCCGTCATCTGATGGATCGCACCCTTGCTGATCGGCATCGTGTGCGGTCCACGACTGCGCCACCACCTTCGCCCCGGCGCTCAGCAGTTCACGGGCCAGGGCGAAGCCGATCCCGGCCCGGCGACTCACTCCGGTCACCACCGCTACCCTGCCCGCCAGAGGCCCCTGTGCGCTCATGTCGATTCCCATCTGGAAATCTTCGCAAATCAGGTCCTTTGCTGTCCTCGCCCACGAGAAGCCCAGGTCACACCGCTGACCTGGGCTTCCAGGGACCGGGCGGGCCAGGCTAGATCGGCTTGAGCGCCCAGAAGTGGTTGGCGTTGTTGCCGGCCAGGACCTGCTGGTCCAGGGCGGACGACGTACCGGTCGTCATGTTGAGCACGCGTTGGCTGTGGACGTTGACGAGGACGTACGTGCCGTCAGCCGCACGCCGTACAGTCCACATCTGCGTGTTGCTCGCAGTGCAGGTCGACTGGACGATCTGAGTTCCGGCCGCGTCGCTCGGCGTCTTCAGGTCCAGGCACAGGCCGCTGTTGACGTTGACGAGGCGGGCGGGGAAGGTGTCCGAGGCGGCCTTGCGCAACGTCCACTGCTGGCGCGTGGCGCCGGAGTGCGCCTTATGCGTGACCACCGCTCCGGAGGTCAGCGCGCCGTTGAGCACCTCGGCGTTCTCGCGGTTGCCGATGCCTGTCAGGTAGTACTTCGCGCCGTCCTGCGGGCCGGGATCCGTGATCCGGTTGAACTTCCACCGCTGGTTGGTCGCCCCGGTGTAGGGCCGCTGCTCCAGCGGGGCCGGGTACGCGCCCGTGACCGTCAGGGCCAGACCGGACAGCCAGTTGATGATCGCGTAGCTGCCGTCCGCCTGCGGCAGGTACGCCCACCGCATGCCGTCCTGGCCGTTGCAGCCGTACTGCAGGACCTGGGTTCCCGAGGTGGTGCCGCTGTAGGCGCTGTCCACGCACATCCGGCTGTTCGCGTTGATGAACTGCAGGCCGGTCTTGTAACCCATGATCCACTTTTGGCTCGTCCCGTTGGTCCGGGCGCGCTGACTGAGCCTGACCAGTCCGGTCGTGGAGCCGTCGATCGGCTCGATGGCCCCGCCGGTGGACACGCTGGTGATCGCGTACGTGAAGCCGACCGTGGGATGGCCTACGACGTCGGCGGCGGCGCCCTTGATGAGGAAGTCGCTGTCCGCGCTGTTCCAATGGGTGGCTAGATAGCTGTCCGCCTCCGGGCTGACGTTGAAGTAGTCGTCGCGGTTGCAGTCGGGAACCCGGTAGTCGTTCCACTCCACGCAGTCCCAGGACGGCGTACCGCCGTAGCACATGAGGTCGAACTGGTCCGTGCAGTGCCCGCTGTAGGAGTGCGGCGCGCTCGGCTGCACCGCGCCGAACGTGTGGCCCAGCTCGTGGGCGATCGCGTTGGCGCCGAAACAGTTGGGTATCGCGTCGACCCGCGCGTAGGTGGTGCGATTGTTGTAGTTGGCGGCGTCGGGACGATCGTCGTTGTACCGCCCGCCCCGCCCGCATTCGACGGTCGCCTCGGTGAGCATGAGGTACTTGCGGTCCGCCTTGTCGTATCCCAGCGCCTTCACCGCGGTGATGCCACTGTCGAAGGTGGCCAGCGAGTCGGCGGGCACCGTGACCTGGCGTACCGCGACCTGGCAACCCCCGGAGACCGCCTCCGTCACATAGCGGATGTGCCGGCTCTGGCCGCCCTCTGCGGCGGCGTCGTTGTACGCGTCGTCGGCGTTGGCGAGCCACGCCTGGAACATCGGCATGAGCTGGGTGAAACGGTCGGGCATGCTGGACTCGCGGACGTACAGGACCTCGACGCGCTTGCCGCTCTCCCCGTCGCCATCGCAGAGGACCTTGGCCGTCGCCGCCTCCGCCGCCGCGTCGGCCTGGTCCGCCGTGAGCCGGGCCCCGTTCGCCTGGGGGCCCGTCCGTAACCCGAGCCGCGCGCCGGGGAAGAGGTCCGATGGCGCGCCGCAGCTCAGCGGCTCGGACGACACCGCCCGTACCGGAACATGGATCGAGCGATTCCGCCGCCACGGGACGGGCATCGAGCCCGTTGGCGACGAGAACCCCCGCCGCGACATAGAGGACAAGGCGTTTGAGAAGCATTCGGCGACCCCCGGATCGTGAACATCGCTCACCTTGACGATGAGGAAGATCAACGTACTGGGCCCGACCGGAATAGCCAATCCAGGCGTAATACGCGCTTCCCCCAGGCCACGCGAGGGGCGGGGGGTGCGACCTCGGGGCCGGGGAAGCGTCCAGAGCTCTCAGTCAGAGGCTGCGGGCGGTGATGTCGCCGCTGGAGGTGGTGGCGTGGATGTCGAGCTCGGCGGTGCCGTCGTTCTTGAGGGTGTTGGCGATGCGGCCGTGGGTGGTGCCGGCGTCGAGGGAGGCCGAGACGCCGGCGGCGGCGCTGATCGAGATGTCGCCGGACTCGGTGCGGAGCACGACCTTGCCGCCGGTGGCCTCGGCGATCCGAATGTCGCCCCGTGCGGTGCTGATCTCCGCGGCGCCGCCCAGCCGGCCGACCTCGACGTCGCCGTCGGTCGCGGTGAGGCGCAGGCTTGCGGTCTCGTCCAGCTTGATCTGGTGGTAGGCGCCTTCGAAGGTGACGTCGCCGAGGCGGCCGACGGCCCGGAGTTCGGCGCTGCCCGACTTCGCCTCGACGCGGGAACCGGTGGGCAGCTGGATCGTCACCTCGATCGCTCCGGTGGGGCCGAGGTACTGGTTCTTCTGCGCGGTCTCGATCCGCAGGACGCCGTCGGCGTATTCGACCGTGGTCTGCTCGGCGGCCTTGACGTCGCGGCCCTTGGAGGCGTTGGCGGGCAGCACCTCGACAGTGGTGTCGGCCCGGTCGGCCGCGATGAACTGGACGCGCCCGGCGGGGATGTCCAGGACGGTGGTGATCGCGGCGGGGGTGTCGAACTTCTGCATCGTGTGCTCCTGTTGAATCTGAGTTCGGCGTGGCCCAGTTCGCAAGCGCTGGACCGTTCATGGGATGAGCATCGCCGACCGTGCTGATACCGGGCCGTCGCCGTCCTGACGCGACCACTGACACACCACCCGCACGCTCGGCGTTGAGCCCGAGGGCGTCCATGCGGGGTTCGGTGGCGGGGTGGTGGAAATTCGCGATGAGCCGCCACGGCGGGGTCGGGGCGGACCCTATTCTGATCTTGGTAAGGCTTCCTTCCGACAGCCAGGAGAGATCACATGCTCGGCCGTTTCGTGTCCAGCCTGGTGAGCGCACTGGTGCTCACCACCGCCACAGCCGCCGCCACCGCCGCCTCGGCCGTCGCGCCCCCGCCTCAGCCGACCCGGGGCCCGTTACCTGGCGTAACGGAACAGACGGGAGATGGCCAGTTCGGCAAGGGTCAGGCCGCGGTCGTCGCCGACCTGAACGGCCGCCCTGTCCAGCTCACGTCGTACACCACCGTCGACATGCAAAACCACGGGGGCCTGTTCGCGCTGTGGGCATGGCAGCCGGACCGGCGGCGGTTCATCAAGAGCGACTATGGGGATTTCGCGGTCTCCCCCGACGGTCGCTGGACGGTCGGGCGACTGGAGTCGCGGGAAGAGCCAGCCAAGAGCCGCCTGCGGATCCTCGACCGGACCACCGGCAAGAGCCGAGACGTCGCGATCCAGCTCACCGACTACACCCCCGCCGACACCGAGAACGGCGGCACCCAGTATCCCCAGATGCGCTGGCCCAGGTGGTCACCGGACGGCAAGAGGCTGCTGTTCACCGTCAGCTTGGCCCGCCAGGGCGACCGCTCGGCAGGAGTCCTGATCCTCGACGTGCCTGACCTCACGCCCCGCTTCGTCAAGATCTACAAGGCGCTGGTCACCGTCGGCGGTTTCGAGTGGAACAACGACGGCACCCGCTTCCTGGTCAGACACGGCAGGCTCGGCAGCACAACCGTCCGGCTGTACGACCTCCAGGGCAAGGCCACCAAGGAATACCAGGTACGAGGCCGGCCGGGCGGCGACGGACGCGGCGGCTTCTCCCCCTCCGGCAAGCGGTTCGTCACCGCCTGCCTGCCACTGGAGAAGGCTGCCTGCGTGTGGGACGCGGCAACCGGCAAGGCCGTGACGAGACTGCCCATCGCCTCCAGCGGGCGGGCCACCACCCTCGGCTGGTACGACGAGAAGCACCTGCTCATCACCACCAAGGCCGGCGTCGGGATCGTCGACTTGAAGGGCCGGGTGACGGAGACGCTGCTCAAGCTCGGCAAGAAGTCCGAGATCTTCCCGCACTTCAGCGCGCTGAAATGATCAGTCGGCATGCGGATGTGGTCCACAAGATCGGGCTGGCAATGCCTCTAACCGGCTCGTAGGGCAGCGACCGACTCGACGAGGCCTGCCGTCTCCAATGCATCGAGCACGTCGTCCACAGTTTCCGGCGGGTTGGTACGCGAGTCCGCGATCTGCTGCACGCAAGCCCACACGACTCTCCCGTCGTGGTCAATTTGGTCCAGCACGAAGTCATCGGGCGATTTGGCCTCAATGCCCCATGGGGCCAAGTCCTCTGCCGGAAAGTCCTTGAGGTTCGACGTCACGATGATCTGTGCCCCTGCCTTGATCGCCGCCGCCAGCACATGCCGGTCATCCGAGTCGGGAAGCTTCAGCCCCTCAATCAGCGGCTCATACCCCTCAATCAGGGAATCCCGGACAGCCGAGTTCATCAGGAGCCGGAGTTTGCCAAACTTCTCTTCCGAAATATCGGGACGGTTGGCAAGCAGGTTGCGTTGCATCTCGTCGAGAATCCCGTTGGTCCATTTGGCCTGCGTCCGCCCCACCATGGCAAGGCGGATGAGCAGGTCGCGCAGCGTGTTGCCGTACAGCACGTTCGCGTCGTAGACCACCACGAAGGCCATGTTCAGATGCCCAGCTCTTGCCCCAGTGCAGCAAGTTGATCAGCAGCCGTCCGGCGCTTGACGTCGTCACGGCGCTTGTACTCCTGGAGGTCCTCATAGGTGATACGCCGATGCTTACCGATCAACCGGAAGGGCATCTCACCCGCTTCCAGAAGCTTGATCAGATAGGGTCGCGAGACGTTCAGCATGTCCGCTGCTTGCTGCGTGGTTAGCTCGGCATGGGACGGTATGACCGTTACTCCGCGCCCTTCAGCCGCCTGAGCGAGGACGAAGGCGAGCAGGCTCACAGCCTCGCGAGGCAGGATCAACGGGTTCTCGCCACCATGCTCGCCGTCGACGCGAATGGTCGACTGCTCGGGATACCGCATGAGGTAATCCTTGATCCGCCGCACCGCGCGACTGGCGAGCTCGGCGTCGATGATCCCGGGCTGAACACGTTTGGCCTGGACGTCTGTCATGACAACACCTCCCTATCGCAGTATCCGCAATAAACGAAACAATCGCAAGCACCCCTACGAGACCCCCTTGGGTAGCGATACCGCGCTCGGGCTGGCCGCTTTCCACCTCGCGCGACCTCGGAGAGCGCGAAAGACCACCGTCGGACGACGGCGACGACCAAGCGCGCGTCAGGAGCCGGACCGGGCCGAGCCGCCTGATCGTTCTGCAGGCTGAGCGTTCAACTCGTTCCACTTGTGCAGCAGCTGGGGGACCTCGCTCCGGAGAAACGCGAAGAAGCGCCGAGTCTCGTCCATCCGGGCGCCCGCGGGCGTGTCCGTACCGAGCACCTCGGCTCCGTCGCGCGCGCCCTCCTCGAAACGACGGAAAACCTCGTCACTCGACGCCGCCGCCCTGTACCACGCCGCCTGGTCGACGCGGTAATGATCACGGCGCTCACCGGGGTCCCGCTCGCGGGTCACCATCCCGACCCGCATCAGATATTTCACCGCGCCCGAGACCGCCGACGGGCCGACGTGCAGTACGTCGGCGAGTTCGCCGGCGGTGCGCCGGCCGTCGTCGGCGATGAGCAGCGCCGCGAGCACGCGGGCCGCCATACGCGGGTAACCCGAGTCGGACATGATCACGGCGAACCGTTCGAGGAACCGCAGCGCGTCGGCCGTGCGCACGTCCCCGGTTCTCTTGGTCATGCCGGTCTCGTCGTCGGCTCTCTCGGTCATGCACACCCTCTGCGCGTCGGCTCTGATGGCCACAGGCTACAGACTAACTGATGTTTCACGAATTTCGTGAAATTCATGTAGTGTCCGAAGTATGGCAAACATGATCTCCGCGTCCGGTCTGGTCAAGACCTTCGGCCGGACCCGGGCACTCGACGGTCTGGACCTGACGGTCCGGGCCGGTGAGGTGCACGGATTCCTCGGGCCGAACGGGGCAGGTAAATCCACGACCATCCGGATCCTGCTCGGCCTACTGCGTCAGGACTCCGGGACCGCTCGGCTGCTGGACGGCGATCCGTGGCGAGACGCGACCGCCTTGCACCGGCGGCTGGCGTACGTACCCGGTGATGTGACCCTGTGGCCGACCCTGTCCGGTGGCGAGGCGATCGACCTGCTCGGCCGGATGCGCGGCCGGATCGACCCCCGGCGCCGGGCCGAACTGCTCGACCGCTTCGAACTGGATCCACGCAAGAAGGGGCGGGCCTACTCCAAGGGCAACCGGCAGAAGGTGGCCCTGGTCGCGGCGCTGTCCTCGGATGCCGACCTGCTCATCCTGGACGAGCCCACCTCCGGCCTCGACCCGCTGATGGAGGCGGTCTTCCAGGAGAGCATCCAGGAAGAGCGGCGCAAGGGCCGTACCGTGCTGCTGTCCAGCCACATCCTCGCCGAGGTCGAGGCCCTGTGCGACAGGGTGAGCATCATCCGGCACGGCCGCACGGTGGAAACGGGCACGCTCACCGAACTGCGCCACCTCACCCGCACCTCGATCACGGCCGAGCTCGCCGGGCCCATCCCCCAGCTCGCCGGATCAGCGGGCGTACACAGCTTGTGGACACAGGGCAACCGGCTGCGCTGCCAGGTCGACGGCGACGCGCTGGACGCGCTGCTGCGTGAGCTGGTGAAGGTAGGTGTGCGGAGCCTGGTCAGCCAGCCGCCGACGCTGGAGGAAATGTTCCTGCGCCACTACGAAGACGATCTGTCCGGCGCGGGCTCGAACGGAAAGCACGCGGTGGCACAGCGATGAACACTCTCACCGGCACCGGCGGACTGATCCGGCTCATCCTGCGGCGCGACCGGGTGCGGTTACCGGTCTGGTACGGGCTCGTGGCGCTGCTCGTGATCGGCGTGGCCGGCTCGGTGGCCGCCGCGTTTCCCACGGAGGAGGCGCGCCAGACGTTCCTCCACACGACCAACGGCGACCCGACACAGCTCATGATGATCGGCCCGATCTATGACTCGTCCGCCGCAGGGCTCGCCGCGTGGCGAGTACGGGGGCAGGCCGCCCTGCTGATCGCACTGGCGAGCCTGTTCCTGGTGATCCGCAGCACTCGCGGAGAGGAGGAAGCGGGCCGTAGCGAACTGCTGGGCTCGACCGTGGTCGGCAGGCACGCGGCACTGACGGCCGCGCTGACCGTGGCGTTCGCCGCCGGGCTGATCACCGCCCTTGTCGTGGCACTGGGGCTCATGGGCCAGGGGCTGCCTGCACAGGGCGCCCTGGTGATGGGGCTGTCGGTCGCCGCCGTCGGCTGGGTCTTCGCCGCGCTCGCGGGCCTGGCAGCCCAGCTGACCGAAAGCTCCCGTACCGCCGCCGGCCTCGCCGCCACCGCGATGGCCATCCTGTACGCGGTGCGCGCGGTCGCGGACCTCGAGCAGAGTTCCTGGGTGTCCTGGCTGTCGCCGTTCGGCTGGACCCAGCGCATGCGTCCCTTCGCCGGTGACCACTACTGGCCGCTGCTGCCGGTCATCGGTCTGACCCTGCTGCTGGTGGCCGGCGCGTACCGGATGTCCGCGCGCCGGGACCTGGGGGCCGGCATCCTCCCATCCCGGCTCGGCCCCGCCGAGGCGGCGCCGGGCCTGCGTACCTCGTTTGCCCTGGCCTGGCGGCTGCAGCGGGGCACGCTGCTGTCCTGGGCCGTCGCGTCCACCGCGTTCGGCGCCGGTTTGGGCGGCGTGGCGCGGAGCGCCGCCGAGCAACTGAACGCGAGCGAGGCTCTCAGGGGCCTGATCGAGCGGATGGGTGGCGGCGGCCGTCCCGCCGACGGCTTCTTCGCCTTCGTCATCTACCTGATGAGCCAGGTCATCACGGTCTACGCGATTCAGGCGACCCTGCGCTTGCGTGCGGAGGAGACCTCCGGCCATGCCGACGTCATCCTGACCGGCCCGATCGGCAGGCTGCGCTGGGCAGGCGGTCACCTGGCCGTCGTCGCGGCCGGGTCGGCGATCGTGCTCGCCGGGCTCGGCCTCGGGATGGGTCTGGTCTATGGGCTCTCCACGGGAGACGCGGGCGGCGAGATCGCCCGGCTGTTGGGGGCGAGCCTGACACGGCTTCCTTCGGTCCTGGTGCTGTCCGCCATTCCGGTGCTGGTGTACGGCCTGCTGCCGCGGCTCGCCGCGATCGTCGCCTATGTCGCGCTCGGGTTGTGTTTCGTGCTCGAGTTCGCGGTGGAACTGCTGCACGCCGACCCGTCGATCTTGACGGTGTCGCCGTTCGCGCAGACCCCCGGGCTTCCGGTTGCCGAATTCACCATGACGCCGCTGATCCTGCTGACCGTCGTCGCCACCTCGTTCACTGCCGTGGGGCTGGCCGCGCTCCGCCGACGTGACCTCGGATAGCGCGACCGGCGCGGACCTCAGAGCGTGCGAATGACCCCCTCAGCGATGGCCCGAAGTTTGTCCGGGTTAGCGATGTTATGGAGGGCGGTGATGCGCCCGTCAGCATCGAAATCAAAGGTGACAGTGGCGATGACGCGCCCCAGACCGCTGAACACCATGCCCGGCCCGCCGTTGATCTCGACCAGTTCGGCGTTCATGTCGCCGGGCTCGACACCCTGGTACGTGACCTTCCCGATGGCGCCGAACCAGGCGGCAACCGTCTCGGCGCCCACGACCGGAAGCAGGGCCTGCCGAACCTTGCCTCCCCCGTCGGTCCACAGAGTGACGTCCGGAGACAGCAGTTCCATGAGGGTGTTGATGTCGCCTCCGGTCGCGGCGGCGAGAAACCGCTCCGTGACATCGCGCTGCCGCGACCGGTCGGCGGCGAAGCGCGGCCGCCGGGCCCGTACGTGCTCGCGAGCGCGGTGCGCGGCCTGGCGTACCGCCGTCTCGGAACGCTCCACCGCCTGCGCGATCTCGGCATGACTGAAGTCGAAGACCTCCTTCAGTACGAACACCGCGCGCTCAAGCGGACTCAGGGTTTCCAGCACCACCAGCATCGCCGTCGACACCGACTCGGCGCTCGTGATGTCATCGGCGGTGTCGCCGCTGGTGAGGATGGGCTCGGGCAGCCACGGCCCCACATAGGTCTCGCGCTGGTACCGGGTCGAGCGCAGCCGTTGCAGGGTCAGATTCGACACGATCCGTGCCAGATAGGCCTTGGGGTCGGCCACCTGCGAACGGTCGTCGGCCGACCACTTGATCCAGGCATCCTGTACCGCGTCCTCGGCGTCGGCCACGGTGCCGAGGACACGATAGGCCACCGAGAACAGCAGATTGCGATGCTGGTTGAACACCTGCTGGTCGTGCTCCCCGTACGGGCTGGTCATCGCACACCTCGGACACGGGTGAAGCGGCCGCCACGGGGCCAGAACGCACCTGAGGCCGGCATCTTCTTCATACGGCCGTACGTCGGCCAGGGCGAAGCGGTCACCGCCTCCTTATACCGTGCCGCCGTGCGGCCGGTCAGATGCACCCGTCGAGGGCTGTCGTCGGGGTGGGTGAACTGGACGACCGCATCGTGCCGTCCCAGGCTCACCGGCGTGTGGTAGTAGCCGAAGCGGAACGGCTTGGTCCGCTTCCCGTCCAACGCACGGACGATCGACACCGCAGCGTGTACACCGGTCGGCATGCCGCCCTGGCAGGTGCCATGCATGACGCCGTAGCCCTGGCGAATCGCGGCCGCGTCGCCCACGGCGTACACATCCGGGTGCGACACCGACCGTAGCGTCGCGTCGGTGACAATACGGCCGCGCTCGTCGACGGTCAGATCGGCGGCGGCCGCCAGCGGCGACACCCGCGTACCGCTCGTCCACAGGACGACGTCGGCGGCGACGCTCTCCCCGCCCGCCAGTTCGACGGAGTCGGGCAGCACCTTCGCCACCTCGATCCCGCTACGCACCTGGACACCCAGGCGCGTGAGCGCGGACCGCAGATAGGCCTGCGGCTTGGGGCTCATGGCCGCGCCGGGCTCCTGCCGGCCCAGCAGCACGACGGTCAGCTCGGGGTGCCGCTCAGCGATCTCCGCGGCCGACTCGACACCGGTCAACCCGCTGCCGCCGACCACGACCGTACCGCGACCGAGCCGAGCCAGCCGCTCGGCCAGCACCTCGGCGTCGTGGGCGCTGTTGAGGGTGTACGCGTACTCCTCCACACCCGGCACCGTCACCGTGTCGGCCACGCTCCCCAGCCCGTACACCAGCGTGTCGTAGCGCAGCACGCGGTCGTCGTCGATCCGCACGACCTTGGCGTCTGCCTCGATCGCCGTCACCCAGCCGCGCACGAACCGCGCGCCCGTACCCTCCAGCAACTCCGGGATGTTCATCTCGGCGACCTGCTGCCCGGTCGCCGAGATGTGCAGCCGCAACCGCTCGGTGAACCGCTCCTGCGGATTCACCAGAGTCACCTGTACGTCTTCGCGCCCCTTGGTCCGAGCGGCCAGTTGGATCGCCGCGGCCATGCCCGCGTACCCCGCCCCCAGAATCAGAACGCGGTGCGGAGCTGCCATGCCGGTTTCGTATCGCGTGGTCATTTTTGTACCTTTCGCTTGGTAGACAACCACGGGATGCAAGCAGCCCGCCGATCCGTGACATGCGATCGGTGTGACACGCGCCACAGACGCTCACTTCGAAAGGCAACCCATCCGGTGCGCGCGTTCTAGAGCCGGGCCGTACAGCTCCGGCACTTGGGAGGCGCCACCGGCCGCACATCGCTCCAGCCCGCCTTCCTGATGATCTCGGCTTCCCACGCAACGCCCTCGGGACTCAGCCCCTGTATCCCGAGCAACTGTCCAGTCCTGGGGTCGATCACCAGCTGACCTCCCTGGTACTGGAGAGCCAGCCCGTTGAGCCCAAACGTGCCGGGTACCTCGTCGACCACCTTGATGCCCGGCGCCTTCGCCAGGAGAAGGTAAGCGGCGGCCCTGGTGCCGGGCGTCGCCGGTGAATTGATGAGCCGCTTGACGGCCCCCGCGAGCCACGGCTCGCGCTCAGCGGCCCCCTGAGGGTCGTAACTTGCCAGCAGCCGCGCCCTGAGCGCCGCCGGCTCTTTGGGGAGGTTCCGCAGTTCCGTCATCGTCGGCTTCAACCCCTCGGCGAGCTCCAGCCCCAGCTTCAGGTCCGTCGAGGAGTACGCGGGCATGTTCTTGTCGCACCCCCGTGCGGGGCACAGCTTGGGCGAGCCGTCCCGTCGCCACGCCTTCAGGCCCTTGGCCGTGTACGGCTTCGACGACACCGGCTCGCGCCAGCCATAGACCTCGCGGCTGGGCCCGAAGGCGAGCACCTCCATGGCCCGTTCCTCCACCTCCATGGCCCGTATCTCGGCCTTGTAGTTGTACTCGGTCTTCGTCCGCATGACCTCCTCGGTGTCACGTCGCCAAAAACGACCCTTCGCCTCCGGTGTCGCCGCCAGCCTGGCGGCCGCGGCTTCCAGCTTCTGCATGGGCGTGACCGCGACAGGCTGCACCGCAGGCCGAGGTACGAGAACCGTCACGGCGCCGACCACGAGCGCCACGGCCGCCGCCACGAGCGCCATGCCCGTCCACGACCTCCTGCGCACCCGTGCCCTGGACGCAGGAGGAATCGGTGCGGCTGCGAATACCCGCGCCCGCGCCGCCGCCAGTTGGCCGGCCGACGGGGTCGGCGTGTCGGGCATCAGCGAGTCGATGACCTGGAACTCGTTCATTCCAACCCCTCACGAAGCTTGGTCCTGGCCCTGCTCAACCGGGACGCGACCGTCCCCGGGGCGATTCCGAGCGCCGCCGCCACCTCGTCGTACCTCAGCCCGGCGTACGCGATGAGCAGCACCACATCGCGCTCCCCCTGTGACAGCCGCGCCAGCGCCCCCGCCAGCCGGTCGACCGTCACCTTCGCGGTGAGCCAGTCCACGATCCGCTGATCGTGTCCTTCGTCGTCAGGTGGCGGCCCCGTCCGGGCTATGGCACGGTACCTCCGCACCTCGGCACGCCGATGCCGGCCGATGAGGTTGGTGGCGATGCCGTACAGCCACGGCCTGACCTCGCCTACGGCCGAGTCGAAGCGGTCGCGCTGTCTGAAGGCGATGAGGAACGTCTCCGCCGCCAGGTCTTCGGCTACGTCGAGGGCGAGCCTGCGGCCGATGTAGCGCCAGATCTCCTCGTAATGGGCTTCGAAGATGGCCTCGAAGACGCCAGGAGCAGTGATCACACCCTTGCTTGCCCGCAAGCGTGCGATTCTTCCAGAAAATCTTGAGTTGGCGTCGCAGAGGGATGGCGTCCCGGAAACACAGGCCAAGCCAAACGTTGACTTAATCTCCGTTGAGGACCTGCGTCATCCACTCCAGCGATCCCGTGCTGAGCACCTCGTCCGCGAGGCGCTTCGCGGAGGTCACACCCGGCTGGACTGGCGACGTCCGCACCAGGCTCTCGAACGGGTACGTCATGTGGCCTGGACCTGTTCTTGCCGGGCCACGGTGCACGAGCTGTGCGAGGGCGGCGGGCAGGCGTTCATCCGGCGGACCGTCCAACTCGACGGCACCCCCGAGGTCCGCAAGACCTCGCCGTGCTCGATCCATGAAGCTGGGGCGATCTGGACGGCGTTGCTGTCCGGGCAAGCCCGATAAACCGGGCGTGGCGGCGTGGGATCTGGAGGGACGGCGCCGCCACGCCCGCCAGAGGTCACGGGGTCACCCCGCGAATCCTCGGCCTATTCCTCCCCGGCGCTTGGGCGGTACGTGCTGGTCGGGACCGTGGCAAAGAGCCGCAGCGCGGTCCAACGACCGCCCGACGCGCAGCGGGCGCCCGTCGGCGGGCACGCCCTCGATCATGTAGAAAAAGTCGTCGCTGTAGCTACTAGCGACACCACCCCGGGGGTAGATCGTTCGGCCCTCGAGTCCACCACCATCGGGTCTCGTTCCCCTCCGCGAGGGGCCGCCAGTACCGTGCGAGCTGAGCGCCGCCGTCCTCGTGCGTCACGGCGCGATAGCGCTCGTCGAGGCGATCCAGCGTGCGGGTGAGCTTCGTGTGAGCCGTTCCTTGCAGAGCCTCGCAATACTCTTCCAGACCATCCCGGACAGTCAGGTCATTGAGGTACGTGTAGACAAAGTCCTGGCCTGGCCACCCATCCTCCATGTCGTTGATCAAGTCCTCCCATATCGCGAAAGAGGAGAGAACGCCGTAGATTGGATCCTTTGCCTGCGCCGCCTGTTCGGGCGTCCGGCCCTCCTTCTTCACGGCGAGGCGCTGAAGATCGAGGACCCTGATCATCTGACGTTCGTCGGGAGTGAGGCTTCCGGCCAGAGCCTCCGTCTCACTGCCACGCCGCGTAAGGCGAATCATTACTCCCCGTCGCTGATTGTCAGACCGACGGGGCAGGTCACGCCCGTCCCGCCGATCCCGCAGTAGCCGTTTTGCCGCAATATCCCAACGAGTCACTCATATTGGACCGACCCCAGTTAGGTGCGCCGCGAACCAATCACCATTCTCCTGGCAGGTGGGATCGCGAAGAGCAGGCCAACTGCTGCGGCCCACACGAGGAGAATGAAGATCGGATTACTACCGAACACGAGTCCCACAGCGTAGAAGACGACGAAGTAGAGGACGACTGCGGCGATAACCCCACGTAGAAACCGCACGACATCAACCCTACGTCGAGAAGAGGGAAACGGGCCGTGTCCAGAATCTCAGCCGCCTGCCGGATCAGGTGTCATGGGTGATCACAGGGACTTCAGGCCCCGCATGATCAGGTCGGTGGCGTGACGCCAGGAAGCCACAGCCTCCTCCTCTGACCGGCCCAGGCTGTGGCTGGCGAGCCCGGTCGCCTGGACGGCTCCCATCAGCGCGCCCACCGCGGCCGCGCGGCCAGCATGATCCCGCGCGTGAACCGCTCGATCCGCAGGTCGGACAGCTGCCGGTCGCCCGAGGCGATCAGCACGCCGAGGAGGTGTCACCCCCGTAGGTGAGCAAGAAGCTCGTCTCCAACGGGATATGAGCGTTCCTGGGGCAGCAGCCGGGCGGCGGAGTCCAGGTCACCGCCGCTGACGAGGGCGTGTATCTCGTGGGCGAGCGGGGTCATGTCGCGGATGGCGACCGTCCATTCGTCGGCGTAGCGTCGTACGGCCTCGCCCGAGAGGCCGAGTTGCAGGGATCGGTAGGGAAGAGGCTGCAAACGCAGGCCCCGCTCGGGGTCCCACTGCACGCGGGCGGGGGCGCGCTTCAACTGAAGCTGCCAGGTTTCGCGGTCGGGGTGTACGCCGCGCACGTAGGTCGACAGACACGCGTGCCGCAGCGCCCATTCGAAGCCGTCACGGTTGATCTCGACGGCGAGAACGGTCTCCTGCCCCGGCTTGGCGCCCCAGCCGCACCGGTACATCATCCACAGGAACGACGGCTTGATCCACGTCATCCTGTTCCGTTTCCACGCGGCAGGGAAACGGCCGTCGCGGATGGCGGGCAGGCCGATTTCCGGGTCGTACGCCTGGTAGACGGTGATCGTTGAGTCCGAATAGGCGGCACGGATCCCGCGTTGCGGTTGTTCCATGGGGTACAAGCGTGAGGGCGGACGGCTCAGACGGCCAGCGAATTTTCGGATGGCCGTTCACCGTGACGGAGAGACCGTGCGGATTGCCGGTGCCGCGACCCACCGCGCCGGCTCCTTGTCCGTGGCTTGCGGCCGCGCGGGCACGGAATCGCTCGGAACCCTCGCGCGTTGAGAAGAGCGGGCAGGCATGGGATGCCGGTGGTGCCCAAGCGACCGAGCTGAGAGATCGTGGAGGGGGTCGTCATGGCTACGCAGACGCAGAGGGCCGTGCTGGCAGGCGGATGCTTCTGGGGGATGGAAGAGCTGATCCGCCGCCTTCCGGGTGTGACGGCGACCCGGGTCGGATACACCGGGGGTGACGTGCCGAACGCGACGTACCGTAACCACGGGACGCACGCGGAGGCCATCGAGATCCTCTTCGACCCCGAGACGACCGATTACCGCGCGATCCTGGAGTTCTTCTTCCAGATCCACGACCCGAGCACCAAGAATCGCCAGGGCAACGACATCGGTCTCAGCTACCGTTCGGCGATCTACTACGTGGACGACGAGCAGAAGCGGATCGCCGAGGACACGATCGCCGATGTGGACGCCTCCGGACTCTGGCCGGGCAAGGTCGTCACCGAGGTGGAGCCGGTCGGCCCCTTCTGGGAGGCCGAGCCCGAGCACCAGGACTACCTGCAGCATTACCCGAACGGCTACACCTGCCACTTCCCGCGTCCGGGATGGCGGCTGCCCGCCCGCACGGAGGGCTGACCCCGTTCAGCCGTCGGTCGTGGTGCGCAGATACCGCCGGCCCAGAACCCCGGATCAGATCATGATGGGCATGTGGAGCGCGTGCCCGAGCTGTTCCAGTGCCCCCGTAGGGCCGTCGGTCCCTGTAGGCGTCGGCTGGGGCGGCCAGCTGAGTCAGTGCCAGGTTTCCGGCGTCATGAAGCAGACCGGTCAGCCCGGCGCCGGCCAGCGTGACCAGATACGGCCTTGACGTCTCGGCCGGGCGAGCGGCCATCACCAGCCCGGCCGCGGCTCGGCCTGCCACTGCGCCAGATCGCCGATCTGCTGGACGCTCCCGAGCCGCAGCTGCGGCAGGCGCTGACCGAGATCGTGGCGAACATCAGGCGTGACATCGCCACGCTGGCCGCGACCGCGGCTCACGCCGAGGACCACCTCGCCGTGCCGATGTCGATCCTGCCTCAGCGGACCGCAGCGAATTCGCGTCGACTCCGCGTCCGCCGCATGCGTCTCAACCATCCCGACGAACTGGCCGCCGTCTGCCCGGCGCCACCGGCGACCCTACTGACCAGAGGTCAATCTACGTGGGGGTAGGCGCGCTCTAGGTAGTCGTTGAGCTGTCGCCATTGCGTGGGGTGGATGTCCAGCGAATGAAGATCACCAGGGGCCACCCAGCGCACGTCGCTGGCCTCATCGTTGGCCCCCGGCCGACCACCGACCGGGCGGGCGATCAGCATCACCTCGTACTCCTGCCGGATCTCGCCATCGGTGTAGGCCACGATGTGACCAGGGTCGGAGTAGATGCCCAGGATGCCCACCGGCTCGACGCGGACGCCAGTCTCCTCTTCGGTCTCCCGCACGGCGCACTGAGACGGTGTCTCCCCGATCTCCATCTTGCCCATGGGCAGAGCCCACTGACCGGTGTCGCGTCGGCACTGCATCAGGATGCGCCCCGCGTCGTCCACCGTGACCGTCCCGCAGGCGGGTACCAGGCTGTTCGCCTTCGGCGCGTCCGGGTCGTTCCAGTGCTCGACTCGCCCCATGAGCTGCCTTTCAGATCTTCGCGCCGGACCACGGCACTGCCTCGGCCCAGACGCGCTCGAACGATGACATGTAGTGGTCCGCTATCGTCCCGCCGTCGAGGCGGCGAAAGTGGAAGGTCGGGTTGGCCGACGCTGGTTCACCGCACGCGTGTGGGTTGACCAGGATGTCGTCGTCGTAGCGGAACAGTGAGGCATACAACGTGGTGGAGTGCAGCCGCATCTCGCAGCCATCCAGGTCGGGCAGCGCCCGGTAGTAGGTCAGGGATGAGCGTATCTTGGCGGCCAGCGTCCCCCCGAGACCCTCTTCATGGTCACGCGTGTCGACGGGCTGAGCGTTGGGATCACCGAAGCACAACCTGATCGCGACACCACGTTCCACCGTCTCTCTGAGCAACCGTGCGATCTTGGGCTGCGTCTGGGCGTAGAACGTCCCTGAGAAGACCAGCACGTCCACCTTCTCCTGAGCATCGCTGAGAAGTCGCAGCCACAGTTCGCGTGGCACGCTGGCGCGATCGGGGAAGACCTCGACCAGCTCCGACCGGTTCGCCCTGCCTCGGCGCTCCTGGCTGCTTTCCAGCACGTCGGGCCACAGGTAGGTCTCGTCGGCAGTAAGCAACTTCGCAGCCGCCCACCGGTGCCGGCGGTGCGGGACCCGACCGGTGTTGATCCACCGCTCCACCGTCTTCGGCTCGACGCCACACGTCTCAGCCAGGTCTTCCATGCCCACACCATGACGGAGCATCGCTGTGCGTAGTCGCTCGTTCACGCACTCCAGTGGACGCGAACACCCCGGGACGTTTCAAGTCCATCCAGGGACGTTTCTCGGTAACCCAACACGTCCCGACGATGGGCTCCGGCGCAGTTCAAAGGTCCCGTCCGCCCGGCTTCACTTGGACTCACTGGTACCGCCGTCACTGGAGGTAGGTGGATGTACCCACAGCACGCGCTGTCCGACCCTGAGGTCGCCACATCGCTGGACGCTGCCGAGCAGTTGCGGCGGGAGTTGAGGCACCTCAACATCCTTAGCGACGTACACGACGGCTACGGGATCGCACTCGTCTCGGTGTGGGTCGGACTCATCGTCTGGTGCCACCATGACGGGTTCTGGTGGCGTACAGGCTGGGAACCGAACCGGAAGCGCGCCGTCTACGCCTGCCACCCACTCCTGGAGCCCGGAAGAGCAGCCCACCGCGTCGCCTTCCGCTACGCAGAGGTGCGCAGGTCTCACCCACTCTCACCGATGATCGATGGAGCACAGCCGTGCCGGTGACCTTGGAGCAGGTGGTCAGGCGCTTCCCTGGGTGGCAGATCTATGACCTGGCCGGTGGTTGGACGGCCATCCGCGTGAGCCTGGTCCCACAGAGCAGCAACCTCAACAACGTTCGCTGCGGAAAGACTATGGAAGAGCTGGTTAGGCACCTGGAGGCCGAGATCAGGGCAACGAACGCCGGCAAAATGGCTTGAAACCTCCCCCGTAACCATTTGCGCAGCAGCACCGGGCGAGCGCATTAGACGACCACTCCCTCGATCTCCCCATAGTCGCCACTCGTAAAACCGCCAAAAAGGCTGCCCTATAACACTAGGCACGGTCTCCGTAAAGTAAGGAGAGCGTTCTGCCGAGCGCCATTTTGCTAGCCCTCTGCTGCCTGCCGGCTAATTCTGTCGGAGCCGCCGCTTAACCTCGCTCCATGGTTTCCGTCAGATCGCATTGGCGATATCTCAAAAGCGGCAAGCGGACACGAGTGAGGGCTCACACTCGAAACTCCCCCACCGCCGACACCACCGACTCCGACTCCTCAGGCGCGATCGTGCTCGTAGCTCTGATCATCGGCTTTGTTCTCCTATCAGGCGGTGTCGCGGCCGTCGCGGGCTCCTCCCGCGCAGAGGGGAACACAGACAACGCACCCCGCCCGGTAGCCTCCAATCCGATCACGCTCCCGCCAGGCCCCAAGGGGCAACTCGCGGAGGCACTTCGCAGCGCTCGACCAAAAAGCGGGCTGTCGATAAACCAGGTTAGTGCGCGAACGGGAATATCCACATGGGCGCTTGAGGGGTTTGAACGAGCGCAGGTTATTCCCAATGCGAGCGATCTCAAGGATCTCACTCCGCTCTACGGGCTGACCGGCGAGCAATGGACCATACTCGAGGCCACAAGATCCGATATCGTTCGCCGACCATAGAATCTGTCCATGAACAGGGCCGCTTACCGGAGATCGCGCTTCGCGGCGACGCAGACGCGGAAGCATCCGTGGCGATCTCGCCGTAGCCCGGCCTCTTCAGGACCTCCTGGTACGCCTCCCGCGACGCCTCCGCCGCCTTCTGCTGCTCCGGCGAGCGCCAGTAGATCGCCGAGCGGTACTGGGTGCCGGCGTCGTTGCCCTGGCGCATGCTCTGCGTCGGGTCGTGAACCTGCCAGAAGACGCGCTCGGCGCCCCAGAAGCAGCCCAGGCCGAAGTCGGCGATCTCCGTGCCCACGGGGTACGTCGGGGCCAGGGGCGCGTCCAGGATCGCGTGTCGCGCCGGGACCGGCATCTCCGTGGAACGCCCGGTCAGAGCGTCAGCGGGACTGACCATCGATGTCTTGTCGCCGCCGAACAGCCAACCCACCGAGCCACCCCCGGACAGCCCCGCTACCTTTTAGCAGTCCTACATATTTCCGTACAGCAATACGCATTTGTGTTTAAAGGTGGTAATGCCCGAAACTGGACTACATGCCTGACCTGAGGCGCGGTGTGCTGTTCGGGGCTGCCGCCTACACGATGTGGGGATTGTTCCCCCTGTACTGGCCGCTGCTCAAGCCGTCAGGAGCCGTTGAGATCCTCGCGCACCGCATGGCCTGGTCACTGGTCGCGGTCCTGGTGGTGCTGGCCGTGCGGCGCCACTGGTCCTGGATGAGAGAGCTGCTCAAGGAGCCCAGGAAGCTCGCGCTGCTGACGCTGGCCGCCGTGATCGTCACCGTCAACTGGGGCGTGTACATCTATGCCGTCAACGCCGGTCAGGTGGTCGAGAGCGCCCTGGGGTACTTCATCAATCCGCTGATCAGCGTGTTGTTCGGGGTTGTGCTGCTCAAGGAGCGCCTCAGGCGGCTGCAGTGGGTGGCGGTGGGGTTCGGGACACTCGCCGTGCTCGTGCTGACCATCGACTACGGCCGGCCGCCGTGGATCGCGCTCGCGCTGGCCGTCAGCTTCGGTCTGTACGGGCTGGTCAAGAAGCAGGCGAACGTGGGCGCGGCCGAGAGCCTCACCGTCGAGACCCTGGTGCTGCTCACCCCCGCGCTGGGCTACATCCTCTATCTCAGCCTGACCGGGCAGTCCACGTTCGGAACCGAGGGGCTCGGCCACGCGGCGCTCCTGGTCGGGGCGGGCGTGATCACGGCGGTGCCGCTGCTGTGCTTCACCGCCGCCGCCATTCGGGTGCCGCTCAGCACGATCGGCTTGCTTCAGTACATCGCGCCGGTCCTGCAGTTCCTGTGCGGGGTGCTGGTGGCGAAGGAGACGATGCCGGCCAGCCGCTGGATCGGGTTCTCGATCGTGTGGCTGGCCCTGGCCGTCTTCACTTACGACAGCATCCGTACGGCCCGCGCCACACGGGCCGCGATCCGGAGATCACCCAGAACGCTCGACAACGTAGTCACATAGCGCCAAAAATGCGTTCTTGGCGGGGATGTCTGGGAGGCTGGAAAGGTCGGTACGAGCCCGGTTCACCCAGGCATCCAGCTCGGCCCGCGCCTGTCCCATGGCCGGGTGCGCCCGCAGCAGCGTCAGCGCCTCGTCCAGGTCCGACTCGGCCACCGGCCCCGACAGCAACTCCGCCAGCCGCGAGGACGGGTCCGAGGCCAGAGCGTAGAGCACCGGCAGCGTCCGGATACCCTCCCGAAGATCCGTCCCAGGCGTCTTGCCCGACTCCGTCGAGGTGGACGCCACGTCGAGCAGGTCGTCCCCCAGTTGCCAGGCCACCCCGACGGCCTCGCACGCCCGGCTGAGCCGCTCCTCGACGTCGGAAGGCGCCCCGGACAGCAGCGCCCCGAACCGGCCGGAGGCCGCGATCAGGGACCCCGTCTTGTCCGCGAGCACGCTGATGTAGTGCGCCACCGGGTCCTCTTCGCCGCGCGGCCCGATGGTCTCGCGGATCTGACCCTGCACGAGGCGGGAGAAGGTCTGGGCCTGTACGCGGATGAGCTCCGGCCCGAGGTCGGCCAGGAGGTCGGACGCCTGGGCGAACAGATAGTCACCGGTGAGGATGGCCACGGTGTTGTCCCACCGGGCGTTGGCCGACGGCGAACCCCGGCGTACCGGAGCCTCGTCCATGACGTCGTCGTGGTAGAGCGACCCGAGATGGGTCAGCTCGATGACCACGGCGCCGGGCACGACACCCGGCGCCGACGGATCCCCGAACTGGGCCGCCAGCAGCACCATCAGCGTACGGAAGCGCTTGCCCCCGGCCTCGATGAGGTGCTTGGACGCCTCCGTGACGAAGGCGTCCTCGCTCTCCACCGACGAACGCAGCAGCTTCTCGACGGCGGCCAGTCCGTTGGCCACGTCCTGCGCCAACCGTTCGTCCTCAATGGGAAGGTCAACCACGGGAGGCGCGGACATACAGATCCCCTTATCTGATGAACAGGCCGGATGCAGCCTGGTTGGCGAGGTCGAGCATGGGCTGCGGGAAGAGCCCGACTCCTACCGTAATCAGCAGCGCGATGGCGATGACGGCCACGGTCCCCATACTGGGCACCGCGATCGAGGGGCCGTCGGCCGCCGGGTCGCTGAAGAACATCAGGACGATGACGCGCACGTAGAAGAACGCGGCGATCGCGGAGGCGACGACGCCCAGCACGACCAGCCCGGTCATCCAGCCCCCGAGCGAGTCACCGGCCTCGGACCCACTGGCCAGCGCGGCGGCGAACACGGCGTACTTGCCGAAGAAGCCGCTGGTCAGCGGGATGCCGGCGAAGGCCAGCAGGAAGAACGCGAAGATGCCCGCCAGGATCGGCGAGCGCTTGCCCAGCCCGGCCCAGCGCGACAGGTGGCCCGCCTCGCCGCCGGGGTCGCGGACCATCGTGACCACCGCGAAGGCGCCGACCGTGGTGATGCTGTAGACGAGCAGGTAGAACATGATCGCTGACAGCGACTTGGCGTTCTGCGCGCTCTTGTCGAACGTGGCCATGACGCCGATCAGCAGGAAGCCCGCGTGCGCGATCGAGGAGTAGGCCAGCATGCGCTTGATGTCGGTCTGCGTGATCGCCAGGATCGCGCCGACCACCATCGTCAGAGCCGCCACGGCCCACATGACCGGACGCCAGTCCCAGTCCAGGTTGCCCAGCGCCACCCAGAACACCCGCAGCACGGCGCCCACGGCCGCGACCAGCGTGCCGGAGGCCATGAGCGCGGTGATGGGCGTCGGAGCGCCCTGGTAGACGTCCGGCTTCCACGCCTGGAACGGCGCCGCGCCGATCTTGAACAGCAGGCCGACGCCGAGCAGCGAGACTCCGAGCAGCAGGATCGGGTCGAGCAGCGAGCCGGTGGCCAGAGCCTTGTTGATGCCGGTGAACGACACGGTCCCGGCGTAGCCGTAGATCATGGCCGTGCCGTACAGGAAGAAGGCCGAGGAGAACGCGCCGAGCAGGAAGTACTTCATCGACGCCTCCTGCGACAGCAGGCGGCGCCGGCGGGCCAGGCCGCACAGCAGGTACAGCGGCAGCGACATGACCTCAAGGCCGACGAACATGGTCAGCAGGTCGTGCGAGGCGGGGAAGAGCAGCATGCCGCCCACCGCGAACAGGACCAGCGGGTAGACCTCGGTGTGCGAGCCACCGGCGGCCTCGGCCTCCTCCTCGTCGGCGCTGCCCGGCACGGCCGCCGCCGAGGCGACGAAGTGGCCCTCGTCGTTGATCATCAGCACGCAGACGAACGACAGGACGAGGATGACGCCCCAGATGAACAGCGAGGGTCCGTCGACCGCGACCGCGCCCATGGCGACCGGCGCCGTCGGCACGGCGCCCTTGAGCACCTGCACGATGACCAGCGCGAACGCGCCGGCCAGGGACAGCAGGGTGAGGGGTACGTGGATCGACTTGCGCATGTAGCGCGGCGCGAACGCCTCTACGAGCACACCGACGACGGCCGCGCCGAAGACCAGCAGCATCGGCGCCAGCGTGCCGTATTCGATGGTCGGCGCCACGACAGCGTCGTTCACTGGCCGGCCCCCTTCTCAGCGATAGCCGGGTTGTCCACTTTCACGTTGACCAGCGTCTGGGTGACCGTGGGGTTGATCACGTCGAGCAGCGGCTTGGGGAAGAAGCCGAAGCCGATGATCAGCGCGATGAGCGGCGCCAGGACGACGATCTCGCGCACGTTCAGGTCCTTGAAGGCCTTCACCGGCTCGGCGGTCGGCCCGTTGAGCGCCCGCTGCACCATCCACAGGATGTAGACGGCGGCCAGGATCACGGCCAGCGCCGAGACGATCGCCGCGACCGCGAGCGCACCGGACCCGAAGGCGGAGCTGGTGTAGGTGCCGATCATCACCATGAACTCGCTGACGAACGACGACAGCCCCGGCAGCGAGAGCCCGGCCAGACCGGCGATCAGGAAGAAGCCCGCGAGCAGCGGGGCGACCTTCTGGACGCCTCCGTAGTCGGCGATGTGCGGCGAGCCGCGCCGGGCGATGAGGAACCCGGCGGCCAGGAACAGCGCGCCGGTGGCGAAGCCGTGGTTGACCATGTAGAGCGCGGCACCGGACTGCGACACCTGCGACATGGCGAACACGCCCATCACGATGAAGCCGAAGTGCGAGATCGACGTGTAGGCGATGAGCCGCTTCATGTCGGTCTGCCCGATGGCCACGATCGCGCCGTAGATGATGCTGATGACCGCGAGGACCACGATCGGCATCGTGAACGCCTTGGCCGCGTCGGGGAACAGCTCCAGGCAGAAGCGGAGCATGCCGAACGTACCGACCTTGTCGAGCACGCCCACGAGCAGCACGGCGGCGCCGGCCGGAGCCTGCGCGGCCGCGTCGGGCAGCCAGGTGTGCACCGGCCAGAGCGGCGCCTTGATCGCGAAGGCGATGAAGAAGCCGGCGAACAGCCACTTCTGCGTCGCGGGGTCCTGGATGACGCCGACGAGCTCGGGGAACATGAACGTGCCCTTGCCCGCGACCACGTACAGCGCGATGACCGCGACCAGCATGAGCAGGCCGCCGAACAGCGAGTACAGCAGGAACTTGACGGCCGCGTACGACCGCTGCACGCCGCCGTACGACCCGATCATGAAGTACATCGGGATCAGCATGGCTTCGAAGAAGACGTAGAACAGGAAGATGTCGGTCGCCGCGAAGACACCGATCATCATCGCTTCCAGCACCAGCAGCAGCGAGAAGTACGTCTTGACCGACCGCTTCGGGGTGATCAGCGTGCCGTCGGCGCTCTGCGTGCCGTCGGCGTCGTGCCAGGAGGCGAGCACCACGATCGGCACCAGCACCGCCGACAGCGCGATCAGCACGAGCGCGATGCCGTCGACGCCGACCCCGAACTTCACGCCGAAGCTCGGGATCCAGTCGTAGACCGCCTGGAACTGGAACCTGGGGCCGCCCGTCTTGAACTGGACCGCCATCACGAGCGTCAGCGCCAGCACGACCAGGGACACCAGCAGCGTGGCCTGCTTGGCCAGCTTGTCACTGCCCTTGGGAAGCAGGGCCACCACGATGGCGCCCAGGACGGGCACCGCCATGAGTATCGGGAGCCAGGGTGACATCAGATGTTCCCAACGAGGAGCAGGGCGCCTGCCAGGAGGGCAGCACCGAACAGGATGGACAGCGCGTAGGATCTGGCGAAGCCCGTCTGGATCCGCCTGAGACGCCCCGAGGTCCCGCCGATGCCCGCCGCCAGGCCGTTGACCAGCCCGTCGATGCCGCGGTTGTCGAAGTACACCGCGAAGCGGGTCAGCCACTGGCCGGGGCGCATGAACAGGGACTCGTTGAGCGCGTCGCCGTAGAGGTCACGACGGGCGAACGTGGTGAGGAAGGAGCCGCGCGGCGCCACGGCGGGCACCTCGGCCCTGCCGTACCTGACCCACGCGAAGCCCGCCCCGACAGCGACCAGCGCCAGCGTGGCGAGACCGGGGACGCTGGTCCAGTGGAAGGTCGGCAGCTCCTCGGGCAGACCCACGGCCGGACCCAAGAACTTCATCAGCGTGTTGCTGAGGATCAGGTAGCCACCCAGGAAGATCGAGCCGATCGACAGGATGATCAGCGGCCAGGTCATGACGGCTGGCGACTCGTGCGGGTGCGCATCCTTCTCCCAGCGCTTCTCCCCGAAGAAGGTCATGAAGACCATCCGCGACATGTAGAAGCCGGTGATGCCCGCCCCCAGCACGGCCAGCCAGCCAAGCACCTGGTTGTGTTCCACGGCGGTCTCGATGATGCCGTCCTTCGTGAAATATCCGGACAGCAGCGGGAACCCGATGATCGCCAGGTAGCCGATGAAGAACGTCACGAAGGTCACCGGCATGTACTTGCGCAGCCCGCCGTACTTCCGCATGTTCACTTCGTCGTTCATGCCATGCATGACCGAACCGGCACCAAGGAACATGTCGGCCTTGAAGAAGCCGTGCGTGATCAGGTGCCCGATCGCGAAGGCGTAGCCCGCCGGGCCGAGGCCCGCGCCGAGCATCATGTAGCCGATCTGCGACATCGTCGAGCCGGCCAGGCCCTTCTTGATGTCGTCCTTCGCGCAACCGATGATGGCACCGGCCAGCAGCGTGGCCGCGCCGACGATCGAGACTGCGAGCGCCTGCGCCGAGTCCGGCGGGAAGAAGAACGCACCGGAGCGGACCACCAGGTAGACCCCGGCGGTGACCATGGTCGCGGCGTGGATGAGGGCCGAGACCGGGGTCGGGCCCTCCATCGCGTCCAGCAACCACGACTGCAGCGGGAGCTGCGCCGACTTACCGCAGGCGCCGAGGAGCAGTAGCAGGCCGATCGCGGTGATCGCGCCGCCGGACGGCGGGCTCTTGGCGATCTGCGCGCCCAAGTCGCTGAAGGTCAGCGTGTGGAACGTGGCCAGGATGATGAACATCCCGACCAGCAGGCCGAAGTCACCGACGCGGTTGACGACGAACGCCTTCTTGGCCGCGACCGCCGCCGAGGGCTTGAACTGCCAGAACCCGATGAGCAGGTACGAGGCCAGGCCCACGCCCTCCCAGCCGATGAACAGCCCGACGTAGTTGTCGGCCAGCACCAGCAGGAGCATCGCGGCGACGAAGAGGTTCAGATAGGAGAAGAACCGGCGCCGCTCGGCGTCGTGCGACATGTAGCCGATCGAGTAGATGTGGATCAGCGATCCGACACCGGTGATCAGCAGCGCGAAGCTGATCGACAGCGGGTCGATCAGCAACCCCATGTCGACCATGCCGGGAATGAACTCATACAGATGTACGGCCTGACGGCGCTGTTCAGCCGGTAGGCCGATGATCTCAAGGAAGGTCAGCACCGCCACGACGAACGAGGCGAGGGACATGGCCACGCCCAGCAGATGGCCCCACCGGTTCGTCATGCGTCCGAGGATCAGCAGGATCGCCGCACCCAGCAACGGGAAGGCGATCATCAGCCAAGAGGCCCCGATCATGCCGCCGGCGGTGTGCTGGACGATCTCAACAGGAGATTCCACCAGTCACCTCTAGTACTTCAGCAGGTTGGCGTCGTCTACCGACGCGGACCTGCGGGTTCGGAAGATCGTCACGATGATGGCCAGGCCGACCACGACCTCGGCCGCGGCCACCACCATCACGAAGAACGCGATGATCTGGCCCTCGAGGTTGCCGTTCTGCCTGGCGAAGGCGACGAACGCGAGGTTGCAGGCGTTGAGCATGAGCTCGACGCACATGAACACCACGATCGCGTTGCGCCGGATCAGCACGCCCATCGCGCCGATGGCGAACAGCAGGCCCGACAGGACGAGGTAATGAGTGGTCACTTGGACTCCTCCTCAGCCGACTCGACGGCGGCCCTGTGCTTGATGGCCTCGGCGAGCTTCGGATCCTCGGGCAGATGACCCTGCTCGACGTCGAACCGCGCGATGTAGCGGTTGACCGAGCTCTCCGCGACCGAGCCGTCGGGCAGCAGCGCCGGCATGTCGATGGCGTTGCTCCTGGCGTAGGTGCCGGGTCCGGGCAGCGGCGACGGGCGATCGCCGAGGAACCGGGCGCGGGACAGGTCCTTCTGCGAAGGCCGTACGGTCAGCCGCTCGCGGTGTGCCAGCACCATCGCACCGAGCGCGGCGGTGATCAGCAGCGCCGAGGTGATCTCGAAGGCGAAGACGTACTTCGTGAAGAGCAGCAGCGCCAGCGAGCGGATGTAACCGGCCTGCCCGATCGCCGAGGCCAGCCCGGCCTCCTTGGCGAAGACGGCGTTGCCGATGGCCAGGATGACCAGCGCGGCGAAGCCGACGGCGGCGATCGCGGCCCAGAAGCGCTGGCCCCGCAGCGTCTCCACCAGCGAGTCGGACGAGTCGACGCCGACCAGCATGAGCACGAACAGGAAGAGCATCATGACGGCGCCGGTGTAGACGATGATCTGCACCGCGGCCAGGAAGGGCGCGTCCTGCACCGCGTAGAGGACCGCGAGGCAGAGCATCACGGTGCCGAGCATCAGCGCCGAGTAGACGGCCTTCCGGTTGAACACCATGCCGAGTGCCGCACCGACGGATACGACGGCGAGCACCCAGAAGGTAATGGTCTCACCCATTGGTCCGTCCCAGCCGGTAGTAGTCCTCTTCGGTGTCCCCGAGCCGCATGGGGTGCGGAGGCTGCTCCATCCCCTGGGTCAGGGGCGCGAGAAGCATCTCCTTGGTGAAGATGAGGCTCTCGCGGTTGGTGTCGGCCAGCTCGTACTCGTTGGTCATCGTGAGGGCCCGGGTCGGGCACGCCTCGATGCACAGACCGCAGAGAATGCACCGCAGATAGTTGATCTGGTAGGTGCGGCCGTAACGCTCACCCGGCGAGAAGCGCTCCGCGTCGGTGTTGTCGGCACCTTCCACGTAGATGGCGTCGGCCGGGCACGCCCAGGCGCACAGCTCGCAGCCGACGCACTTCTCCAGCCCGTCAGGCCAGCGGTTGAGCTGGTGCCGCCCGTGGAAGCGAGGCGCCGTAGGCCTCTTCTCCTCCGGGTAGTTCACCGTGACGGGCTTCTTGAACATCGTGTGGAAGGTGACCCCGAAGCCCTTGACGGGGTTCAGCCAATCAGTTAGTCCCACTGGGAATCTCCTTGTGCTGCACCCCGTGGTAGTGCGGCAGGTCGAGCGGCGGCACAGGGAAGCCACCGGCCGTTGGCTCGTTGGACAGCTCCTCGAACTCCGCCTCGACCTCCGCCTTCTTCGCTTCCTTGCGGCGCTGGTTCACGGTGTCGAACCGGGCCCAGATGGCGAGCGCGCCGACGATGACGACCACCGCGACCACCATGACGGGTGCCAGGCTGCCCTGGAAGCCGGCTTCGCCGTTCTTGACGTACATGACGGTCCGGATCGTGGCGACCAGCATGATCCACGCCAGGTTGACCGGGATGAGAACCTTCCACCCCAGCGACATGAGCTGGTCGTAGCGGACGCGCGGCAGCGAGGCCCGCACCCACACCACGAAGCAGAAGACCAGCACGAACTTGACGAAGAACCACAGCAGCGGCCACCAGCCCTCGTTCGCGCCGGCCCAGAACCACGTGATCGGGAACGGTGCCCGCCAGCCGCCGAGGAACAGCGTGATGGCCATCGCCGAGGCGACGAAGGTGTGCAGGTATTCGCCCATCATGATCAGCGCGAACTTCAGCGACGAGGAGTACTCGGTCTGGAAGCCGCCGACCAGCTCGCCCTCGCCCTCGGGCAGGTCGAACGGGATACGCGCGGCCTCACCGAAGGCGCAGAACACGTAGATCAGGAACGACGGCAGCAGCAGGACGACGTACCAGGAGGGCATCGACATGCCCCACAGCTCGCCGCCGGTCGCCTGCGACTTGACGATCTCCGATGTCGACAGCGTCCCCGCGAACAGGAACACGCCGACGAACGACAGACCCATCGCGATCTCGTACGAGACCACCTGCGCCGCCGACCGGAGCCCGCCCAGCAGCGCGTACGGCGAGCGCGACGACCAGCCGGCCAGCACCACGCCGTAGACCGAGATGGCACCCATGGCCAGCATGAACAGCACGGCCACCGGCAGGTCGACCAGCTGCAGCGGCGTCCGCACGCCGAACAGGTTGACCATCGGCCCGAACGGGGTGATCGAGAAGGCCAGGAAGGCCGGGATCACCATGATGACCGGGGCCATCAGGTAGAGCAGCTTGTCGACGGTCCGCGGGAAGAGGTCTTCCTTCAGGCCCATCTTGATGCCGTCGGCCACCGACTGGAGCAGGCCGAACTTGCCCGCCCGGTTGGGGCCGAAGCGGTTCTGCATCCTGGAGATCAGCTTCCGTTCGAACCAGACGCCGAACAGGATGCAGAGCATCAGGAAGGCGAACAGCATCACTGCCTTGATGATGGTGATCCAGAGCGGATCCTTGCCGAAATCGGCAAGAGTCGGATCAGTCAGGAGAACAGGGATCATGAGGCGCTCCCGATCGTGACGATGTCGCCGGCCGCCGCGCCGAGATCGCGCGTGACCGAGCAGCCGCCGGAGTTCGCCGGCACCCAGACCACCCGGTCCGGCAGGTCGGCGACGCGCACCGGCAACGTGACCGCGTTGGGTCCTTGACCGCCGACGACCAGCTTGCCGCCGTCGACGACGCCGATCTCCGCCGCGGTGGCCTCCGAGACCAGCGCTTCAGCCGGCCGGGCGGTGCCCGCGAGGTACGGCTCGCCGTCCTGCAGGCGGCCGTCGTCGAGCAGCAGGTGCCAGCTGGCCAGCAGCGCCTCGCCGGTCCGCGGCGCGAGCTGCGAGCGGGTGGCGGTGCTGGGGGCGGCGACGCGCGTGCCGCGCCAGGAGCCCATCGCGCTCAGCTCGCGGCGGGCGGCCGCGGCGTCGGGCAGGCCCAGGTGGACGTCCATCCGGTCGGCCAGGTTGCTGATCACGGCCAGGTCGCTCTGCAGGCCGGGCACCCTGAGCGGGGCCCCGAACGAGCGGCCCCTGCCCTCCCAGTTGACGAACGTGCCGCCCTTCTCCTGCACGGCGGCGACCGGCAGGACCACGTCGGCCCGGTCGGTGACCGCACTGGCGCGGATCTCCAGGCTGACGATGAACGGGGTGTTCTCCAGCGCGGCCAGCGCCGCGGCGGGATCGGCCAGGTCGTAGGGGTCGACACCGGCCACGACCAGCGCGTCGAGCTTGCCCTCCAGCGCCGCGAGGAGCATGCCCGTGGTGTCGCGACCCGGCGCGTCGGGCAGCGAGCCGACGTTCCACGCCCTGGCGACCTCGGCCCTGGCGATCTCGTCGCCGACCGGGCGGCCGATGGGCAGCAGGTTCGGCAGCGCGCCCGCCTCGATCGCGCCCCGCTCGCCGGCCCTGCGCGGAACCCAGGCGAGCTTGGCGCCCGACGCGGTGCTGAGGCGTACGAGGGCGGACAGGGCACCCGGAACAGTGGCCAGCCGCTCACCGGCGAGCACGATCGTGCCCTCGGCCAGCGAGCCGACCAGCTCGCCGATCGCGTCGGCCTCCGCGCCCGGCGCGGTGCGGATGAGCGTGCCGCCCATCTTGGCCAGGCCGTTGGTGGCGAACGGAGCGATCGCCGTGACCTTCAGGCCCTTCTTCATCCACGCCTTGCGCAGGCGCAGGAAGACGATCGGCGACTCGTCCTCGGGCTCGAACCCGACGAGCAGCACGGCAGGGGCGCTCTCGAGGTCACTGTAGGAAACCTCGATGCCCCTGCCGGCCACGGCGTGGGCCAGGAACTGCGCCTCCTCGGCGGAGTGCGGCCTGGCGCGGAAATCGATGTCGTTGCTGCCGAGGGCGACCCGGGCGAACTTGGCGTAGGCGTAGGCGTCCTCGACCGTGACCCGGCCGCCCACCAGCACCCCGGCCCTGCCGCGCGCGGCGGCCAGGCCGCGGGCCGCGACGCTGAGCGCCTCGGGCCACGAGGCGGGTTCGAGCACGCCGTCCTGGTTGCGTACCAGCGGCGTCTTGAGCCGGTCGGGCTGCGTGGCGTAGGAGAACGCCCAGCGGCCCTTGTCGCAGTTCCATTCCTCGTTGACCTGCGGGTCGTTGCCGGCCAGGCGGCGGGTGACCCGGCCGCGCCGGTGGTCGGTGCGCAGGCTGCAGCCGGAGGCGCAGTGCTCGCACGCGCTCGGCGTGGAGACCAGGTCGAACGGCCTGGCCCGGAACCGGTAGGCGGCACCGGTCAGCGCGCCGACCGGGCAGATCTGCACCGTGTTACCGGAGAAGTAGGAGTCGAACGGCTTGCCGTCGGCGACACCCACCTGCTCCTTGGCCCCGCGCTCGAAGAAGTCGATGAACGGGTCGCCGGCGATCTGGTCGGAGAAGCGGATGCAGCGGGCGCACTGGACGCAGCGCTCGCGGTCGAGCAGGACCTGCGAGGACAGCGGCAGCGGCTTGGGGAAGGTCCGCTTCTGCTCCTGGAACCTGGACTCGCCCTGGCCGTTGGACATCGCCTGGTTCTGCAGGGGGCACTCGCCGCCCTTGTCGCAGACCGGGCAGTCCAGCGGGTGGTTCATGAGCAGCAGCTCCATCGCCCCGCGCTGCGCCTTCTCGGCGACCGGCGAGGTGAGCTGGGTCTGCACCACCATGCCCTCGGCGACCTCGATCGCGCAGGACGGCTGCGGCTTGGGGAAGCCGCGGCCGTTGCCGGCGTCGGGGATGTCGACCAGGCACTGGCGGCAGTTGGCCGCCGGGTCGAGCAGCGGGTGGTCGCAGAAGCGCGGGATCTGGATGCCCAGCAGCTCTGCCGCCCTGATGATCAGGGTGCCCTTCGGGACGCTGACCTGGAACCCGTCGATGCTCAGGGTCACCAGGCTGGTCTCTACGGCGGTTGTTGTCACTGGTCACCCCAGAGAGTGGACTTCTTCGCGTCGAACGGGCAGCCGCCGACCTCGAAGTGCTTGAGGTACTCGTCGCGGAAGTACTTCACCGAGGAGTGGATCGGGCTCGTCGCGCCGTCACCGAGCGCGCAGAACGAGCGGCCCAGGATGTTGTCCGCGATGTCGGTGATCGTGGACAGGTCCTCCTCGGTGCCCTGGCCCTTCTCCAGGCGCTTGAGCACCTGCTTGAGCCAGTAGGTGCCCTCGCGGCACGGCGTGCACTTGCCGCACGACTCGTGGGCGTAGAACTCCGTCCAGCGCAGCACCGTACGGACCACGCAGGTCGTCTCGTCGAAGATCTGCAACGCGCGGGTGCCGAGCATGGAGCCCTTGGCGCCGACCGACTCGAAGTCGAGCGGCACGTCCAGGTGCTCGTCGGTGAAGATCGGGGTGGACGAGCCGCCCGGGGTCCAGAACTTGATCTCGTGGCCCTCGCGGATCCCGCCCGCCATGTCGAGCAGCTCGCGCAGCGTGATGCCGAGCGGCGCCTCGTACTGGCCGGGCCGGGTGACGTGGCCGCTCAGCGAGAAGATGCCGAAGCCCTTGGACTTCTCGGTGCCCATCCCGGCGAACCAGTCGGCCCCGTTGGTCACAATTGAGGGAACACTGGCCACGGACTCCACGTTGTTCACAACAGTAGGCGAGGCATACAGGCCCGCCACGGCCGGGAACGGGGGCTTGAGCCGCGGTTGACCTCTGAAGCCTTCGAGCGAGTCGAGCAGCGCCGTCTCCTCGCCACAGATGTACGCCCCGGCGCCGCTGTGCACGACGAGTTCGAGGTCGTAGCCGGAGCCGAGGATGTCGGTGCCGAGGTAGCCCTTCTCGTACGCCTCGCGCACGGCCGCGTGCAGCCGCCGGATGACGTGCAGCACCTCGCCCCGTACGTAGATGAAGGCGTGGTTGGCCCGGATCGCGTAGGCGGTGATGATGACGCCCTCGACCAGCGAGTGCGGGTTGGCCATCATCAGCGGGATGTCCTTGCAGGTGCCCGGCTCCGACTCGTCGGCGTTGACGACGAGATAGTGCGGCTTGCCGTCACCCTGGGGGATGAAGCCCCACTTCATGCCGGTCGGGAAGCCCGCGCCGCCGCGGCCGCGCAGGCCCGAGTCCTTGACGGCCTGGATGACCGCGTCGGGGTCCATCCCCAGCGCCTTCTTGGCCGCCTCATACTCGCCGTAGCCGGCGAGGGTGAAGGAGTTGGCCTGGTCCCAGTTCGCGGTCAGGACCGGGGTGAGAGTCGTGCTCATGCCTCTGGGGCCTTCCATCCGTTGGCCTTGGCGACCTTGAGGCCCTCCAGCGAGGGGCCCGCGGCCGACGGGCCGTCGCCCGCCAGGTCGTCGGGCAGGCCCGCGAGCACCCGCGAGGCCTCCTTGAAGGTGCAGAGCTTCTTCGGCCCCCTGGTCGGCCGGACGTCCTTGCCGTCGCGCAGGTCGTCGACGAGCTGCTTGGCCGACTCTGGCGTCTGGTTGTCGAAGAACTCCCAGTTGACCATCATGACCGGGGCGAAGTCACAGGCCGCGTTGCACTCGAGGCGCTCGAGCGAGACCTTGCCGTCGGCGGTGGTCTCCTCGTGGCCGACGCCGGTGTGCTCCGACAGCTCTTCCCAGATCTGGTCGCCGCCCATGACGGCGCACAGCGCGTTGATGCAGACGCCGACGTGGTAGTCACCGGCCGGCTTGCGCTTGTACATGGTGTAGAACGTCGCGACGCCGACGACCTCGGCCTTGCTGAGGCCCAGCATCTCCGCGCAGAACTCCTGCCCGTCGTCGGAGACGTGACCGTCTTCGGACTGCACGAGGTGGAGCAGCGGCAGCAGTGCCGACCGCGTCTTCGGATAGCGTCCGATGATCTCCTTGGCGTCTCGTTCGAGACGCTCTCGGACTTCCGGTGAGTAAGTCACCGGTCCACACCTCCCATGACGGGGTCGATAGATGCCACCGCGGCGATCACGTCCGCGACCTGGCCGCCCTCCGCCATGGCGGGGAAGCCCTGCAGGTTGCAGAAGGACGGCTCGCGGAAGTGGACGCGGTAGGGGCGGGTGCCGCCGTCGCTCACCACGTGCGCGCCGAGCTCGCCCTTGGGCGACTCGATCGAGGCGTACGCCTGCCCGGCCGGCACCCGGAATCCCTCGGTCACCAGCTTGAAGTGGTGGATGAGGGCTTCCATGGAGCTGCCCATGATGTGCGCGATGTGATCGGGCGAGTTGCCGAAGCCGTCGGGGCCCAGCGCGAGCTGCGCGGGCCAGCCGATCTTCTTGTCCTCGATCATCACGGGGTCGCCCTTGAGCGGCCCGGCGATGCGGTCGAGAGCCTGCTCGACGATCTTGAGCGACTCCTCCATCTCCCGCATGCGGACCAGGTAGCGGGAGAACACGTCACAGCCGCGCTCGGTCGCCACCTCGAAGTCGTAGGTCTCGTAGCCGCAGTAGGGCTGCGACTTGCGCAGGTCCCACGGCAGTCCGGCCGAGCGGAGGATCGGCCCGGTGATACCCAGGGCCATGCAGCCGGTCAGGTCGAGGTAGCCCACGTCCTTGGTGCGGCGCAGGTAGACGGGGTTCTCGTCGAGCAGCTTGCGGATGTCCTTGATCCGCTGTGGCATGATCTTGAGGAACTCGCCGATCTTGTCGACCGCACCCGCCGGCAGGTCCACGCTGACGCCGCCGGGGCGGACGTAGGCGTGGTTCATGCGCAGCCCGGTGATGTACTCGAACAGGTCCATGATCAGCTCGCGGTCGCGGTAGCCGAACAGGAAGGGCGTGGTCGCGCCGAGCTCCATGCCGAACGTGCCCATCGCCACCAGGTGCGAGGAGATCCGGTTGAGCTCCATCATCATCACGCGGATGGCCTGCGCCCGGTCCGGGACGCGGTCCTCGATGCCGAGCAGCTTCTCGACGCCCAGGCAGTAGGCGGTCT
The DNA here is from genome assembly GCF_040648495.1 of Nonomuraea sp. NPDC049129. Lineage (NCBI taxonomy): Bacteria > Bacillati > Actinomycetota > Actinomycetes > Streptosporangiales > Streptosporangiaceae > Nonomuraea > Nonomuraea sp. NPDC049129. The sequence goes on along the minus strand of NZ_JBEZDU010000008.1, from coordinate 313,785 downwards.
CGTTGAAGATCGGCGAGAGGTAGTCCATGCGGGTGACGAACGTGGTGCCCTGCGTCCACGTGCGGTATTCGAGGTTCTTCTCGATGCCGGTGTGCAGGTAGCCGATGACGCCGCGCGCCTCGGTGACCGTCTCACCGTCGAGGGTCAGGACCAGCCTCAGCACGCCGTGCGTGGACGGGTGCTGCGGGCCCATGTTGATGACCAGCCGCTCGTCGTCGGACTCACGGACGCCGCTGACGACCTCGTCCCAGTCCGCGCCGGTGACCGAGTAGACCTTGCCCTCGGTCGCCTCGTCATATCCGGTGCTCACGAGTGAACCTCACTTCGTCCTGGCTCGATGTCACTCACGCGTACGACCTCCTCTGGTCGGGCGCGGGGATCGTGGCGCCGCGGTATTCGACCGGGATGCCGCCGAGCGGGTAGTCCTTGCGCTGCGGGTGACCTTCCCAGTCGTCCGGCATCATGATGCGGGTCAGGCCGGGGTGGCCGTCGAAGACGATCCCGAAGAAGTCGTACGCCTCGCGCTCGTGCCAGTCGTGGCCCGGGAAGACGCCGACGGTCGAGGGGATGTGCGGGTCCTCGTCGGGGGCGCTCACCTCGACGCGGACGCGCCGGTTGTGGGTGATCGAGCAGAGGTGGATGACCGCGTGCAGCTCCTCACCCTTCAGGTGCGGGTAGTGCACCCCGGAGACGCCGAGCGAGAGCTCGAAGCGCAGGGCCGGTTCGTCACGGAGCTTCTGGCAGACCTCGACGAGCCGCTCCCGCTTCACGTGCAGGGTGAGCTCGCCCCGGTCCACGACCACGCGCTCGATGGCGTCGTCGAGGGCCAGCGTGTCGACCAGCTCGTCGAAGTAGCCGCCGTAGGGGCGGGACGTGGACAGCTGAGGGGCCCGCCGTACGACGAGACCGCCGTAGCCGGAGGTGTCACCCGAGTCGGTCGTGCCGAACATGCCGCGCCGGGCGACGGGCGGCTCCACGACCGCCGGAACCTCGGGGAGGTTGTCGGGCGAGGTCACTTCGCGGCCCCCTGGTCGATCAGCGGCAGCGTACGCAGCGCCTGCAGTTCGAGCTCGTCGATCTGCTTGGCGCGGTGGGCGCCGAACTTCATGTTCTGGATCTTGTCGTGCAGCTTCACGATCGCGTCGATCAGCATCTCCGGCCGCGGCGGGCAGCCGGGCAGGTAGATGTCGACCGGGACGATGTGGTCCACGCCCTGCACGATGGCGTAGTTGTTGAACATGCCGCCGCTTGAGGCGCACACGCCCATCGAGATGACCCACTTGGGCTCGGCCATCTGGTCGTAGATCTGCCGCAGGACGGGAGCCATCTTCTGCGACACGCGGCCGGCGACGATCATCAGGTCGGCCTGCCGGGGAGACGCCGAAGCGCGCTCCATGCCGAAGCGCGCCAGGTCGTAGTGGGGGCCGCCGGTGGCCATCAGCTCGATGGCGCAACAGGCGAGGCCGAATGTGGCCGGCCATACGGAGTTCTTGCGCGCCCAGCCGGCGGCCTGTTCGACCGTGCTGAGGATGAACCCGCTGGGGAGTTTCTCTTCAAGTCCCATTTCTAGTCCCAGTCCAGACCCTTGCGGCGCCACACGTACGCGTAGGCGACGAGCACGGTGACGATGAACAGCAGCATCTCGACAAGCGCGAACACCCCGAGGCCCGAGGAGAGCACGCTGCCCGCGTCGTTCTTCAGCGGCGCGAAGGAGACTGCCCAGGGGTAAAGGAAAATGATCTCGATGTCGAACACGATGAAGAGCATCGCGGTGATCATGTATTTCAGCGGGAACCGTCCGCCACCGACCGGCTGGGGCGTCGGCTCGATGCCGCATTCGTAGGCGTCAAGCTTGGCGCGGTTCCAGCGCTTGGGACCGGTGAAGGGAGCGATGGCGACCGAGAAGATCGCGAAGCCCCCCGCGAGAACGGCGAGCACCAGGATGGGCACGTAAAGGTCCATCGCTACGCCTCCTCTGGAGTCGCCACGCGCGCGGGCGCGCAGCCTGATCTATGGGTGAGTCTGAGGTTCATGCTGGTGGCGCGACCTTCGAGAGTGCATTGATGATCTTGTCCGACGCATCCCCTCGCCGGTCGGTGAGATTACCAAGGAGTTTGAGCGCGAAGCGCATCAGCCTCGGGTGTGGCAACCCATGCCGCGTTCCGAAGCTCATGACTCCCGGCTTCCCAATCGCCTGGACGAACCACCTGCCAAGCGTGAAATATCCGCCGTAGGCGTCCTTCAACACCTGAGGATAGGTGCGCAGGATGCGTTCCTGTTGCGCGGGGGTGGTCTGGCGCAGCGCCTTGACGATGATCTCGGCGGCGATCTCGCCGGTCTCCATGGCGTAGGCGATGCCCTCGCCGTTGAACGGGTTGATCGCGCCGCCGGAGTCACCGACGAGGACGAGGCCGCGGGTGTAGTGAGGCTGGCGGTTGAAGGCCATCGGGAGCGCGGCGCCGCGGATCGGGCCCCGCATGTTCTCCTCGGTGAAGCCCCACTCGGCGGGCATCGCCTTGCACCACCGCTTGAGCAGGTCGCGGTAGTCGATGTTCTTGAACTGGTCGCTGGTGTTGAGCAGGCCCAGTCCGACGTTCGCGGTGCCGTCGCCCACGCCGAACACCCAGCCGTAGCCGGGCAGCAGCGTGTTGTCGTCCCACAGCTCCAGCCACGTCTCCAGGTAGTCGTCGTCGTGACGCGGGCTCTCGAAGTAGGTGCGTACGGCCACGCCCATCGGGCGGTCCTCACGCTTGTGGAGTCCCATCCCCAGGGCCAGCCGGGTGCTGTTGCCGTCGGCGGCCACCACCAGACGGCTGCGGTAGGTCGGCCCGTCCTTGGTCGTCACTCCGACCACGTGCCCGCTGCGGTCGTCGAGGACAGGCCCGGTGACGTTCACGCCTTCCATCAGCCGCGCCCCGGCCTTGACGGCGTTGGCGGCGACGATCTGGTCGAAGTCCTTGCGCGTGCGCACGAGGCCGAAGTCGGGGAAGCGCTCCAGCTGCGGCCAGTCGAGCTCGAAGCGGTGCCCGCCCCCCACGACCCGCAGGCCCTTGTTCCTGATCCAGCCGGGCGCGTCAATGTCGACGCCCATGTTGAGCAGCTGCTTGACCGCTCGGGGGGTCAGGCCGTCGCCGCAGACCTTCTCCCGGGGGAACCTGGTCTTCTCCAGGAGCAGCACGTCGAGGCCGGCCTGAGCGAGGTAAAAAGCGGTTGCGGAACCGGCGGGACCGGCGCCGACGACGATGACATCGGCGTCAGCCTGTGTGGCTGGTGGCTCGGTCACTGGACTGTCCTGTCCTACACGCTCGAAGGCCTCGGGGTGTGGCGCCTTCGTTCCTTTGTGAACCCCTTCACAAACTTGTCGGCCCGCAGTCTAACCCTTTTCTTGGACAAAGTGGCAGTCGGGGGCCGGTCTTCGCACAAACGAAAGCCCTCCGTCCGAGACGAAGGGCCCTGCGTCGTCGCCACGAGGAGATCAGACCGCGAACTCGCGGCGGCGCACACCCTCGATGAAGGCGCGCCACTCATCAGGCGTGAAGCAGAGCATCGGGCCCACCGGGCAGACTCCTTCGTAGCGTCACGGTTATATCCGAGCCTATCGCGAGAAATGTGACGCGGGTTACAGCAGTGCGGTCACGCTCCGTAAGCAAAACGCTACACCAGTACGGCCGGGAATTAGTCGAGAACCATCCTCGCCCAGCGCCGCGTTGCCGAACCCGCCGTAGGTCGGCCCGCCCCCACGGATAATTCCCGCGATAAACGATATCTCCGGACACGGAACCCCGGCCGGATCGCGGACTTGACGGCGTGAATGGCATCTCGCCTAATCGAGCCGCGCGGAACGGGGTTACGCGCGGCACAGAACGGGCTATCGAGCAGCACTGAACGGGCTTACGCGGGCTTGAATCCCCGGTGGATCGCGACGATGCCCATGGTGAGATTGCGCCAGGCGACCCGCTGCCAGCCGGCCTCCTGGATGGTGCGCGCGAGTGTCGGCTGGTCGGGCCAGTCCCGGATCGACTCGGCCAGATAGGCATAGGAGTCGTCATTGGACCCGAAGACCGTGGCCACTCGCGGCAGCAGCTTCATCAGATATTCGCGGTAGACCAGATCGAAGGCGTTGACCTTCACGTGCGAGAACTCCAGGATCACCAGCCGCCCGCCCGGCCGCGTCACGCGCAGCATCTCCCGCAGCGCCTGCGAGGTGTCGTGCACGTTACGCAGCGCCACCGAGATCGTCACGGCGTCGAAGGCGTCGTCGGCGAACGGCAGCCGCAGCGCGTCACCCGCGATGAACGGGACTCCGTCACCGCTCAGCGCGTTGCCGCCGTGCCGGCGCACGCCCGTGCGCAGCATGCCGAGGGAGAAGTCGGAGGCGATCGCGCGGGCGCCCAGCGTGGTGAACGCGTCGGTGGAGGTGCCGGTGCCCGCCCCCAGGTCGAGCACGATCTCGCCGGGCCCGGCGTCGACGGCGGCGGCCACCGCCTTGCGCCAGAAGCGCACCTGTCCCAGGGAGATCACATCGTTGACCAAGTCGTAGCGCCGGGCCGTGCGATCGAACATCGCGGCGACCTGATCCGGCTGCTTGTCCAGCTGAGCACGCGTCATGGCCCAAGCCTATGACCATCGCGACAATCAACAGAAAGTAGCCGCGTGATTACCCAATGTCTGCTAGAAGTTTGCGAATGCTGGTACGTGTCGCCCTTGCGGCGATCCTCGCGACGACCCCGGTCGCTCATTCGCGCGTCGTCTCGGCCGACCCGGTCGACACCACTCCGCACGTGCTCGACGGGATCGTCAACTCCATCACCCTGGTCGGCGGCACGGTCGTCGTCGGCGGCTCGTTCAGCGAGGTCGCCGACGCCTCACGGACCCACACCTACACCCGGGACAACGTCTTCGCCTACAGCCTCGCGACGGGGCACATCCTGCGTTACTTCGCGCCGCAGGTCGGCGGGCCCGTCTACAGCCTGGCCCCCGGCGACGGCGGCACGGTCTACGTAGGCGGCGACTTCCCCGCGGTCAACGGGACGCCGACCAGGGCGCTGGCCAGGCTCAACCTCTTCGATGGCTCGGCCGTACGGGACTTCAGGCCCGGCGTCTCCGGCGGGATGGTGACCACGCTGGCCAGGCGTGGCGCGCAGCTCTACGCGGGCGGCGACTTCACCAGGCCGCGCGCGGCGCTGGCCAGGCTCGACGCGACGACCGGCGCGACCGACCCGGCGTTCGCGATCACGCCGGGGGCGCCGCTGACGCCGACGCTGCGGGTCTACGCACTGGCCCTGACCGCCGAACGGCTCGCGGTCGACGGCAACTTCACCACGCTGGACGGGCTGTCGAGGCCGCAGCTGGGGCTGATCGACGTACGCGGCGGCGGCGCCAAGGTGGCCGACTGGCGTACCGAGGCGTACGTCCCCACCTGCATGGACGCCTTCCCCTCCTACGTACGCGGCCTGGACTTCGCGCCCGACGGCAGCTACTTCGCCGTCGTCACCACCGGCGGACCGGTGCGCGGGAAGCGGCTGTGCGACAGCACGGCCAGGTTCGAGACGTACAGCAGGGGCGAGCGGATCACGCCCACCTGGGTCAACAAGACCGGCGGAGACTCACTCTACGCAGTGGCGGTGACCGGCGCGGCGGTCTACGTCGGCGGCCACCAGCGATGGCTGAACAATCCGCTGGGCCACGACTCGGCCGGGCCTGGAGCGGTGCCCCGCGAGGGCATCGCCGCCATTCATCCAGTCACCGGAATGGCGCTGACTTGGAATCCTGGCAGGGAGCGCGGGATCGGGGTCAAGGCATTTCTGGCGTACAGCGGCGGACTACTCGTTGGTAGCGACACAACGAGACTCGGACGGGAGTACCATGCCCGGATTGGCATGTTCCCCCTGCCCTAGTCGCTCTGCGGCTTGGGCCGGTCGATCTTGTCGCTGATGCGAGTGCTAAGAGCGTCACGCTGCTTCGAGAGCAAGACGTAGCTGGCGATGCCGCTGATCAAGAAAGACACGATGATCAGTAGCATCGGGTTTTGCAGGCCAAGCAGTCGCAGGACGCCGAGTGTCACGACAAACAGGCCGATCCGCGACGCGGTGTATACGAGAACGGGATGCACAGATCGAGGTTACTCGCCCTGTGTGACACGGTCGCTCTTCGCATCGGGCGCCAGCACTGCTAGTGTCCCAGTTAGGGTGTTTCGTAAAGAAACACCCACGAGAGCCCCAAAGAGGCTCTATCATATAACAATCGGGCAGTCAGCTGATAACAACCCGTGATCTTTGTCGAAAACCACGGATAAATCAGGCTTCGCTCGACACACTGGTTACCTGTCCGCCCGCTGGCAGGAAGCGGGATGCGAGGGGGAGAGATTGGTGGAGAGTAGCAGCGAGCGTCTGCTGACCCCAGGAGAGGTTGCCGCCCTCTTCCGGGTAGACCCAAAGACGGTTACACGCTGGGCCGCGGCAGGTCGCATCAGCAGTATCCGCACCCCCGGGGGGCATCGTCGGTTCCGCGAGTCGGAAGTGCATGCCCTTCTTCGAGGCGAGGACGTTCTAACGGCCGACAGGTCGGGCGAGTCCCCGCGTGTTTGACGTTCCATCAGACGGTGATCCTGCCCGCAGGGTCGCCGTCTCCCCCTGTCTGTAAACGTCATCAGCGGCCCCTCGACCTCTGACCCGGGCCGGCCTAGGCGTCTTCCTGCTCCGCCTTGAAGGCCAAGAACTCCTGCTCCAGGTCGTCGTTCTCGATCAGCCAGCGCTCCCGGCGATCCGCCGCCTCCTCCTCCGTCAGGGACTCCGGAAGCCACGTGTCGTAGTCGGGGTCGCCAGGTTCGAGTTCCACGTACGCGTTGCCGATGAGACGCCCGTCTTCGCTGGTCAGGCTCTGCGGCACGCGCAGGGTCCCGTCAGCGAGCCGGATGACGTACATGGCTCATCACCTAGATTCCGTAGCGCCGGTTGAAGAACAGCATGACGTTGAGCGCCGCGCGGGTGTCGCCGCCCAGCATGTCGACGAGGGCCGGTCGCTGGCGCGAGGCGATCGCGGCGAACGCGTCGGCGAAGAACTCCTTGCGCCCCAGCCCGTCCCCCTGGCGGTGGAACGCGGAGACCAGGAGCGGCGTGATGTCCTCGTACAGCTTCGCGAATTCCCGCGAATCGGAAACCCAATCGCCGTAAGCCGAGTCGACGTCGTCGATGGCGTGCCCGACCTCGTGCATCATCACGTCGGGCGTGGGTGAGGGGCGGTCACCCACCACGATCTTCCCGTCGCCGTAGGCTCCGGCGCAGATGTCCCATGAGGCCCGGCCGGACGGCAGGGGGGCGCCGCGCAGGTAGCCCATGTCGTCCAGATCCGGTACGCCGCCCGGGCCCACGTAGATGCCTTCGAGGCCCGCGGCGAGCTTCTCCTTCAGCAGGTCGGGCAGCATGGCCAGACTCTCGACGGCCCGCACCACCTCCGGCGACGGCGGCCCCTCCCGGGCGTCCCACTGACGGTGCAGGATGGTCTCCAGCTTCCCGCAGTGCCGCAGGCCGTCGCCGAGCGAGGGAGCGTCGGGGCGGTTGGGTCGCGCCCGGAGCACCACGTCGTCGAGCTCGAAGTCGTGCCACGTGTACTGGGGGCGGTCCACCACGGCGGCCGACAGCCGCTCCCCTGCCTCCCACCGCCGCGGCTCTCCGGCTTCGGCTGCATCCCAGCGCCGCGGTTCTCCGGCTTCAGCGGCCTCCCAACGCTGCGACTGCCCGGCTTCGGCGGCGTCCCACTGCCGGAACTCCTCCGCCTGCCGGAACCTCTCCTGTCGGTGGAACTCCTCCTGCTGGCGGAACTCTTCCTGCTGGCGGAAGTCCTCCTGTTGGCGGCGCCCCGCCCAGGGCCACCCCTCGGAACCGTCTCCGCCGGCCTGGCGCCGCTCGCGACCCCGCCAACCGAACAGCGCGAAACTCCCCTCACTCCCGATCGAGTCCCGTTCGGCTGGCTCCCGGCCCGGCCACATGCGTCCTGGCCAATCCCGATCGGCTCGCTTGCGCTCCACGTACTCGCGGTCCGACCGCTCGTGATCCGGCCGCTCGGACGCCAGGCGGTCGCGACGCTTGGCCCCGCCCTCGGAACCGGGCCACCCGCGCCTGTCCCCGCCGCTTCTGTCCCCGCCGCGCTTGTCGCCGCCGGGCCACCCGTGCCTGTCCCCGCCGGCGCCGGGCCGCCACGGCCAGCCCAGCCGTCCCGCGCGGTCTTCGCGGCCCCGGTCCGGCCGTCCGGCAGGGCTGAGTCTGCCGGGAGGCGCACTCCGATCGTTCGTCCAGAAGGAGCGATCCGCATCGGGGGGCGCCTCACTGCGGCGGGAGAAGAGATACGACCCGCGCCGCCACCAACGACCCCGCCGATGGCGGCCCTTGTCGTTAGAAAAGGCCATCGCACCCCTCAACGCCGTGGGACGCCCGCGCGCATGGCACCCGGCCGCCCCGAACGGCGGTCCCAGCGGGCGGACGCCGCTGAATCGAGTCCACCGTACGACGTAGGTCTCGCTGGAGTCACCTGAAATGGGACAACGGGAAAACACGATCACGACGCGAATGGCTTACAGTTCGGACATGGTAGGTGTCGTTATCGGCTTGGCGCTGCTGGCCTTCTGGCTCTACTCGTTGTTCGACGTCATCACCACGCCGGAGGAAGAGGTAAGGAACGTACCAAAACCGCTCTGGGTGCTCGTCGTCGCGCTGGTTCCCCTGGTGGGCGGGGCCGTCTGGATGATCCGCGGCCGCCCCCAGAAGCCCCGCGAGACCTGGCCGGTCCCCCCGCGACCGGGCTCCCGCCGCCACTCGGCCCCCAAGGGCCCGGACGACGACCCCGAATTCCTCCGCGACCTCGACCGCCGCATGCGCGGCGACGACAGCTAGAGCGGCGTCCCCGACCGTCCGCTCTCCGTCGCCCATGACGGGGGCGTCCCTCCATGGGCCCTTGCCACAACGGGGTACCCCTCCAAGCAACCCCAGCACCACGGACCAGCTACTCCCGCTCCCCGGACGGGGCAACCTCCAAGGGCCACCACGGATCGTCTTCTCCCTCTCCTCCGGAGGAGGCATCCTCCAGGGGCCCTAACCACGACGGACCGACTTCTTCCGCGCCCGAAGGGGCATCCCCACAGGGCCATCAGCCACAAGGGGCCGCCCGCTTCCCTGCCCCCGAAGGGGGTATCCCCTCAGGGACCCCAGCCACCACGGACCGTCACACGAAAGGAGACGGCCGTGGCACAGACGATCACCCCGACGACACATCCGCGTAGCTGTGCAGCCCCGAGATGAACATGTTGACTCCCACCAGGTTGAACAGCAGGCACCCGAACGCCAAGAGCTGCACGATCGTCGCCGCTCGCCCGCGCCATCCGGCGGTGACCCGAGCGTGGAGGTAGGCGGCGTAAGCCACCCACGTGATGAAGGCCCAGACCTCCTTGGGGTCCCAGCCCCAGTAACGGCCCCAAGCCTTGTCGGCCCAGAGAGCACCGGCGATGACGGCGAAGGTCCACACCGGGAAGGCGAAGACGATCGCGCGGTGGGCCGCCCGCTCCAGGTCGGCCCGCGACGGCAGCCGTGACATCCCATCGCCGCGGATCAGGTAGAGGATGCCCGCCACACCGGCCACGATGAACAGGCCGCTCGCCAGGATCGCCGCCGTCACGTGGATGGCCACCCAGTACGAGTTGAGCGCCGGCACGACCGGACCCGCCGCCGTGTAGAGGACCTTGACCGCGAAGCCGAGCCCCAGTGCGGCCGTCACCATGACGAAGGCACCGAGGAAGCGGACGTTCTGCCGGAGCTGGGTGCCGAGGAAGGCGGTGACCGCGGCGAAGCAGATGGCCACCACGAACTCGTACATGTTGCCCCAGGGCCACCGGTCCACGGCCAGGCCCCGGGTGACGATGGCGGCCAGGTTCGCGGCCCAGCCGAGCCAGCCGAGCGTCATGGCCGCCCAGCCGGCCTTGCCCGCCCAGGCCGGCGGCTCGACGACTGTCTCCGGAACGACAGGGCCGTCCGAAGCGGCAGGGGCGTCTGAGGAGCCGCCCGCCGAGCCGACTCCGGCTCCCACGGGCTGCCTGGCGGGTACGGCGGCCGAGTCGGCCTTGGAGCGACCGAAGGCCAGCTCCAGCGCGAACCCGATCATGGCGGCCAGATAGAGCAGGACGGCGGCGACGACGAAGAGGTCGCTCACCCCGGCCAGTTGCTGCTCAGCGGGCATCCTTGCCTCCAGCTGATAGGACCTTGACGATGTCGGCGAACTCCTCGGTGAAGCCCGCCGCGGACCCTTCGGTACGGGTAAGACCGCCGACCTCGGCCACGCCGTCCTTGACCCGCACCCACACCCGGCGGCGGCGGATCATCAGCGACAGCGCGATGGCGACCACGGCCGTGCCCGCGGCGATCAGGGCGGGCAGCCGCCCCGGGTCATAGGCGATCTGGAGCGTCATCCACTCCTTGACCCCGGTGAACTCCAGCTTTCCCGCCCCCTTGGGCAGGGGGAGCGACCCCCCGACCGCGAGTGGTGCCTGGCCGGTGCCCATGACCAGCGGGGTGAGCTTGCGCATCACCTCGGGCGGCGCGAGCTCGTAGACGGACTGCGGCCGCCCGGAGCGTACGCCCAGGTCACCGGAGAAGGCCCCGAGGAGCTGGACCTGGGGGTTGAGCGCGCCGGGGAACAGAGAGGCCCCCGCGCCGTCACCCGTGGGCAGGAAGCGCAGCAGGAACCCGAGCTGCGACGGCTGGGCGTCGGGCACCTTGACCACGCAGCCCGAGGTGAGCGTGAGCTTGATCTCGATCAGGCAGGGGACGGGCCCTTCGAAGGCGACCTGCCCCTTGCCGTCGGTGACCTTGAACACGGGCGCGTAGCCGTGGCCGAGGAGGTAGGTCTGCGTGCCGTTGACCTCCAGCGGCTCGTTGACCTTGAGCGTGTAGTCGCGCGTGGGCGCCCCGGGCGCGTCGTTGACCTTCATGTAGGCGGAGTAGTCGAGCTCCTGCCCCCTCTTGGGGCCCTCGACCTGGTAGGTGGTCTGGAAGTCCGTGAGCGTGAACGAGAACGGCTCCAGCGACTCCGCCGACACCTGATTGCCCGGGATGAACCGGTCGTAGGCGGCGACCGTGTTGGCGAAGCCGTCGCCCTCGACCACCAGCACGTTGCCGCGGTAGCCGTACAGGGAACCGAACCCGATCGCGACGAGCAGGGCGAGCAGGGATACGTGGAAGAGCAGGTTGCCCGTCTCGCGCAGGTAGCCCTTCTCCGCGGCCACCCAGCCGTCGCCGACCTCGACGCGGAAGCGGAGCCGGCGCAGCCGCCCGGCGGCCTCCTCGACCGTCAGCGGGTCGTCCAGCCGCGAGAAGTGCGGCAGGCGCGACAGGTTGCGCGGCGCGGCCGGTGGGCGGCGGCGCAACTCGCGCACGTAGGTGGCGGTGCGCGGCAGTACGCAGCCGATCAGCGAGGTGAACAGCAGCAGGTAGATCGCGGCGAACCAGGCCGAGGTGAAGACGTCGAACAGCTGGAAGCGGTCGTACCACTCGGCGAGCGTCGGGTCGTTCTGGAAGAGCGCCGCCACCTTGTCGGGATCGACGCCGCGCTGCGGCACCAGCGAGCCGGGCACGGACGCCAGCGCGAACAGGAACAGCAGGATCAGCGCCGTCTTCATCGAGGTGAGCGTGCGCCAGCCCCAGCGCAGCCAGCCCATGGGCCCCATGCCGGCGGGCCGCGCCCGCTCCTTCTCGAGCTCGTCGACGGTCATCAGATCACCGGCCTGAAGGCGCCGATCAGACCCTGCATGGTCGCGATCATCTCTCCCCAGAGGCCGGTCACCAGCATGATGCCGACGGCCACCATCATGCCGCCGCCGATCCGGGTGATCAGCTGTGAGTGCTTGCGGATCGCGCGGAACGTACGCAGGGCCTTGCTGTAGGCGAGGGCGGCGGCCACGAAGGGCAGTCCGAGGCCCAGCGCGTACGCCACGGCGAGCAGCGCGCCACGCGAGGCGCTGCCCTCGTTCAGTCCGAGCGCGAGCACGACGGCCAGCGTGGGCCCGATGCACGGCGTCCAGCCCAGCCCGAACACCACGCCCAGCAGCGGCGCCCCGGCCAGCCCAGCGGCGGGCAGCTTGTGGATGCGTACGTCGCGCATCAGGCCGGGCAGCACGCCCAGGAAGGCCAGGCCGAGCAGGATCGTCAGCACGCCGAGCACCCGCGTGATGATCTCCGCGTTGCCCAGCATGACCGCGCCGAGGCCGCCGAACAGCGCGCCGCTGAGCACGAACACCAGCGCGAAGCCGGCCACGAACAGCACCGTGCCGAACACCAGCCGCCCCCGCTTGGGGTCCTCGCTCATGCCCGTCACGTACGACAGGTAGCCCGGTACGAGGGGCAGCACGCACGGCGACAGGAACGACACCACCCCGGCCAGCACCGCGATGGGCACGGCCAGGAGCAGCGAGCCCGAGGCGACGACGTCATTCATCGCGCACCTTGGTCACCGCGTCCATCAGGTCGGTGTACTTGACCGCGCCCAGCGCCCTGGCGGCGACCCTGCCCTGCGCGTCGATGATCAGCGTGGACGGGATGGCCGCGGGCGGCACCGTGCCCTGGAAGCGCAGCGCGACCTGCCCCGGCTGGTCGAAGATGCTCGGGTAGCCGGTCTGCTCGGTGCGTTCGAACGCCTGCGCGTCGGCCTTGCGGTCCTTGAAGTCGACGCCGAGGAACTCCACGCGGCCCTTGGTCTTGGCGGCGACCTCCTTCAGCACCGGCGCCTCCGCCCGGCACGGGCCGCACCACGACGCCCAGAAGTTGAGCACCACGACCTTGCCCTTGTGGGCGGCGAGCGAGGCGGTCGCGCCGTCGAGGGTCTGCCCGCCGATCTCGGGGGCGGCCTGGCGGTCGGCGACGTCGAACACCTGCATCTTCCCGTCGCCCGCGACGAAACGGGTGTCGCCCGCCTGCGGCTGGCCTGACTGGTTGGCGCCCGCGCAGCCCGCGAGGCCGCCCGCGACCAGGACGGCCGAGAGGACGAGGGAGATGGATTTGGCGCGCACGGAGGAAGATCTCCTTGTACTACGACCGGTAGAGCTTGCAACTCTACCGGCGAGGTCAGGCGCCCGGCACGCTGGGGCCCGTCGCCAGTGATCCGGCGGGCTCGCTGTAGCCGACGCTGACCAGACGATCGCCGTCGAAGGTGAGCGTGGTGAGGCTGGCCAGATTGCACTGCCTGCGCCGGGGGTCATGCCAGAGCCGGCGACCCTCGGCCGCCATCCTGATCGACCAGATCGGCAGCTGGTGGCTGACCAGCAGCGCCTCGTGCCCGCGCGCCTCCGCCCTGACCTCCTCGATGATCGAGCGCATCCGCTTGACGATCGCCGGATAAGGCTCGCCCCAGGACGGGCGCAGCGGGTTCCAGAAGTAGCGGTAGTTCTTGGGATCGCGCAGGACCGCCAGGCCCTGGCCGACCTTGCGGCCCTGGAGCATGTTGGCGGCCTCGATCAGCCGCTCGTCGGTCTGCACCGGCAGCTCCAGCAGCGCGGCCAGGGGCGCGATGGTCTCCTGCGCGCGTTCGAGCGGCGAGCTGTAGAGGGTGACGATGTCACGGCCCGCCACCGACTTGGCCACCGTCTCGGCCATCAGCCGGCCGGTCTCGGACAGGTGGTAGCCGGGCAGCCTGCCGTACAGGACGCCTTCGGGATTGTGCACCTCACCGTGGCGCATCAGGTGAACTACGGTGGTTTCAGCCATGGTGTGCCACAGCCTATCCCGCTCTGCCCGTTCCGCGATCTCAGGCGCCCCGGACGCTAGGCGACCGCCCAGGCGTTCTCCTTCGTACGGCTGGCGTCGGCGAGCGCCTCGACCGCGGCCCGGATCGCCGGCCGCCGGGCCGCGTCGCTGCGCCAGATGACGTAGATGCGGCGCGACTGCCGAGGCCGCAGCGGCACCACGGCCACCCCGTCGGGCACGCAGTCGCGTCCCAGCCGGGGGATGATCGCGCAGCCGAGCCCGGCCGCCACCAGCGCCATCTGGGTCGGATATTCGTCGGCCATGCAGGAGATCTCGGGCTCCAGCTGGGCGTTACGCAGCGTGTAGACCAGCCAGTCGTGACAGACGGTGCCGGGCGAGGAGCTGATCCACCGCTCGTTCGCGGGCAACGCCGCCAGCTCGACCTCCTTGTTGCCGGCCAACGGATGGTCCGCGGGCAGCAGGAGGTCGGCGATGTCGTCGAGCAGCGTGGACCGGGACAACCCTTCGGGCAGGGCGATCGGCCGGTTGAGCCAGTCCTGGATGACACCTAGGTCGAGCTCACCCCTGGCCACGTCGCGCACGATGCGCTCCGGCTCGCGCTCGTGCATCTGAACGTGCAGGTCGGGATGGCGCCGCTTGAGCGCGGTCAGGGCGGAGGGCATCAGCCCGCGCGCCGCCGTCGGAAACGCGGACATGTTCAGCCGCCCCACGACCTCGCCGCGCAGCGCCTCGAAGTCCGCCTCGGCGGTCTCCACCAGGGCCAGGATCCGCTCGGCGTGGTCGGCGAGCAGCCCGGCGGCGTCTGTCAGCCGCACCCCGCGCCCGTTGCGCTCCATGAGCCGGGCACCGGTCTCGCGCTCCAGCTTGGCGATCTGCTGCGACACGGCCGACGGCGTCACCATGAGCGCGTCGGCCGCGGCACCCACCGAGCCGTAGATGTGCACAGCGTGAAGGGCCTTGAGACGGTTCAAGTCCAACATGTAAGCCAGTCTAAAGGGTTTAGCGTAGAAAGTCTCGCTTGTCCTTCACTCTGTAGCAGGAGAAAATATATGCATGAGAAACAACAAGGCGCAGAAGCAGCAGACGACCACCATCTCCTACCTCAAGACCCTCGCCGAGCAGGCTCGGGACCAGCGCGTCCGCTACCAGAAGCCGGCCGCCAAGTAACCGAGCGTCAAGTAACCGAGCAAGTAGCCGATCAGAGGACCGCCGCGGCAGCCTTGGCGGCTGCCGGCAGGGCGTCGGCGATCTGACCGAGCGCCTCGTCGTCGTGAGCGGCCGAGAGGAACCAGGCCTCGTACGCGGACGGCGGCAGATAGACCCCGCGATCCAGCATCGCGTGGAAGAAGGCGGTGTACGCCGCGGTGTTCTGGGCCCGCGCACCGTCGAAGTCCGTCACCGGCGCATCCGCGAAGAACACCGAGAACAGGCTCCCCGCCCGCTGCAACCGGTGCGGCACACCCGCCGCGGCGAGGGCGTCGGAAGCGGCCTGGCCGACCGCCAGCGCCGCCGCGTCCACCTTGGCGTAGGAGCCGGCGTCGAGCGCGCGTAGCGTGGCAAGTCCGGCGGCGCAGGCCAGCGGGTTTCCCGACAGTGTGCCCGCCTGGTAGACCGGCCCTTCCGGTGCCAGGCAGGACATGACGTCGGCCCGCCCGCCGAAGGCCGCCGCCGGCAACCCGCCGCCCATGACCTTGCCGAAGGTCATCAGATCGGCGTCGACCGGGTCCAGCCCGTACCAGCCCGAGGGCGAGACCCGGAAGCCCGTCAGCACCTCGTCCATGATCAGCAGCGCGCCGTTGGCCGTGCACAGCTCGCGCAGGCGGGCGTTGAAGCCGGCGAGCGGCGGCACCACGCCCATGTTGGCCGGGCACGCCTCGGTGATGACACAGGCGATCTCAGCCGACGCGAACGCCTGCTCCACCGCGCTGATGTCGTTGTACGGCAGCACGATGGTGTCGGCCGCCGACGCCCCCGTCACGCCAGGCGTGTCCGGCAGTCCGAACGTGACCACGCCCGACCCCGCCGAGGCCAGCAGCGCGTCCACGTGACCGTGGTAGCACCCGGCGAACTTGACCACCTTCGACCGCCCGGTGAACCCGCGGGCCAGCCGCACCGCGCTCATCGTCGCCTCGGTGCCCGAGCTGACCAGCCGGAGTTTGTCCACGGGCGCCACCCTGGCGACGATCTCCTCGGCCAGCTCGACCTCGCCCGGCGTGGCGGTGCCGTACGAGAGGCTGTGGGAGAGCGCCGACGAGACGGCCTCGACGACGGCGGGGTGGCGGTGGCCGAGGATCATCGGCCCCCACGAGCAGACCAGGTCGACGTAGCGGTTGCCGTCGACGTCGGTGAGATAGGGGCCCTGCCCGGAGGCCATGAAGCGCGGCGTGCCGCCGACCGCGCCGAACGCGCGGACCGGGGAGTTGACGCCACCCGGCACGATGGCACGGGCGCGGGCGAACAGGTCCTCGGAGTTCTGTGTACGGCTCACGCGCTCCAGGTTAGTCCTGGGCCACGGCGGTCTAGTCGGCGAGCCAGTCGAGGATGCGCAGCGGATCGGGCAGCGGACGGCCGTCCGGCGGGCGCAGCCAGGAGACGGGCTGGCCGGTGGGCAGCGTGGAGGGCGGGGCCAGGACGTAGCTGTCGCGGCAGTGCCAGCGCAGGCCCGGATTGTCCTCGATGGTGCCGGGCTCGCAGTCGAGCTGGCAGGACCACCACTCGTCCTCGTCGTCGGGATTGCCACGCGTGGCCACATAGAACAGGACCCGGTCACCGTTGGCGGCGACCGGGCCCGAGTGCGCCGAGGCGCCATCGATGCGGGTGAGGGCCGACAGGCCCGTGTCGAGCGGTACGTCGAAGACGTCGAACACCCGGCCGGTGGGCAGAATCACATTGGCGTCGGGGTCCATCCGCCACCAGCGCGTGAGCTGCGTGGCGTCCGTCGTGGCCTGTAGGTGCCAGGCGGGAGACAGCGGATGCGCGCCCGGGTCGGGGCAGCCGAGGCGGTCACAGGAGCAGGAGCGGGCGCCCTGACGCAGCGGATGGGCACCCGGCACGCTCGGCCAGCCGAGAGCGGCATAGCCCAGGACGGTATCGATCCGTGTCGGGCGCGGCCGTTTCTTGGTACGCCGAGCGAGTGGTACCCCCACCATGGTGTCTCCCGTCGATCCAAGCGCCTGAAGAGGCCCCGGCTCCTGGCTGCAAAGCACACGCGGGACACACCAGCACTTGTTATTGCACTCTAACGCACAGGCCTCAGCGATCGACGGGAAACCCCCTGGTTCACAGGCGGCGCGCCACCTCGGTGGCCCAGTACGTCAGGATCAGGTCGGCGCCCGCGCGCTTGATCGCGACCAGCGACTCCATGATCATCCGGTCGCGGTCGATCCAGCCATTGGCCGCGGCGGCTTCGATCATCGCGTACTCGCCGCTCACCTGGTAGGCCGCCACCGGCACGTCGGCCTCGTCGCGGAAGCGCCTGATGACGTCCAGATAGGCCATCGCGGGCTTGACCATGACGGCGTCGGCGCCCTCCGCGAGGTCGAGGCGTAGCTCGCGCATCGCGTCCCCCAGCGGCCCGGCCGGGTCCTGCTGGTGGGTGCTGCGGTCGCCGAACTGCGGCGCGCACTCTGCGGCCTCGCGAAAGGGGCCGAAGAAGGCGGAGGCGTACTTGGCGGTGTAGGCGAGGATCGGCAGGTCACTGAAGCCGTCGGCGTCGAGCGCCGCCCTGATGGCTCCGACCTGGCCGTCCATCATGCCGCTCGGCGCGATCATCTGGGATCCGGCCCTGGCCTGGGCGACCGCGATCGACGCGTAGCGCTCCAGCGTCGCGTCGTTGTCGACGTCGCCGGAGGCGGTCAGCACGCCGCAGTGGCCGTGGTCGGTGAACTCGTCGAGGCAGGTGTCGGCCATGACCACCACCGCGTCGCCCACCTCGGCGCTCACGTCGCGCAGCGCGACCTGCAGGATGCCTTCGGGGTCGTCGGCCGCCGAGCCCCGCGCGTCCTTGACGGCGGGGATGCCGAACAGGATCACCCCGGACACCCCGGCGTCGGCGGCCTCGTGGGCGGCCTTGCGCAGCGAGTCGCGGGTGTGCTGGAACACGCCGGGCATCGAGGCGACCGGCTGCGGCTGGTCGATGCCCTCCTTGACGAACAGCGGCAGGATCAGGTCCGCGGGGTGCAGTCTGGTGCCCGCCACCATGCGCCGGATCGCGGGGCTGCGGCGGAGCCTGCGCGGCCGGGCGACCGGGTAGTCAGCACTCACTTGGCTCTCCTTCTGGCGCCTCTGCGGTTCTGCGACGGCCGCCGCGGGCTGTCGCCGGCGGCGAGGGCCGCCTGGCGTTGCTTGGCACCGTACGCGGCCAGCGCGGCGGCCAAGGCGGACGCCGACGGCCGGTCGGCCATGACGTCGACGCGCAGCCCGAACTCCTCGGCGGTCTTCGCGGTCTGCGGCCCGATCACCGCGATCACGGTGACGTTGTGCGGCTTGCCGGCGATGCCCACGAGGTTGCGGACGGTCGAGGAGGAGGTGAAGAGCACCGCGTCGAACCCGCCGCCCTTGATCGCCTCGCGGATCGGGGCGGGGGGCGGTGCGGCTCGTACGGTGCGGTAGGCCGTGACGTCGTCGCACTCCCAGCCTAGCTCTGTCAGACCGGCCACGAGGGTATCTGTGGAAATGTCCGCCCGCGGCAGAAGCACTCGGTTGATCGGGTCGAGCATCGAGTCGTACGGCGGCCACTCGGCCACCAGGCCCTCCGACGACTGCTCGCCCGAGGGCAGCAGGTCGGGCTTGACGCCGAACTCGACCAGCGCCCGCGCGGTGGCGTCGCCCACGGCGGCCACCTTCAGCCCGGCGAAGGCGCGGGCGTCGAGGCCGTACTCCTCGAACTTCTCGCGCACCGCCTTGACCGCGTTGGAGCTGGTGAACGCCACCCACTCGTAGCGGCCGGTGACCAGGCCCTTGATCGCGCGGTCCATCTGCTGCGGCGTGCGCGGCGGCTCGACGGAGATGGTCGGCACCTCTTCCGGCACGGCGCCGTAGGAGGTGAGCTGCTCGGACAGCCTCTCGGACTGCTCCTTGGTGCGCGGCACCAGCACCCGCCAGCCGAACAGCGGCTTGGTCTCGAACCACGACAGCTTGTCGCGCTGCCCGACCGCGTCGCCGACGACGATCAGCGCGGGCTCGGTGAAGCCCGCGTGCTTGATGTCGGCCTGCAGCCTGGCCAGAGTCGAGACGACGGTGTACTGCTCGGTGGTGGTGCCGCTACTGCTGACCGCCACGGGCGTGCTGTCGGGCTTGCCACCGGCCACCAGCGCCTTGCCGATCGCCACGGCCCCGGCGAGGCCGTTGTAGATGACCAGCGTGCCCTGGCAGGCGGCGTGGGCGGCCCAGTCCTGCTCGTGCGCGGCGTCGACGATCCGGAACTCCGGCACGTCGGCCGCCGGCGGGATGCCCGCGTAGGTGAGCACCGCGGTCGCGGGCGGCACGCCGGGCACGATCTCGAAGTCCACCTCCGCCGCGGCACAGGCCGCGACCTCCTCCTCGATCGACCGGGCGATCGAGGAGAACAGCATCGGGTCGCCCTCGCACAGGCGTACGACGAACTGCCCGGCCTTGGCGCGCTTGACGAGGTCGCCGGACGCGATCTCCACGCCTTCGCGGCAGTGGCGCAGGAACGAGCCGAACAGCTCCTCGTCGAGGGCGACCGCGTCGGCCTTGGCCAGTAGTTCGGCGCCGCGGAGCGTGAGAAGGTTCGGATCGCCGGGGCCCGCGCCCACGAACGCGAGGAAACCGGAGGTTGGACTATCGGAGCTCAACGGGATTGCTCCCCCATCAATCTGTCGGCCCCTTCGGAGATCATCTCGGCCGCGAGGAGCTGGCCGAGTTTCACAGACTCGGAAGGAGAGCCGGCGGCGGACTTGCGCACCGCCTGCTGGCCGTCGATAGAGACGACCATGGCGGTGAGGTTCAGGGTCTGTCCGTCATCGACGGCGAAGGCACCCACGGGGGATGAGCAGCCGGCCTCGAGAGCGGACAGGACGGAGCGCTCGGCCGACACTGCGGAGCGCGTCCGCGGGTCGTCGAGCACACCGAGGAAGGAGATCAGGTCGGCGTTGTCGGAGAGACACTCCACGGCCAGGGCGCCCTGCCCTGGCGCGGGCAGCAGCTCCTCGACCTCGAAGATCTGCGCGATCTCCACGTCCCGGCCGATCCTGGTCAGGCCCGCCGAGGCGAGCACGACCGCGTCGACCTCGCCGGCGGCGATCTTGCCGATCCGGGTGTCGGCGTTGCCGCGGATCGGGACGTACTCGAGATCGGGACGCAGCGCCCTGAGCATGGCGATCCGGCGCAGCGAGCCGGTGCCGATCCTGGCCCCGGTGGGCAGGTCGGCGAACTTCGCCGGGCCGACCAGCGCGTCGCGGTGATCGTGCCGGGCCACGATGGCGGCCAGTGTCACCCGCGGGTCCGGCTTGGTCGGCAGGTCTTTCAGCGAGTGGACGGCGAAGTCGATCTCGCCTTCGATCAACTTGTCACGCAGCGCGCTGACCCACACGCCCGTGCCACCGAGCTGCGCCACCTGAGCCTTGGTCACGTCACCGAACGTGGTGACGCCGACCAGCTCGATGGCGCGCCCGGTCCGTTCGGTGTAGGAGTCGGCGACCATCTGCGACTGCGTGGTCGCCATCAGGCTGCGCCGGGTGCCCAAGCGCAGTGTCACAACTCCACCTCCCTCACGGCTTCGGGCATCTTCGGATCCAGGTCGAACAACTCGCGCAGCGCTTCGGCATAATGATCGCCTCCCGGGCTGGTGGCGAGCTGTTTGACACGCACGGTGGGCTCGTGAAGCAGCTTGTCGACGACCCGCTGCACAGTCTGCGCCACCTCGTCCCTGGCCTTGCCGTCGAGCTGGGGCATGCGCATCAGGAGCCGGCCCAGCTCAGCCTCGACCACGGACGCCGCCTTGCTGCGCAGCGCCACCACGGTCGGAGTGACCTTGGCGGCCCGCTCGGCGGTGAGGAAGGCGGCCAGCTCCTCGGCGACGAGCCTGCGCACCGAGTCGACGGTGTCGCCCTCCCTTGAGCCTATGCCCGATTCCTGGATGGTCTCCAGGTCGACCAGCGTGACGCCGGGCACCTCGCGGACAGCGGGGTCGATGTCGTGCGGCAGTGCCAGGTCCAGCAGGAACGCGCCTGGGGAGACGATGTCGGGGGTGATGACGTGCCGGCCGCCGCCCGTGCAGGAGATGACGATGTCGGCCGTCGCGAGCTCTCGGGGAACCGCGGCGAACTCCACCGCCCTGCCGCCTACGGACGCCGCCAGGCGTACGCCTCGTTCGAAGGTGCGGTTGGCGACCACGATGTCGGTCACGCCCGCGCGGGCCAGCGTGGTGGCGGCCAGCGAGCTCATCGAGCCCGCGCCGACCACCAGCGCCCGACGCCCGGTGAGGTCGCCCGCCAGCGCCAGTCCGGCGGTGACGAGGGAGGCGCCCGCCTTGTCGATGTCGGTGTCGGCGTGGGCGCGCTTGCCGACCCGCAGCGCCTGCTGCACCAGCTCGTTGAGGGTGGCGCCGATGGTGCCCTGCTTCTGCGCCAGGGTGAGCGCCCGGCG
This sequence comes from Nonomuraea sp. NPDC049129, assembly GCF_040648495.1. Taxonomy (NCBI): domain Bacteria; kingdom Bacillati; phylum Actinomycetota; class Actinomycetes; order Streptosporangiales; family Streptosporangiaceae; genus Nonomuraea; species Nonomuraea sp. NPDC049129. The sequence goes on along the minus strand of NZ_JBEZDU010000008.1, from coordinate 292,435 downwards.
AACCTGGCCGAGGATCTGCCCTTCGCCCACGACCATCGAGTCGAGGCCGCAGGCCATCGCGAACAGGTGCTCGACGGCCTGGTCTTCGTAGTGGACGTAGAGGTGCGGCTGCAACTCTTCCACGGGGACGCCCGAGTGGACGCCCAGCAAGCGACTGATCGCGGTGACGGCGCCGTGGAAACGGTCGACGGCCGCGTAAACCTCTACTCTGTTGCACGTCGAGACCACCATGGCCTCGGCGACGCACACGTCCTGCTGCACGTCGTGCAGGAGCTTGACGAGCGCCTCGCCGGACACCGAAACGCGCTCGAGCATGGCCACCGGAGCTGTCCGGTGGCTGAGTCCGATGGTGAGAAGACTCATTGACTGTCCACGGCCATAAGTGGCCCCCCTGCTTTGCGCTGCTCATGGAACGCAAGGATCTGCAGTTCTATTGATAGGTCGACTTTACGGACATCCACGCCATCTGGTACAGAAAGCACTACGGGCGCGAAGTTCAGGATGCTGGTGACCCCGGCCGCCACCACACGATCGCAGACTTCCTGCGCCGCTATCGCGGGTGTCGCCAGAACCACGATCGAGACTCCACGCCGTTCGATGACGGCTTCCAGGACGTCTATGTGCTCAACATTCAACCCCGCTATATCGTCGCCCACGACTTCGGGGTCGGCGTCGAGAAGCCCGGCCACACGGAAGCCCCTGGAGACGAAACCACCGTAATTGGCCAGTGCCCGGCCCAGATTACCCACTCCTACGATGGCCACGGCCCAGTCTTGGGTCAGGCCCAGCTCGCGGGAGATCTGGTAGACGAGGTATTCGACGTCGTAGCCGACGCCTCGCGTGCCGTACGAGCCCAGATGGGACAGGTCCTTGCGGAGCTTCGCGGAGTTGACGCCCGCGGCCATGGCCAGATCTTCGGAGCTGACGGTCGCGATGCCGCGTTCGGCCATCCCGTTCAACGCCCGCAGGTACAACGGGAGCCGGGCGACCGTTGCCTCGGGGATCCCGCGGTCACGGGACTGGGACGGGCTCTTCACGTGCCGGAGCTCCAGGGGACGAGCGGCCTGCCGGCCGCGTGAATGAAATCGAACCGCCTTTCAGGTTAATCCCTTTGTGAAGCGATGCACAAAGTCGGCACGATACGGTTGGGTGCATGCACCGCATCACGCTGCTCGGCAGGCCGGGCTGCCACCTCTGCGACGACGCGCGCGAGGTCGTCTCCCGCGTGGCAGGAGACCTGGGTGTGCCGTGGGAGGAGGTCGACATCGACTCCTCCGAGGAGTTGCGGGAGAAATACTGGGAGATGATCCCGGTCACTCTGGTCGACGGAGTCCAGCACGACTTCTGGCGGGTCTCCGAAGACCGGCTACGCGCCGCGCTGAGCGGCTAGTAGGACCCTGAGCAGCTAGAACATCGCGGTCGGGAGCGGTACGACCTTGGCGGCGTTGACGTTCAGCTCGATGATGTTGGTCGCCAGCACCATGGCCTGGCGCTCGTTGACGAACCGCTCGACGTGCGGCTGCCGCTGGTGGTCGCGGTAGGCCACCTCGTCGCGGTAGAGCTCATAGACGATGCGCTGCAGCGGGGCCGATTTGACCGCGTGGCAGGCGTAGATGAGCGTGTCGGGCTCGCCCCGTCGTACGGCCTCGACAGTGAGCTCCGCCAGGCGGTCGAACGCCTCGCCTGAGCCGTCCATGAGGGTGAAGACCGTCAGCATGCCGTAGATGCTCGGTGAGGGCCTGCTGGAGGCCGCCTGCTGCTGAGGCTGGGCCTGCGGGGCCGGCGTCCGCACGGGCTGAGCCTGAGGGGGCTGGCCCTGAGGGGGCTGCTGGGCCGCGCGGGAGCCGGTGGCGAACAACTCGGCCCCCGGGTAGACCGCGCCCGTGCCGGGCATCCCGAAGTCCTGGGGACCGGTCTGCGGCCCGGCGCCGTGCCCGCCGTTCATGATGTAGCCGGTCGAGGGGCCCTGGTCGGGCGGCGGCGCCATCCGGGCGGCGTAGTCGACCGGCTGGTCGCCCGCCCGGTATTCGGCCACCAGATCACCCAGGCCCGACCGGCGGGGCTGACCGGGAGGCGGCTGCTGCTGTTGCTGGGGCGGCCCCTGCATCGGCATGTCGGCGAGCGGCTGGGGGAAGGGCTCCGACCGAGGGAAGGAGTCCGAGGGGAGGAACGGCTCCGAGTGGGGGAAGGAGTCCGGCTGGGGGAAGGGGTCCCGATCCCGCATGGCCCGGCGGCCATGAGAGGACCGCTCAGCCGACCGCTCGCCGGACCGCTCGCCGCGGTGGCCCTCGAGCTCGTCGTCCTCGTCGTCGTCCTCGTACGGCGCCAGGGGGCGCAGCACGGCGTACCAGATGCCCGCGGCGGCCACCACGAACAGCGCGGTGGCGAAGAAGCCCGGCACCGCGAACCTCATCGCCCCGATGATCGCGATGCCCGAGGGCGCGATGACCATGACCGCGTGCAGGTTGTCGGTGTCGAGTTCGTCACCGTTGCGCCAGCGCAGCGCCGCGATCACCACGGCCGCCAGCATGATCAGCCCGGCGATGGAGTGCGCGCCGATCAGCAGGTAGTTCGGGATGAGGTTCCAGTGCCCCTCGGCCGCGGGGAGCAGCTTGCCCATCTCGTCGGCCCTGCTCACCGGGTCGAAGATGAGCACCACGGTGGCGACGATGGTGAACGCGATCCCGAGCAGCCAGCCGGCGAATTTCGGCGGCACCTTCTCCGACAGGAGTTGGACCAGTCCGATGGCCAGCCAGAAGGGCGCGAGGAGGGATCCGGTCAGTTGGTAGACCTTGAAGGTGACGTCCCCGAATCCCATCAGGTAGCCGACGCCGATCGCACCGAGCGCCAGGCAGAGCGCGACGGCTGAAACGGTCCAGGCGATCAACCACCCCTCCACCTCGTCACGCAGGCGCCGGACCAGGGCGACTGCGCCGATCGCGGCGAGGAGGGCACCGACAAAGGCTAGGACAGCAACGAGGATCTCCATGGTGACTCCAATGCTGCCGGACTATGCCTCCCAGCCGGTAGCCGAAGAGGGAACGGGTCGGTCCACACGGTATCGGCCGATTACGGCTAGTCATGCCTTCACGAAGCGGATTGTGGAATTTCCGGTTGATTTCTAGAGTGTTCGAGCACGCCGCACCCCTTACCCCTAGGGATACCGGATGCCTGACTCGTGGCCGTTCGCCGGGCTGCTCCCACCAGCGGTCGCTGGTCCCGCCCGGACGAGCGAGCTTGCCGTGCGCGAAGAGATTCCCGATGACCTCCGCATGCTGGTGCTGCACGCCAAGACCGGAGACTCGGATGCCTTTGGCACGCTCTATGACCGATACGTGGATCTTGTCTATCGCTATATCTACTTCCGCGTCGGCTCGCATCCGCTGGCCGAGGATCTCACCAGCGAGACCTTTCTCCGCGCGCTTCGCCGGATCACCGACTTCACCTGGCAGGGCCGTGACTTCGGCGCCTGGCTGGTCACCATCGCCAGGAACCTGGTCACCGATCACTTCAAGTCCGGCCGCTATCGCCTGGAAATCCCGACCGGGGAGGTGATCGACGTCCCGCTCGACGGCCCGCACATCCCGGAGAACGCCGTCGTCACGGCCATCATCAACGACCGGATGCTCCGCGCCGTCCAGGATCTGAATCCCGAGCAGCAGGAATGCGTGGTTCTGCGGTTCCTGCACGGCCTGTCGCTCGCCGAGACCGCGTTGATCATGGGGAAGAAGAGTGGAGCGATCAAAGCCCTGCAGTTCCGAGCGATCCGGGCCCTGGCCAGGGCGCTCAAGCACGACCTGGCGTAACCTCCACCAGCGGCACGTCGTTAGGCAGATGTCACGATCGGATTCCCCGGCGGCGTCAGGGAGCTGTCATGGGTAGGGCGCGCAGATCGCGCGAGCGCGTGCTCGAACACCTCACAGAGCTGCGACGGCTCCCGCTGGGCGGGGGTCCGGCCGCCGCCTTCCGCGAACGTCTCCGCGCCGAGCTCCTATGCGCACAGCGCCTCCCCGAGCCCGTACGGGCCCGCCGTTCCCATCGCCGTCCGGGGCGGCGGCTCTCCTGGCTCTCCCAGGCCGCCACGTTCGGCCTGGCGGCGGCCATGATGCTGTCGGCCTTCGCCACCTACCACGCACTGCCCGGCGACACGCTTTACCCGCTCAAGCGCGCCGCGGAGAGCACGCTGGTCCGGCTCAGCACCGACGACGTGCAGCGGGCCGAGCGCGAGCTGGTCTCGGCCAAGACCCGGGCGGCCGAAGTCGCCCAGTTGCTCGGCTCGTCCGGCGACGGACCGCTGGTCACCAAGACGCTCAAGGAGATGGAGGACTCGACCCGGTCCGGCATCAGGAGGCTGGAGCGGGCCGAGCCGCGCTCACCGAAGATCAACCGGTTCGCGCGCGACCAGAAAAACATGGTCGAACCAATGCTCGAACGGATGGACGGGGATCAACAGGACAAGGCGACGGGCTACCTCGACTATATAGACGGGCTTGTGGCCCCGCGCTAGTTGACCTGCTCTCCGCTCTAAAGGGACGGAGGTTCCCGTGCCGCTTACGCGGCAGCTCATGCTCCTTGCGCGGCTCGTGCTGTGGAACGGGGTGCTTGACGCTTCACGGACCCGGATGGGTCTCCACGCCCTGGAACGACCAGCCCGGCCGCCCGATATTTGGCCAACGTGTTCTTCGCCCCGACGATGTCGGCGTGCTCGGTGTGCCCGCAGGCCTGCGCCGCACGCTGGTGGTCATGCCGTCGATGTTGAGGTTCTCCAGGACCACGATGGCGTAGCGGTGGGTGAGGCGGTGCGCAGTCTGGGCGTTGAAATCCGCGCGACGCCACCGGACGCGGCGCATCATGTCGCCCATCGCCGCGACGACATGTTCACGCTGCCGGGAGCCCTTCTTCGACCGGGCAAGCCGCCGCTGAAGCCGCAGATAGCGTTCCGCCTCGCCCGGAGTGAGGAACCCCAGATCGGGCTGCCTGTCCTGTTTGCACTCAGGGGGTGGCACCAGACTGGACAAACTACCGGTTCCGGCGTGGCGGCGGTCGAAGAACTCCCCGTCGGAGGTGACCGCGGCCGTGACCACACCCCGGTCCACCCCGGCGTGCGCATCGAGATGAAGGTGGTGTTCAACCCGAGTGAGGCCGTCCTGCACCAGGAACGAGATGAACCAGTGCCTGCCGTCGCGCGAGACGGTCGCGGACTTCACCGTCCCCCCAGAGGGCGTGACATCCGGAACTTCACCCACCCGAATTTCGGCAGCAGCACCCGGCCCCACCCGTCCTTGATCCGCTCGACGGGGATGTGTTTCGCGGTGGGGAACCGAAACGACGGCTTCCACTTCGTCCGCGACTTCCAACGCACCTTCCAGGTGCCGTGCTGTCGGCACGCCTGGTCCAGGTCCTTCAGCGTCTGCTGGATGACCTGGGCGGGAGCGTCGGCGAGCCAGTCGCAGTACGGATCCTTCTCCGCCTCGGCGAGTTGTGCGCACTGCTCCTCGTAACTGAGGTAGGCGCCTCACCCCCGGTATTCGCGGCCGGTGTTCCACACGCTGCGGCAGATCCCGCCCAGCCGCTCGGCGAACATCTGTTGCCCGAAGTCGAACTCCAGCCGGTACCTGCGACCCGCCAACACGACCTGACCGCTTCCGGGTCCGCGCTACTTACCCCGGGCTGTCCCGCCTCCGGCGGGCCATCTGACAGGACCGCATTCATCCCCGGCCCGAACCGAAGGCCGAGGCTTTCAGCGGACCTTCGATAAGCTGAGGCGCATGTGGCGGCTAATGCGACGACAGCGCGAGGCGGAGGCGGAGCTCGCCGGCGAGGCCGCAGCGGCGGCCGCGGTGACGGTGACCCCTACGGAGCCCGACCAGCAGGCGGCCGCCTTCTTCGACGTCGACAACACGATGATGCGCGGCGCCTCCATCTACCACTTTGCCAGGGGCCTGGCGACGCGCGGCCTGTTCACCACCTCTGACCTGTTCAAGTTCGCCGTCGGCCAGGCGGTGTTCCGGCTGCGCGGCAACGAGAACCCCGAGCACATCGCGGTGGCCCGCGAGACCGCGCTGGCGTTCGTCGCGGGCGCGAAGGTCGACGACGTGATCCGGCTGGGCGAGGAGATCTACGACGAGGTCATGTCCGACCGCATCTGGGGCGGCACCCGAGCGCTCGCGCAGAGCCACCTCGACCGCGGCCAGCGCGTCTGGCTGGTCACGGCCACGCCCGTCGAGCTGGCCAGGGTCATCGCCCAGCGCCTCGGCCTGACCGGCGCGCTCGGCACCGTGGCCGAGACCACCAACGGCGTCTACACCGGTCGGCTGGTCGGCGACCTGCTGCACGGCCCGGCCAAGGCCGAGGCGGTGCGGGCGCTGGCCCGCCGGGAGGGCCTCGACCTCACCCGGTGCACCGCCTACAGCGACTCGGCCAACGACCTGCCCATGCTGTCGCTGGTCGGCAAGCCGGTGGCCATCAACCCCGACAGCGAACTGCGCGAGCACGCCAAGAAGCACGACTGGCCGATCAAGGACTTCCGCACCGGCAGAAAGGCGACACTGACCGCCCTGCCGATCGCCGCGGGCGTCGGAGCGGTGGCCGGCGGCATCGCCGCCGGCATCGCCCTCCGCAAGCACTACCGCTCAACGCAGTAGCCGACCCGGGCATCCCCTCCAGGAGACCTCGGCCACGACGGACCGGCTGCTCCCTCTCCCCGGAGGGGCATCCCAACAGTGCCCCAGCCACGACGACCCGGTTCCTCCTCCTCTCCCCGGAGGGGCGTCCCCAAAGGCCCCCAGCCACGACGGACCGGCTGCTTCCCTCCTCCGGAGGGGTATCCGTCCAAGGGACCCGAGCCACCACAAACCGGCTTCTTCCGCCCCCGGAGGGGGTGTCCCTCCCAAGGACCTCAACCACCACGGACCGTCGCAGGGATCGAGACGGTCATGTGGACGAACCCCCAGGGGCAACTACCGCAAGCTGGCGAAGAGCTGCTCCGCCTCCGGTTGCTTCCACACGATCCGGTTCCGGTCGTCGGGATCGGGCTCCCAGGGGACCATGACGAAGGGCATCTTGGTCTTCTCCAGCGTCCCGGCGATGCCGATCATGGTGTCGAGGTCGAACTCCGGGTCGGTCTTGAACGACTTGCCGGCCGTGGTGAGGAAGGAGCGCAGGGCCGCCGGATCCTTCAGCCGCTGCTTGGCCTTCTTCAGCATCGACATCATGAGCACCTGCTGGCGCTTGATGCGCTGGATGTCCGACCCGTCGCCGTAGTGACGCAACCGGATGTAGCCCAGCGCCTGCTTGCCGTTGAGCAAGTGCTTGCCCGCAGAGAGCCTCAGCTTCGTGTTCTTGTCATCCACCGCCTGCGGCAACGTGACCTCGACCCCGCCGAGGGCGTTCACGATGGCCTCCACGCCCGAGAACTCGACCTCCATCATGTGGTCGACACGCACCTTCGTCAGCGTCTCGACCGTCTTCACCGAACAGGCGAGACCGCCGATACGGAACGCCTGATTGATCATGTCTTTCCTGGCCGGCTGGGACCCGCAGGCGGGGATCCGCACCATCGAGTCCCTGGGGAAGGAGATGATCGTGGCCTTCGTCCGGTCGGCCGGCAGATGCAGCAGCAGGAGCGTGTCGGAGCGGGCTCCGTTGTCGAACCTGTCCGAACCTCCCTGGCTGTCGCTGCCGACCAGGAGCACGTTCAGCACGCCGCTCGTGTTGGCTGGGCGGGCACCTGCCGGTTGTGGCACGGTCTGGCGGCCCGCCAGCATCAGCGTGGGCACGGCGACGGTGGCCACGGTGGCCATCGTGGCCACCGCGACGAGACCCGTCAGCAGCCACGTCAACCGCCTGCGCCGCGGTCTGGCCTGGAGCAGGCGCTGCCGCTGGCGGACCAGCGTCGCCGGAGGCTGGTGTTCGAGCTCCCTGCCGAGGTCGCGGAGCATCTTCAGGTCGTCCATCGTCACTCCTCCTCAAGCATCGGGTTGGTGTCGCCGAGCGCCGCGCGTACCTTCCGCCTGCCCCTGTTGAGGCGGGAGCGTACGGTGCCGATCGGGATGCCGAGCGCCCGCGCGACCTCGTCGTACGTCAGATCGCCCCACGCGATCAGCAGGAGCACGTCGCGGTCCTTGGCGGGCAGGGCGGCCAGCGCGCTGGCCAGCTCGGGGCGCGACGCCTGCGCGGTCACCCCGGCGGCCACGCGGTCGGCCGGGGACTCCACGTCGGCGTCGACAGGGGCGCGCTGCAGGGCGCGGTAGCGGGCCGCCTCGGTGCGGTGATGCCGGGAGACGAGCTTGGTCAGGATGCCGAAGAGCCACGGCCGGGCGTCTGGATAGCTCGGGTCGTAGCTCTTCCTGCGGGAGAAGGCGACCAGGAACGTCTCGCCGACGATGTCCTCGGCGGGCTCGGGGCCCAGCCGTTTGGAGACGTACCTGTAGAGCATGGCGGAGTAGCGGTCGAAGAGCTCGGCGAACACTTCAGGATCGGTCAGCGAAGCGTGCACGAGCTCTGCGTCCGCACCCCTGGTGGCGGGTTGCGTGATCATCTCCGCCCTTCTGCGGGGGGAAGTCGGTCAGGGATGTATCACCACAACCCGCCATTCAGGTTCACGGTGGTCCACGTTCAGCGGGCCGCCGCAAGCCGCGGAGTTCGCGCTCACACCTCCTTGACGCAACCTCCGTCGATCACGAGGTCGGCGCCCGCCGTGCTGCCAGAGCGGGGCGAGACCAGGAGCGCGATCGCGTCGGCGACCTCCTGCGGGGTGACCAGGCGGCCGGTGGTCAGCTTCATCATCTCCGGGGCCACCTTGGTGATCACGCTGTCCCGGTCGGCGCCGACCATGCCCCCGAAGACGTCAGCCGCGCCGCCCTCGTCGGTCCACCAGGGGGTGAGCACGGGCCCGGGAGAGACGGTGTTGACCCTGATGCCCTGCGGGCCGTACTCCTCGTCGACCGCCTTGCTGACGAAGGTGAGGGCCGACTTGGCCGCGCCGTAGTCCATGTTCACCGCCGAAGGCTGCCGGGCGGTGACGGAGGAGACGTTGACGATCGAGCCGCCGCCGCCCTCCAGCATCACCGGTACGGCGGAGCGGATCATCCGGATGACCGAGAACAGGTTGAACTCGAACATCCCCCGCCAGGTGTCGTCGTCCGAGGTCATGAACCCGGCGTGCGGCAGCGTCACGCCGGGCGGCGGGCCGCCGGCGTTGTTGACCAGGATGTCCACCCGCCCGAACTCCTCGACCGCGCGGGCGACCACCTCGGCGGGCGCCTGCGGGTCCATCAGGTCTACCGGCACGTGCACCGCCTTGCCGGGCAGCTCGGGGGTGCGGGTCCTGGAGGCCGCGACGACGTGGGCGCCCTCCTCGATCAGGGTCTGTGTCACGGCCAGGCCGATGCCCTTGGACGCCCCGGTGACGATGGCGACGCGGCCGGTAAGTTGCAGATCCATAGTTTTCCTTCGCTTCCGGTGTGCTCTCAGTCGGAGAACACCGGCGGCCTCCTACTGGTTGCAGGTGCAGCGGGGACCGTCGAGGAAGTGCAGCTCACCGTGGGCGAAGTCCAGGTGGGCGCGGCGGTTGAGCGTGGGGCACTCGGACGTGGCGATGTACTGGACGATGTCGTGCACGGCCCAGGCCGCGATGACCGTGTTGGTGGCGCCGAACGACCACGGCGTGGGACCGTGGCCGCCCTCCAGCCGCCGCTCGCGCGACAGCCCGGCCTCACGGGCGTGCTCGAAGCAGATGTGGCAGTGTCCCTCGCGGGGCGACAGCAGCGGGCCCCAGTGGCCGTGCTCGTGGGCGACCGCCGCACGGCTCATGGCCACATCCCGTTCGCGGCACCACCGCCAGACCGTGTCGGCCAGCTCGGCGGGCTCGTCGGCGCCGATGAGGACGAGATCCACGTGCGGCAGGCCGTCAAGGTCGGCCGCACTGGCGACACGCCGCCGTACGGACAGCACCTCGGTCTCGGGCGCGAAGTCACGCAGCCGCGCGCTGAGCGCGTCGACCTTGGGCACGCCCACGTCCCTTGTCGTGTACGGCAGCTGCCTGTTGAGGTTGTGCAGCTCGACCACGTCGGGATCGACGGCCACGATGCGGCCGACCCCGGCGGCGCCCAGGTGCTGGGCCGCGACCGCGCCGATGCCGCCCACGCCGAGGAGCATGATCGTGCAGGTGGCGATCCGCGACTGGAGCTCGCGCGCGTCGGGGGCGAAAAGTGTCAGGTAGCCGTGCTGGCGGGCGAGCCGGCCCGTGGACTCGGCCGCCGACTGCGGCGGCTCCGAGGTGAGCCACCCCATGTGCGTCAGCGCCGCCACCAGGTCGGCCAGCAGCCGGTCCGCGTGGATCTCACTGTCGTCGACGCCGTCCCGCAGCAGCGTGACCGCCTGCTCGACGCGGTCGAGGTCGCCCCGCAGCGATAATCCGTCACGTGAGCCGGTCGACAGGATCACCTGGTCGCCGGCGTTCGTGACGAGCACGGAGTCGACGAGCCGTCTCATGCACGCTCCCTAGGTGTCGAACCCATGGGTGTCCAGCCGCCGTCTTGCCTTGCTCGGTTTCCCCATCCTTGATGGCTTGACCGATCATGTCAAGATTCTGTTGAGTTCAGAAGAATGGCGGAAAGGCGGGGCCGCGGCGCAGCCTCAGCTCGTTGAGCATCTGCTGGATGATCTCGCGGATGTGATCGGTGAGGTTGAACACCAGCACCGGATCGTCGGCGTCCGCCGCGTCGTACTCGTCGGTACGGATGGGCTCCCCGAACTGGATCATCCACTTCGACGGCAGCGGCACCAGGCCGAGCGGGCCGAGCAGCGGGAAGAGCGGGGTGATCGGCAGATAGGGCAGGCCGAGCAGCCTGGCCAGCGACGGCAGATCGCCGATCTTGGGGTAGATCTCCTCGGCGCCCACGATGGCGGTGGGCAGGATCGGCACCCCGGCGCGGATCGCCGACGCGACGAACCCGCCGCGGCCGAAGCGCTGCAGCTTGTAGCGTTCGGAGAACGGCTTGCCGACGCCCTTGAACCCCTCGGGGAACACCCCGACGAGCTCGCCCTTGCGCAGCAGCCGGTCGGCGTCCTCGCGGCAGGCCAGCGTGTGGCCGGTCTTGCGCGACAGGTGGGCGAGCATCGGAAGCTGGTAGACCAGGTCGGCGCCGAGCAGCCGCAGCGGCCGGTCGGCCTCGTCGTGCAGCGCCACCTGCATCATCAGCGCGTCGACCGGCAGCGTGCCGGAGTGGTTGGCCACGACCAGCGCGCCGCCCTCATCGGGCACGTTCTTCAGATCGACCGTCTCGACCCTGAACCAGTGGTGGTAGAGGGGCCTGATCAGCTCCAGCAGCACCTTGTCCGTCAGCTCGGCGTCATAGCCGAACTCGTCGACCTCGTAGTCGCCGGTGATGCGCCGGCGGATGAAGGCCAGCAGCCTGGCCAGCGGCTCCGGCTCCTCGAAGGAGGGTGCCGAGCTGATGGGGATCACGCGGGCCTCGTCGTCCGGAACGCTCAATGCCGCACACCTCCGAGCGGGTGCAGCCCCCGCGAGCGCAGAAAGTCGTCGAAGGCCGCTCCGGTGGTGAACTTGGGCTTCCAGCCCAGCTCGGCCTCCAGCCTGGAGCAGTCGACCGCCCGGCCATGGCTCATCAGCCGGACCTGCTCGGGCGAGTAGTCGACCAGTCCGGCGCGGCGCGCGGCATCGCCCAGCAGACGGAAGGCGGGCGCGAACAGCGGCAGCGACGGCCGCCCAGCCCGGCGCGCGCACTGCGACAGCAGCAACACGCCTGCCCCGGCCACGTTGTACGTGCCGGGGTGATCTTCGGTCGCCATCCGCCGCAGCACCTCGACGGCGTCGTCCTCATGGACGAACTGCAGCCGCGGGTCGAAGCCGAACACGGTCGGCAGCACCGGCTGGGTGAAGTAGCGGGTGAGCGGCGAGTCGACGCCGGGACCCATGAAGTTGGCGAAGCGCAGCAGCGAGACCGCCATGTCGGGCCGACGACGCGCGAAACCGCGCACGTAGCCCTCCACCTCGACGGCGTCCTTGGCGTAGCCGTGGCTCGGGCCGTCGTGCGGCTCCAGGTCCTCCGTGAACACCGCCGGATCCCGTGGCGACGAACCGTAGACGGCGGTGGTCGAACGGACCACCACGCGCCGCACGGTCGCCGACCGCTGGCAGGCACCGAGCAACTGCATGGTGCCGATGACGTTGTGCTCCTTCATCACGGCCCTGCCCGCGCCCCGCGACGGAGCGCTGACCAGGCTCATGTGCACAACGGTGTCGATGTCGGCAGCCGCGATCACCTGAGCGATGTCGGGGCTGCGCAGATCGACCCGGACGAACTCCGTCCGGCCGAGGGAGATGCCGCCATCTCGCGTCAGCGAGGGGGGCGGCACGGTGTCCACTCCGATGACGCGACTGATGTCCGGGTCGGCGGCGAGCACGCTCGCCATCCGAGCGCCCACGTGGCGCGAGACCCCGGTGACGAGCACGGTGTGGGTCATCAGCGCCTCGCAGCTGCGTCTGTTACTTCTTGTTGCGCCGCTGGATGCGCGTCTTCTTGAGCAGCTTGCGGTGCTTCTTCTTGGCCATCCGCTTGCGGCGCTTCTTGATCACAGAGCCCACGGGACCCCCAGGTACTGATAGCAGATCTGAACCGATGCGCGAGCGCACACCGGATCACAGCCTACCGGCGATCGGCTGTGGATCGCCCCCAGGGGGTGAGCCCGGCCGCTCGGTGGCGGCCGGGCGTCTCCCACGACGGCATTCACGGCGTGTGGCATACGCCGCTACCTCAAGATCTACCCTGCCTCGATGTAGGCCTCCCGCAGATAGTCGTGGACCGCCTGCTCGGGCACCCTGAACGACCGGCCGACTCGGATGGCCGGCAGCTCGCCAGAGTGCACCAGGCGGTACACCGTCATCTTGGACACCCGCATGACCGTGGCCACTTCCGCCACCGTCAGGAACTTCACCTCACTGAGAGGTCTTTCGCCTGCACCCATCGGACGCCTCTTCCGCACGTGTTTACGGGTTATCCCCACTGGTGCCACTGCTCACGCACGTGTACTGCCGTCAGCGTAAGTCGGGACTCCGACAGCGCAAACCCCCTATTTTCTCAGCTGACGGAGCTACCTGTCAGCCAAACCAGCAAAATCGCTGGTTAACCACCGGCTTGAGCACCTCGCCTGGACGTTGGAACTGTCCAACTTGTCACACATAAGAGTCGCCCAGGCCCCCTCAAAAGTTGGCAAAGGGACTGCGAGCCTCTTGGAATGCAGGCGCGAAAAGACAGTATGGGGATGACCGAATTGAACTCAAAGGGCCTGTGAGGCTCGTGTGACCAGATGGGCGATCAGCGGCTCGTAGTAGCGCGGTAGCACATTGTCGTCGAGGGGTACGACCACATCGATCTTGCCCTCGGCCTCGCCGAGGAAGAGTCCTGGGTCGTTGCTGTCGGCGAACGCCACCGTCGGCACACCCGCCTCTCCAGCCGCTCCCGCCCAGCCGTGGTCGGCGATGACGAGGTCCGGCGTGACCTCGCCCAGGACGGTCAGCATCCGCTCCATCGGGGCGGAGTCGTGGGTGTGCACGAATCCGCCCTTGTCATCGAGCATGGCGATGTCCTGGAGGTAGCGGATCTTACGCGCGCGTCCGAAACCCGATCCGGAGTAGGTCCAGCCCTCGGCCGGCGTCAGCAGCGTCGCCCCGCGCTCCACGGCGAACCGGGCGAGCGCCAGGTGGACGACGAGCAGGCCCGTGGGGTGCCCGGTGGCGAACAGCAGCCGCGGCTTGTCCCGCGACAGCACGCCGGCGATCCGGTCGGCCATGGCGTCGAGCGCGTCGATCGTCAGATCGGGGTCGATGGTGTCCTGGCCCCAGCGGTGTCCCGCGTCGGCCTGCACGCCCGCCGCCTTGACCATCTGCGCGAGGACGTCACGGAACGACCACGGCTGTTCCAGGGTGAGTCCCAGCATGTAATAGGGATCGCGGTTGGCCACCGAGCTGTAGTGGTCGAGATTGTTCTCGCGCGACGTGGCGACCTCGCCGGCGATCCGGGTGCGGACCAGGTGTTCGCGGAATTGGTCGCGGCTGAGCACAACTCTCCCTAAGGCATCGGGTCGAGGCCGTGCAGGGGGAAGACCGCCTGTCGGGTCGCCATGACCGCACGGTCGATGGGGTCTGCTGGGTCATAACCACCAGCTAGGTCGCGAAATTCCGGATTTCTGCCGTCCGTCATGGTCAGCGGGGGCGTCTCGCCCGTCCGCTCCCGTACGAACGCCCGCCAGGCCGGGGGTGTCTGGGTGGCCGGGTCGAGCGGATGCCCGGACAGCTCGGCCATCAGGTGCGTCCAGGCCCGCGGCACCACCTGGACCAACTCGTAGCCGCCCCCGCCCGTCGCGAGCCACCGGCCGCCGGCCGTCTCGTGCGCCAGCCGGTGCAGGGCGGAGTAGGCGGTGCGCTGACCGTCGAGGCTGAGCATCAGGTTGGCGAGCGGGTCGAGCGCGTGGCTGTCGCAGCCGTGCTGGGTCACCAGGATCTCCGGCCGGAACTCGCGCAGCAGCGGCGGCACGACCGAGTCGAAGGCCCGCAGCCAGCCCTCGTCTCCGCAGCCCGCGGGCAGCGCCACGTTGACCGCCGTGCCCTCCGCGCCCGTCTCCCCCGGGTAGCCGGTGCCGGGGAACAGCGTGCGCGGGCTCTCGTGCAGGCTGATCGTCAGCACCCGGGGATCGTCGTAGAACAGCGCCTGCACGCCGTCGCCGTGGTGCACGTCGACGTCCACATAGGCGATGCGGCCGACCCCCTGCGCGAGCAGCCAGGCGATGGCCAGCGCCGGATCGTTGTAGACGCAGAAGCCGCTGGCGTTACCGGCCATCGCGTGGTGCAGACCGCCGGAGATGTTGACCGCGTGCTCGGCCGTGCCCTCCCAGACCGCGCGGGCGGCCGCGAGCGTCGCGCCCGCGATGAGCGCCGAGGCATCGTGTACGCCCTTGAAGGCCGGATTGTCGGACGTGCCGAGCCCCACGGACAGGTCGGCCCCGCCGGAGGCGGAGACGCGCTTGACGGCCTCGATGTAGTCGCGCCGGTGCACCAGGGCCAGTTCGTCGTCGGTGGCGGGCACACAGCCGACCACCTCGATCTTGTCCAGCACGCCGAGCTCACGGGCGAGCGCCATCGTCAGCTCCACCCTGACGGGCGCCAGCGGATGACTCGGCCCGAAATCGTAGGAAGTGAGAGCATCGTCCCAGATGGCCCGTGCCGTAGAACTCATTCTTGCTCCCGTCCCTCGCCCTTGAAGCGACGTTACCGCAGCGTCAACTGGCCGCGTCCAGACGGTGACGGGGGCTGTTCCGGCGAAATATCGCCGCTTTTCAATAACTGCCACATAGGGTTGGATCATGCGCTTCATGCGACGCGTCACGGCCGCATGGCGCTTCTTCAAGCGTCCGCGCGTCTTCGACATCACGCTGGTGACCGTGCTCGTCGGGGCCGCGAGCGTCGGCCTGGTCTCCGTGCTGCGCCAGGGCTACCCGGACGTCGCCATGGGCGCCGGCCTCTTCATTCTCAGCACGTTCCCGCTGCTGTTACGGCGGACCCGGCCCGTCACGGTCGCCGCGATCGAGACCGCCGGTGAGGTCTTCGGCATGGCCGCCGGCATCATGGCGTCGGCCAACATCTCCTCGACGATCGCCTTCTACAGCGTGGGCCGCTACACCCCGGGCAGGACCGCCGCGCTCACCGCCGTCGGCGGGGGCGTGGTCTACGCTCTGGCCAACCACCTGACCAGGCCGGTACCCGGCGCTTGGATGATCGGGTTGTACCCGCTGGCCCCCATAGTCGTCGGCCAGTTCGTCAGAGTCCGCGCCGAGCTCAGGGAGCGCGGCCAGCGGGAGGCCACCGAGAGCGCGGTCCGCGCCGAGCGGCGGCGCATCGCCAGGGAACTGCACGATGTCGTGGCCCACCACATCAGCGTCATCAACGTGCTGGTCGGCGGCGCCAGGGCCACCCTGCCGCCGAGCGAGGACGCCGCCCATGACGCCCTGGCCGGGGCGGAGCGGACCGCGCGTCAGGCACTGGCGGAGATGCGCCAGCTCCTCAACGTGCTCAGGGCCGACGACCCGGTCGGAGCCGGCGGCGTGTTCACCACGGACGGGCTGCTCAGGGTCGAGGGGGGCGCCGACGCCGCGACCGGGGTGGGCGCCGCCCGGCTGCCGGCGCTGGTCCAGGAGGCCGCGACCGCCGGACTGCCCACGAGCCTGACCGTGATCGGCGAGCCCGTCACGCTGCCGACGACCGTCGACCACGCCGTCTACCGGATCGTGCAGGAGGCGCTGACCAACACCCGCAAGCACACCGTGGGGGCGCGGGCCAGCGTCCGGCTGGCGTACGAGAGCGGGGCGGTCGAGGTGGAGGTCATCGACGACGGCCTGCCCGCGGCGGGCAGCCGGAACGCCCCGGCTCCGGGGTTCGGGCTGGACGGGATGGCCGAGCGCGTCACGCTGTGCGGCGGCCTCCTGAGTACGGGCCCCCGTTTGGAGGGCGGCTTCCTGGTACGCGCCCGCATTCCCCTGGAGACGACATGATCACCGTACTGCTGGCCGACGACCACGCGCTGGTGCGCAAGGGCTTCCAGCTCATGCTCGACGCCCAGCCGGACATGCGCGTGGTGGGCCAGGCGGCCGACGGCGCGGAGGCGGTCGCGCTGTGCGAGCGGCTGCGCCCGGACGTGGTGCTGATGGACCTGCACATGCCGGGCCTCGACGGGGTTCGCGCGACCGAACGGATCACCGTGGAGTCGCCCGGTGTGCGGGTGCTCGCGCTGAGCACGTTCGACCTGGACGAGAACGTGGTGGCGGCCCTGCGGGCGGGCGCCGCCGGGTTCCTGCCCAAGGACGTCTCCCCCGAGGAGCTGGTCGAGGGCGTCCGCGTGGTGCACCGCGGCGAGTCCGCCGTGGCGCCGCGCCTGCTGACCCGCCTGATCGGCACGTTCGTACGGGCGGCGCGACCGCGCCGCCGGGCGGCTCCCACGAAGCTGGACGGGCTGACCGAGCGCGAGCGCGAGACGCTCGTCCTGATCGCCCGCGGCAGGTCCAACGCGGAGATCGCCGAGGAGCTGGACGTCTCCCCCTCGACCGTCAAGAACCACGTGACGAGCCTGTTCGCCAAGATCGGCGTCCGGGACCGGGCCCAAGCGGTGATCGTGGCCTACGAGGCGGCGCTGATCACCCCTGGAGAGTAGGAGCAGGGTCCCAGAGACCGCGCCCACGAACGGTCCTCCAGCAGGACGAAATCCCGTTCCCGCCCGGCCACGCTTGGATCATGACCGCGATCCGGGCAACGAACCTGAGCAAGCGCTACGGCGGCACCGTGGCCGTGGCGGACCTGTCCTTCGACGTCGAACCCGGCCAGGTGACCGGGTTCCTGGGACCGAACGGCGCCGGGAAGTCGACGACCATGCGCATGATCCTCGGCCTGGACCACCCGTCGGGCGGGTCGGTCCTCGTGGACGGCAGGCCGTACGGGGAGCTGCGGCACCCGCTGCGCAAGGTCGGCGCGCTGCTCGACGCCAAGGCCGTGCACGGCGGGCGCAGCGCCCGCAACCACCTGCTGGCCATCGCCCAGACCAACGCCATCCCGGCGAGCAGGGTGGAGGAGGTGCTGGAGGAGGTCGGCCTGACCAAGGTGGCCAAGCGGCGGGTCGGCGGGTTCTCGCTCGGCATGTCGCAGCGGCTCGGCATCGCCGCCGCACTGCTCGGCGATCCGGAGATCCTGCTCTTCGACGAGCCCGTCAACGGGCTGGACCCGGACGGCATCCTGTGGATCCGCACGTTCATGCGGAAGCTGGCGGCCGAGGGGCGCACGGTGTTCGTCTCCAGCCACCTGATGAGCGAGATGGCGCAGACGGCCGACCACCTGGTGGTGATCGGCAAGGGCGCGCTGATCGCCGACACGAGCATGTCGGAGTTCATCGGGCGCAGCTCTCAGTCGTACGTACGGGTGCGCTCGCCCCGCCTGGCCGAGGTGGCCGATCTGATCAAGGTCGGTGACCTGCACGCCGACCACCTGAGGGTGACCGGAGTGACGCCGCTGGAGATCGGCACGATCACGGCGCGGGCCGGGTTGCCGCTGGAGGAACTGACGTTCGTCCAGCCCTCGCTCGAAGCGGCCTACATGGAGCTCACCAAGGACAGCCTGGAGTACTCATCATGATCGACATTTTCCGGTCCGAATGGACCAAGATCCGCTCTGTCCGCTCGACGGTGTGGACCCTGGCCACCACCGCCGTGCTGATGCTGGGCTTCTCCGTCCTCCTCAACGCCTCGGCCAAGGGCATGGCCAAGGGGCCGGTCCCGGGCTCGGAGGCGATCATGTTGAGCCTGACCGGGGCGATGATGGCCTCGATCTCCATGGCCACCCTGGGCGTTCTGGTGATCTCCAGCGAATACCGCACCGGGGGGATCCGCACCTCGCTCATGGCAGTGCCCCAGCGCATGCGCCTGCTGACCGGCAAGATCGTGGTGTTCGTCGCGGTGTCGCTCGTCGTGTGCCTGGTCGCGTCGGCCGTCGCGGTGGGCGTCGGCTTGGCGATCGCCCAGCCACCGTCCATCGAGATGGGGGAGGTGGCGCGGGCTACGCTCGGGTCCGGTCTCTACCTGACCGCGTGTGGGCTGTTCGGGCTGGGACTGGGCACACTGATCAGGCACACGCCGGGCGCGATCGTGTCGGCCATCTCACTGATCCTGGTACTGCCCAGCGTCGCGATCCAGCTCCCGGGCGAGTGGGGCAGGACCGTGGCCGCATACTTCACCACGAACGCCGGCTTGCTGGTCGTGTCCGGCGACAGCCGCGGCTCCCTGGGCCCGTGGAGCGGGTTCGCGGTCTACCTCGCCTGGGTGGCGGTCGCGGTGATCGCGGGCGCCGTGCTGATGCGGCGCCGCGACGCGTAATCGCCGTTGATCCCGTTACTCGGCGCGGAGGGCGATGACCGGGTCCAACCGGCCGGCCCTCCGCGCGGGCGCGACGCCGAAGAACACGCCCACCGCCGCCGAGACACCGAACGCCAGCGCGATCGACCACCAGGTGATCGAGGCGGGCACCGGCGTGAGCGCCTGGATGGCGAGGGCGCCGCCGACGCCGAGCAGGATCCCGATGACGCCGCCGATCGTCGTCAGCAGCACCGCCTCGATCAGGAACTGGGTCAGCACGTCGCGCTGCCTGGCCCCGAGCGCCTTGCGCAGCCCGATCTCACGGGTCCGCTCCCGGACGCTGACCAGCATGATGTTGGACACGCCCACGCCGCCCACCAGCAGCGAGATGCCGGCGATCGCGGCCAGCACGCCGGTGAGCATGCCGAGCACGCTGCCGATCGTGCCGAGCAGCTGGGTCTGCGTGACGGCCGAGAACTTCTCCCCCGGATACCTGTCGGTCAGCGCCGCCACGACCCGGCTCTGGAGCGGCTCGATCTCGTCGGGCCCCGACGCGCCCACCGCGATGCCGTTGACCCTGGCGATGCCGAGCAGCCGCTGGGCCGTCGTCACCGGGATGTGCACCTCCTGGTCGCGCGAGACCCCGAAGGTCTGGCCGATCTTGGCGTAGACGCCGACGACCCGGAACCGCGCCCCGGAGATCGTCAGCTGCCGCCCGATCGGATCGAGGTCGCCGAACAGCTTGTCGGCCACCTCGGAGCCGAGCACGGCGACCCGGCGCCGGGTGTCGACGTCGGTCCCGCTCAGGTGACGGCCCTTGTCGAGCGGGCGGTCGAAGATGTTGGTGAGGTTCTGGTCGGTGCCGACGACGGTGACGAACGCCTCGGTCCCGCCGACGCGTACGGTCTCGCCCGACTGCAGCGACACCGTCACCTTGGCCGGGTCGCCGACCACACGCCGCACGTACGCGACGTCGGCCAGGTTGAGCTTGCTCTGGGTCGGCGCCGCGCCCACAGTGAGCCGGCCAGGGACGACCAGGATGATGTTGGTGCCGAGGCCGGAGATCTCCTTCTCCACCGCGTCCTTCGCGCCGGTGCCGACGGCCACCAGGATCACCACGGCGAGCACGCCGATGACGACCCCGAGCATGGTCAGCACGCTGCGCATCCGGTTGACCCGCAGCGCCTCCAGCGCCATGCCGAACGCCTCTCGCCCCCTCACCCCGCGCCGCCGCCGTCCCTCTTCTCCCTTTCGCCCTGCTCGCTCCTTTTGCTCTGCTCGCTCTCCTTGCTCTGCTCGCTCTCCGCGCTCTCCTGGGCGCCGGTGTCCAGCTCGATCAGCCCATCGCGTACGTGGATCTGCCGCCGGGCGTGCCCCGCGACCTCCGGCTCGTGCGTGACCAGCACCACGGCCACCCCGCTGTCACTGTTGAGCCGGTCGAGTATGGCCATGACCTCGGCGCCGTTGCGAGTGTCGAGATTGCCCGTCGGCTCGTCGGCCAGCAGCACCTTCGGCTCGCCCACCAGCGCCCTGGCGATCGCCACGCGCTGCTGCTCGCCGCCGGACATCTGCGAGGGCCGGTGCTCCATCCGGTGCCCCAGACCCACCGCCTCCAGCGCGGCCCGCGCCCTGGCCCGGCGCTCGGCCTTCCCCACCCCCCGGTAGACCAGCGGCAGCGCCACGTTCTCCAGCGCCGAGGTCCTGGCCAGCAAGTGGAACGACTGGAACACGAACCCGATCGTCTTGTTGCGCAGCTCGGCCAGCTGGGTGTCGGACAGTTGCGACATCTCCACCCCGTTCACCCGGAGCCGCCCGGACGTGGGCCGGTCGAGGCAGCCGAGTAAGTGCATCAGCGTGGACTTGCCGGACCCGGACGGCCCGATGATGGCCACGAACTCGCCGCGGCCGATGCGCAGCGACACACCGCGCAACGCCTCCACGGCGACGCCGTCGAGCTGGTAGCGCCTGGTGAGATCGACGGCTTCCAATGCGGCGTCCGACGCGGCGGCGGTCATGGCAGTCGCTGCCCTTGCCGTACCGAGTCCGCGCCCTTGACCACGATCCGGTCACCGACCGACAGTCCGTTCAGCACCTCGACCACCGCCTCTCCCTGGGCGCCGAGCTTGACCACGCGGCGCTCCGCCGTACCGTTCCTGACCACCCAGACCACGCTCTCGCGCCCGCTGGAGACGATCGCCGAGGCCGGGGCCGCGATGGCGGCGGGCGACTCGCGGACCGTCAGCCGCGTCACCGCGCTCATACCCGGTTTGGGGGTGGGCGCCGCGGCGCCGTCGTCGAACCGGCCCGCGCCGAGCGTGAGCTGCACCGGGTAGCTGACGCCGCCCGTCGTGCCGGGCATCGGCGTCACGCCGACGCCCGTGACCCGCGCGGAGTAGGCCGCGCCGGGAACCGCGTCCAACTCGACCGTGGCCTTGGTGCCCTTCTTGACCAGCAGCACGTCGGTCTCGTCGATGTCGGCGGAGAGGGTGAGCTCCGAGACGTCCGTGACGGTGACGATCGGGTCGCCCACCGACACGGGAACACCGGTCGCCACCGGCGTGCCGCCGCTCGCCGAGCCGCCGGAGGTGTCGGCGGGCAGCTGCTGGCCGCCGGTGGGCAGCTGGCTGAGCAGGCCGTTCAGGCTGCTCGCGGCGCCGCCGCCCGAGGGCCGGCCGAGCGTGACCACCCCGCCGAACGGCGCCTTGACGGTGAGCGACTTCACCGCGCTCTCCGCCGCCCTGACCGCGGCCTTCGCCTGGGACCTGGAGGCCGCCTGCAACGACGCCATGGACGACGTCAGCCCGCCGAACCCGCTGGTGACCCCGGCCAGCACGCTGTTGATCGACCGGTTGAGCTGCGCGGTGATCGACTTCAGGGCCCTGGACTGCGCCTTGTGCTGGGCCTCGGCCAGGCCGATGGCGCTGAGCAGCTGCCTGCGGGCCTGAGCGTCGTCGATCTTCTTCGCCTCCCTGCGCGCCTTGGCGAAGTGCGCGGCCACCTTGCGGTCGAACGCGCCGGTGTCGAAGGAGGCGAGCCGGACGTTCGGGCGGCCCAGGCTCGGGGTCGCGGGCGCGGCCGACTTCGACGCCCGCCGGGCCTGCTTGAGCTGGTCCTGGGCCTGCGGCGAACGGATCTTGGCCACGATCTGGCCCTTGCGCACGTGGTCGCCCTCGCGTACGTACAGGTGAGCGATCGTGCCCTGGGCGGGCGAGCGGAGGGTGGCCGTGGCGCGGGCGCCGATGGTGGCGGGCGCCTCGACGACCTCGGTGACGGGGGCGCGCTTGACGTCGGCCAGTTGTACGGCGGCCGGTGCCTCGGCCGAGCAGCCGGTCAGCGCGAGCAGGACGAGCAGCGGGGGGATGCCGCGACGGATCGTCACCCGACCCATCGTAGGAGCAGGGTGCCCGGGGTGGCTTGGGCCTCCCGAACTCGGGCCGGACACAGCCCGGACTCACTCCGGCCCCAGCCCGAGGCCGGCTCGCGGCTCCGGTCGCGGGCGGCTCGCGGCTCCGGTCGCGGCTCAGCCTGAGGCCAGCTCGCGGCTCCGGTCGCGGGCGGCCTCGATGGCGGCCAGGAAGGCGGCGCGGACGCTGTGGCGTTCGAGCTCGGCGATCGCCGCGATCGTGGTGCCACCGGGCGAGGTGACCGCCTCGCGCAGGATCACCGGGTGCTCGCCCGAGTCGCGCAGCATCACGGCGGCGCCGACGATCGACTGGGTGACCATGTCGAGCGCGGCCGCCCTGGGCATGCCGAGCAGGATCCCCGCGTCGACCATGGCCTCGACCAGGTAGAAGAAGTAGGCGGGCCCGCTGCCCGACAGCGCGGTGGCCGCGTCCTGCTGCGACTCGGGGATGCGCAGCACCTTGCCGACCGGCTTGAGCAGGTCCTCGGTGTGCTGGAGGTGCTCCTCGCTCGCGTGGGCGCCCGCCGAGATCACGCTCATCGCCTCGTCGAAGCGGATCGGCGTGTTGGACATCACCCTGACGACCGGCACTTCGACGCCGAGACGCTGCTCGACGAAGGCGCTGGTGATGCCCGCGGCGGCGGTGATCACCAGTCGGTCGGCGGGGACATAGGGGGCGATCTCGGCCAGCAGCGCCGCCATGTCCTGCGGCTTGACCGCCAGGATGATCGTCTCCGCGGCCTTGGCGGCCTCGGTGTTGGTCACGGTCCGCACGCCGTAGGCCTCGCGCAGCGCCTGCGCCCGCTCCGGCCTGCGGGACGTCGCCATGATGTCGCCCGGATCGAACCCCGCTCGCAGCAGCCCGGACAGGAGGGCCTCGCCCATCTTGCCCGTGCCCAGAATCGCAATCACCCCAGTAGCCTACCGAGCCGCTGCCTGCTGACCGGCGACCCGGGCGACCCAGACGACCGGGCGACCCGGAAGACCCAGAAGACCCAGGCGACCGGGCGACCGGGCGACCGGGCGACCGGGCGACCGGGCGACCGGGCGAAGCTAGTGCCGGCTCAGCAGCGACCGGGCGAAGAAGGCCAGGTTGCGCGGGCGCTCGGCGAGGCGGCGCATGAGGTAGGCGTACCAGTCGGCGCCGTAGGGCACGTAGACGCGCACCTGCGCGCCGAGCCCGGCCAGCCGGGCCTGCTCGGCGGGCCGCACGCCGTACAGCATCTGATACTCGAAGCCCGTCGCGTCCCGCCCGGTGAGTACGGCCAGCGCCGAGGCGATCTCCACCAGCCGCGGGTCGTGCGTGGCGACCATGGGATAGCCGGTGCCCGCCATCAGCACCTTGAGGCAGCGCGCGAACGACCGGTCGATGTCGGCCCGGGAGGTGAGGGCGCCGGGCGCGCTGTAGGCGCCCTTGCAGAGCCGTACGCGGGCGCCGTCGAGCCGCTCGCAGCGCTCACGGGCGTCCGGCAGGTACGCCTGCACCACGATGCCCACGTCGGGATACTCCTTGCGCAGTGTGGCGTGCACGGAGTCGAGCCTGGGGATCGTGTCGTGTTCCTCGGCGTCGAGGGTGACCGTCACTCCCCCGGCCGCGGCGGCCTCGCAGACGGTGGCCGCGTTGTCGAGCGCGAGCTGCTCGGACAGCCGCAGCCCCAGCGCGGTCAGCTTGACCGACACGTCGGCGTCGCGAGGCAGCCGGCCGAGCAGCGTGAGGTAGCCCTGGACCGCACGCTCGACCTGCGCCCGGTCGGTGACGTCCTCGCCCAGGCAGGCGATGGTGACGAGCAGCCCGTCGCGGGTCAGCCGGGCGACGACCGCTTCGACGTCGTCGGCGACATAGCGCTTGACCACGTCTCTGGTCAGCGGCGAGGTGGTGACGACCCGCTCGACGAGGTCGCTCCTGGATACGGCTAGCAGGGCCTGACGCAGCACATATTCCACCCTAACTTCGCCGGCGCGAAACCCGCCGGATTCGGTAGCTGAACCTGCGAGCCGTCCCATTCGTCCAAGAGGTATGCGCACAATGACAGCGACTCTTCTGGCCGGATGTCTGGTGCTTGCGACGAGTTGCGGGGCCCCCGCGCCTGCCAAGCAGGCCACCGCCCCCGCCCCACAGACGCCGGTCACCACTGACCCCGTGGCGAGTGTTCCCGCTGAGACCACTCCCACGAAGGCTCCGAAACCGGTCAAGCCCACGGGCGACACCATCAACACGCACAAGGTCCGCTGGACCAAGGCGCAACCGACGTCCCACGGCCGCAAGCTCAAGCTCATCTGGTGGTCGGGCGTGGCCCCGTGCACCGTCCTGGACCGCGTGAAGGTCAAGGAGACGCGCAAGAGCGTCAAGGTCACCCTGTACGAGGGCACCGCCCCGAAGGCCAAGGACGTCGCCTGCATCATGATCGCGGTGGAGAAGACGACGACGGTCAAGCTCAAGACCCCGCTCGGCAAGCGCAAGGTGCTGGACGGCGCCAAGCCCTGAACCTCAACCAGACCCAGACCCCGGCACACGACCCTTGTAGCGCCAGGGTCCGCCAGTTTCGAGTGGGGGACTTTCGGGGGGAACGACCAGACCCCGGCACACGACCCTTGTAGCGCCAGGGTCCGCCAGTATCGGACGGGAGACTTTCAGGACGGAACGACCAGACCCCCGCACACGACCCCTGTCGCGCCGGGGTCTCGTCAGGGTTTGAGGGGGGAACTCTCAGGGGGAATACGGGTGCCCGGGGTCGGGTTGAGTCGAGTAGGCTCAAGCTGTTTGACAAACACCCCGGGCATTCGTACCTTGAGTCTGACCGACTCAACTTTAACTACAGGGACGTACTCATGGCACGTGCGGTAGGTATCGACCTTGGGACGACCAACTCCGTCGTCTCGATCCTCGAGGGCGGTGAGCCCACCGTCATCGCCAACGCGCAGGGCTCGCGGACCACGCCGTCCGTGGTCGCCTTCGCTAAGAACGGCGAAGTCCTGGTCGGCGAGGTCGCCAAGCGACAGGCCGTCACCAACGTGGACCGGACCATCCGCTCCGTCAAGCGGGAGATGGGCACCAACTGGTCCCAGGAGATCGACGGCAAGAAGTTCTCCCCCCAGCAGATCAGCGCCTTCGTGCTGCAGAAGCTGAAGCAGGACGCCGAGGCCTACCTGGGCGAGAAGATCACCGACGCGGTGGTCACCGTCCCGGCCTACTTCAACGACGCGCAGCGCCAGGCCACCAAGGAGGCCGGCACGGTCGCGGGCCTCAACGTGCTCCGCATCATCAACGAGCCCACCGCGGCGGCCCTCGCCTACGGGCTCGACAAGGAGCAGGACCAGACGATCCTGGTCTTCGACCTCGGCGGCGGCACCTTCGACGTGTCCCTGCTCGACGTCGGCCAGGAGGACGGCCACGGCTTCGTCGAGGTCAAGGCGACCTCCGGCGACAACCACCTCGGTGGTGACGACTGGGACCAGCGGGTCGTCGACGAGCTGGCCAACCGGTTCAAGAACGCCCACGGCGTCGACCTGTCCAAGGACAAGATGGCGCTCCAGCGCCTGCGTGAGGCCGCCGAGAAGGCCAAGATCGAGCTGTCCAGCCAGGCCGAGACCACCATCAACCTGCCCTACATCACCGCCTCCTCCGAGGGCCCGCTGCACCTCGACGAGAAGCTGACCAGGGCCGAGTTCCAGCGGCTGA
Source organism: Nonomuraea sp. NPDC049129 (assembly GCF_040648495.1). Lineage (NCBI taxonomy): Bacteria > Bacillati > Actinomycetota > Actinomycetes > Streptosporangiales > Streptosporangiaceae > Nonomuraea > Nonomuraea sp. NPDC049129. Next base: position 266,441 of record NZ_JBEZDU010000008.1, on the reverse strand, counting down.
CCGCCGACCTGCTCGAGCGGACCAAGGGCCCGTTCCACCAGGTCATCAAGGACGCCGGCATCAAGATCTCCGACATCGCCCACGTGGTGCTCGTCGGCGGCTCGACCCGCATGCCCGCCGTCTCCGAGCTCGTCAAGGAGCTGACCGGCGGCAAGGAGCCCAACAAGGGCGTCAACCCGGACGAGGTCGTCGCCATCGGCGCCGCCCTGCAGGCCGGTGTGCTCAAGGGTGAGGTCAAGGACGTCCTGCTGCTCGACGTGACCCCGCTGTCGCTGGGCATCGAGACCAAGGGCGGCATCTTCACCAAGATCATCGAGCGCAACACGACGATCCCGACCAAGCGCTCCGAGGTCTTCACCACGGCCGAGGACAACCAGCCGTCGGTGCAGATCCAGGTCTACCAGGGCGAGCGCGAGATCGCTTCTTACAACAAGAAGCTGGCCACCTTCGAGCTGACCGGCATCGCCCCGGCGCCGCGCGGCATCCCGCAGATCGAGGTCACCTTCGACATCGACGCCAACGGCATCGTCAACGTCTCCGCCAAGGACCTGGGCACGGGCAAGGAGCAGACGATGACGATCACCGGCGGCTCCGCGCTGCCGAAGGACGACATCGAGCGGATGATGCGCGAGGCCGAGTCCTACGCCGACGAGGACAAGAAGCGCCGCGAGGAGGCCGAGGTCCGCAACAACGCCGACGGGCTCGCCTACCAGACGGAGAAGTTCCTCCGCGAGAACGACGACAAGGTCCCCGGCGAGATCAAGACCGAGGTCGAGGAGGCGCTCGCCGAGCTGAAGAAGGCTCTGGAGGGCACCGACACCGACGTCATCCGCAACTCGGCCGAGAAGCTCGCGACCGTCAGCCAGAAGATGGGCTCGGCGATCTACGCGCAGAGCCAGGCCCAGCAGCCCGGCGGCGAGGGCGCCCCGCAGGACGCCGCGGCCGGCGAGCAGCAGAAGGCCGATGACGACGTGGTCGAAGCCGAGATCGTCGACGAAGACCAGCCGAAGAAGGACAAGTGATGCCGACGCGTGACAACGGGCACGACGAGCCGGTGATCCGCGACAACCGCAAGATCGACCCGGAGACGGGCCAGGTGCGCGAACGACCGCAGGACCAGGACACTCCCCCTCCTCCCGCCGCCAGTGAGGCGGCGGCGCAGGACGGGGACCTGCTGGCCCAGCTCTCCGAGCGGACGTCCGACCTGCAGCGCCTCCAGGCGGAATACACCAACTACCGCAGGCGGGTCGAACGCGACCGCGGAGCCGTGCGGGAGCAGGCCGTCGCGAGCGCCCTCCAGGAGCTCCTGCCCGTGCTCGACGACATCGGCCGGGCACGTGATCACGGCGAGCTCACCGGTGGCTTCGCGAAAGTGGCAGAGTCACTGGAAGCGGCCGTCACCAAGCTCGGGCTCAACTCCTTCGGCCAGAAGGGCGACCCGTTCGACCCGACCGTCCACGAGGCGCTGATGCACAGCTACTCGCCGGACGTCACCGAGCCGACCGCGATCGAGGTGCTCCAGCCCGGTTACCGGATGGGTGACCGGGTGCTCCGCCCGGCGCGGGTGGCCGTGGCGGAGCCAGAAGACGCCCCCCCGGCGTCCGACGACGACAACTGACGAAGAACGAAGGGCGATAGATGAGCACCAAGGACTACCTGGAGAAGGACTACTACGCCGTCCTTGGTGTGCCCAAGTCAGCCACGGCCGAAGACATCAAGAAGGCCTACCGCAAGCTGGCCAGGCAGTACCACCCCGACACCAATCAGGGCGACGTGGCCAAGGAGACCAAGTTCAAGGAGATCTCCGAGGCCAACGACATCCTGTCCGACAGCAAGCGCCGCAAGGAATACGACGAGGCGCGCACGCTGTTCGGGTCCGGGGTGGGGGCCCAGCGTCCCGGCAGTGGCGGCTTCCCGTTCGACTTCGGCGACCTGTTCGGGGGCACCGCCAACCAGCAGCAGCAGGGCCACGGGGCGGGTGAGCGGCTCGGCGACCTGTTCGGCGGGCTGTTCAACCGCGGTGGCGGCGGCTCGGCCCGTACGACCAGCGCCACCAGGCCGCGGCGTGGCCAGGACGTCGAGTCCGAGGTCACGCTCACGTTCTCCGAAGCGGTCGAGGGCTCCACGGTGTCGCTCAGAATGACCAGCTCGGCCGCCTGCACGGCCTGTAGCGGCACCGGGGCCAAGGCCGGCACCACCCCACGGGTCTGCCCGACCTGTGAGGGCACGGGGGCGGCCAGCCGTAACCTGGGCAACTTCGCCTTCTCCGAGCCCTGCCGCGACTGCAAGGGCCGCGGCCTGCTCGTGGACGACCCCTGCCCCGTGTGCGAGGGCAGCGGCCGGGCCAAGAGCACCCGCAACATCCAGGCGCGCATCCCCGCGGGGGTGGCCGACGGACAGCGGGTCAAGCTCAAGGGCAAGGGCGCTCCGGGCGAGAACGGCGGCCCGGCCGGCGACCTCTACATCCTCACGCACGTCAAACCGCACGCCGTCTTCGGCAGGACGGGCGACAACCTGACCATCACGGTGCCGGTGACCTTCTCCGAGGCCGCGCTCGGCGCCGAGATCAAGGTGCCGATACTCAAGGGGCTGCCGGTCACGCTGCGCATCCCGACGGGCACGCCCAACGGCCGCACGTTCAGGATCCGTGGCAGAGGCGTCGCCCGCAAGGACGGCACCAAGGGCGACCTGCTCGCCACCGTCGAGGTGCTCGTCCCCAAGACACTGGACGACAAGTCCCGCGAGCTCCTCACGGAGTTCAACACCGCGACGGCGGGCGAGGACCCGCGGGCTGATCTCATACAGAGAGCCAGAAGCGAGTAGCCGATGGACGCCAACTATTTCGACCTGTCAGACGAGACTCCGGTCTATGTGATCTCGGTGGCCGCACAGCTGTCGGGCCTCCATCCGCAGACCTTGCGGCAGTACGACCGGCTCGGACTGGTCTGTCCAGGCCGCACGGCGGGGCGCGGCCGCCTCTACTCCACCCGCGACATCATCCAGCTCCGCGAGGTTCAGCGGCTCTCCCAGGAGGAGGGCATCAACCTCGCGGGCATCAAGCGGATTCTCGAGCTCGAGAACGAGGCTCTGCGGCTGCGTGAGGAGGTTCACCGCCTCCGCGCCGAGATGCAGATGGTCAGGGCGCTGATCCGCTACGAGCTGCCACCGGGGGCCTAGAACACATGGACTACAAGCTCACCCAGAAGAGCCAGGAAGCTCTCTCCGGGGCCATGCGGCGTGCCGCCGCGGAGGGCAATCCGGAGATCGCGCCCGCCCATCTGCTGACCACTCTGCTCGCCCAGACGGGCGGCACCGCCATTCCGCTGCTCGAAGCCGTCGGCGCCGACTGGAAGACGCTGCGCGCCAAGGCCGAGGAGCAGCTCGCCGGGCTGCCGAAGGCGCAGGGCTCCACCGTAAGCGCGCCGTCGAGCTCCCGCCAACTGCTCACCGTGATCAACACCGCGGCGCAACGGGCCAAGCGGCTCGAAGACGAGTACGTCTCCACCGAGCACCTGCTCGTCGGCCTGGCCACCGACGGCGGCCAGGCGGCCGAGCTGCTGAAGTCCCAGGGTGCGACGCCTCAGGCGCTGCTCGACGCCTTCGAGAAGGTACGCGGTCACGCCCGTGTCACCAGTGAGACGCCCGAGGACACCTACCAGGCGCTGGAGAAATACGGCGTCGACCTGACCGAGCGGGCCCGCAACGGCAAGCTCGACCCGGTCATCGGCCGCGACTCCGAGATCCGCCGGGTCGTGCAGGTGCTGTCGCGGCGCACCAAGAACAACCCGGTGCTGATCGGCGAGCCCGGCGTCGGCAAGACGGCCGTCGTCGAGGGCCTGGCCCAGCGCATCGTGGCCGGCGACGTGCCCGAGTCGCTGCGCAACAAGCGGCTCATCTCACTCGACCTCGGCGCGATGGTCGCGGGCGCCAAATACCGCGGCGAGTTCGAGGAGCGGCTCAAGGCCGTGCTCTCCGAGATCAAGGAGAGCGACGGGCAGATCGTCACGTTCATCGACGAGCTGCACACGGTCGTCGGGGCGGGCGCCGCCGAGGGCGCGATGGACGCGGGCAACATGCTCAAGCCCATGCTGGCCCGCGGCGAGCTGCGCATGATCGGCGCCACGACGCTCGACGAATACCGCGAGCGCATCGAGAAGGACCCCGCGCTGGAGCGCCGCTTCCAGCAGGTCTACGTCGGGGAGCCCACGGTCGAGGACACGATCGCGATCCTGCGCGGGCTCAAGGGCCGCTACGAGGCCCACCACCAGGTCCAGATCGCCGACAGCGCGCTGGTCGCCGCCGCCGCGCTCTCCGACCGCTACATCACCAACCGCTTCCTGCCCGACAAGGCCATCGACCTGGTCGACGAGGCCGCCTCCCGGCTGCGCATGGAGATCGACTCGCGTCCCGTCGAGATCGACCAGCTCCAGCGCAACGTCGACCGGATGAAGATGGAGGAGCTGGCCCTTTCCAAGGAGACCGACGAGGCCTCCATCCAGCGGCTCGAACGCCTGCGCAAGGAGCTGGCCGACCGCCAGGAGGAGCTCAACGCCCTCGTCGGCCGCTGGGAGCTGGAGAAGGCCGGTCTCAACAAGGTCGGCGAGCTGAAGAAGCAGCTCGACGAGGCCAGGAGCGGCGCTGAGCGGGCGCAGCGCGACGGCGACTTCGAGGCCGCCTCCCGGCTCATGTACGCCGAGGTGCCGCGCCTGGAGCAGGCTCTGCAAGCCGCCTCCGACGCCGCGACGCCCGACCACGCCATGGTCAAGGAGGAGGTCGGCGCCGACGACATCGCCGAGGTCATCTCCTCCTGGACGGGCATCCCGGCGGGGCGCCTGCTGGAGGCTGAGACGGCCAAACTGCTGCGGATGGAAGAGGAGCTGGGGCGGCGCCTCATCGGGCAGCAGCAGGCCGTACAGGCCGTCTCGGACGCCGTACGCCGGAGCCGGGCCGGGATCTCCGACCCCGACAGGCCCACGGGCTCGTTCCTGTTCCTCGGCCCGACGGGTGTCGGCAAGACCGAGCTGGCCAAGGCGCTGGCGGAGTTCCTGTTCGACGACGAGCGGGCGATGACCCGCATCGACATGAGCGAATACTCCGAGAAGCACAGCGTCGCCCGGCTCGTCGGCGCGCCTCCCGGCTACGTCGGCTACGAGGAGGGCGGCCAGCTCACCGAGGCCGTCCGGCGGCGGCCCTACACGGTCGTGCTGCTCGACGAGGTGGAGAAGGCCCATCCCGAGGTCTTCGACATCCTGCTGCAGGTGCTCGACGACGGCCGGCTGACCGACGGCCAGGGCCGTACCGTCGACTTCCGCAACACGATCCTGATCCTCACCTCCAACATCGGCTCGCAGTTCCTGGTCGACCCCAAACTGGCCAACGGCGCCAAGCGCGAGGCCGTGATGGGCGCGGTGCGCAGCTCGTTCAAGCCGGAGTTCCTCAACCGGCTCGACGACGTGATCCTGTTCGACGCGCTCGGCTCGGAAGAGCTGACGCGCATCGTCGACCTCCAGGTCGAACGCCTGGCCCAGCGGCTGGCCGACCGCAGGCTCACGCTGGAGGTCACCGACGCGGCCAGCGAGTGGCTGGCGCTCACCGGCTACGACCCTATGTACGGGGCGCGCCCGCTGCGCCGCCTGGTCCAGTCGGCGATCGGCGACAAGCTGGCCAAGGCGGTGCTGTCGGGCGAGGTCGTGGACGGCGACCGGGTGCTGGTGGACCTGGGCGACGACGAGCTGTCCATCGTCCGCGGCTGAGGTCTGATACGTGACGCCCGGGAACCGATCGGTTCCCGGGCGTCACGTATCACGGCAGGTGGGCAGGCTCACGCCACCACCGGGCCGGTCACCTCCGCCCTCTCGGGACGTCCCTGGTCAGGACACCAGGGCGTCGAGGTCGTCCTCCGGTAGGCCGAGGTCCACCCTGATGCGGTAGCGAGTGCGTAGCAGGGCCACGTGCTCGGGGTCGTCCTCGTCGCAGGCCAGCACCGCCTGGGTCGCCCACTCGTGCCCAGCCCGCAGGTCACCGTAGGCGACCAGGGTCTCGGCGATCGTGTGGGCGGTCGCCGTGGTGGCTCTGCCCTCCGCACGGATGGTCTCGATGACCTCCCTGGCCTCGTCCGGCCTGTCGAGCTCGAAGAGCGTGTCGGCGATGCCGGCTCGCGGGTCGATGCTCGACTCACCACCGTCCTCCATCGCACGCTGGAAACACTCCATCGCACGCGCGGGCTGTCCCGCCGCCCGCCATTCCTCGGCGGCCAGGACCAGGATGGATGCCCTGGAAACGTCGCCCGTCGAATAGCCGAGCGCGACGTCGTACAGCCGCTTGGCCAGCGAACCGTGGTCGTCGGCCAGCAGTGCCTGCTCTAGCAGGCGATCAAGGTGCTCACGGGTCACATGCGCCACACCGCGAGACTACCGAGCCGCTTGCGGTTTTGCCCGGTCAATACACATCGCGGATCTCGCACAGGTTCGGCAACGTAGCGTTAAAGTGTGCCTACAGTCAGCGTGTCTGTGCTGGTCGGAGGGGATATTACCGTCGCGCTCGTCCGCTAGTGGAGGGAGTCGCGATGGGCCTGTCCAGGCAGATGACCTTCATTTTGGTCTGCCTCGTCGTACTGTCCGCCGTGATTCCCGGGGCGGTCGGCTACCTTTCGGCCCGGCTGGAGGCCATCGAATCGGCGGAGCGAAACCTGCACGCGCTTGAGGCGAGGCTGCACACCAGGATGATCCGGGAGGCCCGCGACGCACGGTCGGTGACGTTCCTGACACCGTGCGCGCCGGGCACCGACACCTCTCGCACCCAGCCGCACCCGCCGCCCGCCTCCGCGCTCGTCCCGGAATCGGGCGACCGGCTCCAGTCCAGGTACGACCCTCGCGGCTCGACTCCCGCCTGGCTGCCGGAGCTCCTCAGAGAGCTGCACGCGGCCCACTGACGGCCCAGCAGCCCGGCGCGTGACCCTTCACGAGGGCTGTGACCCTTCATCGAGGGCCCGGGCGCCTCCCGAAGGCCACGACTTGAGCTGGCGGGACAGGAAGCCGCGGATCAGCTGTTTGGCCGCCTCGATGATCTCCGGCGCGCCGTCCGGATCGCGGCGGAAGGCCAGCTTCAGCACGGCGTCGCCCGCTTCGACCGCGACCAGCACGGCCATGTCGAGCTCCTGGCTGTCGGCCAGCCCGAACTCCTTCAGCAGCAGCCCGCGCAGCCGCCCGGCGATCACCATGTTGTTGTCGGAGTCGGAGTCGAGCAGGTTGAGGTCGACCACGTCGCCGAAGCGCAGATTCCTGAACCCGGGCACGCTCCGGTGCATGTCGACGAACTCGTCGATGATCGCGTCGACCGCCTCCCACCAGCCGCGGTAGTCCTCTTCGAGGAACCGGCGGCCGACCCGGGAGACGAACTGCTCGACGTTGCGCCGGGTCAGCTCCTGCGTGATGGCCCGCTTGTCGGGAAAGAACTGGTAGACCGACCCGATCGCGACGCCGGCTCTCTCGGCGATGCGGGTGGTGGAGAGCCCTTCGTAGCCGATCTCGTCGAGCAGCTCGGCGGTCGCGTCGAGCATCCGCTCGACGCGGCGGGCACTGCGGCGCTGCGTCGGCTGCCGCCGGAGCGGTTTGGGCGCCGCGCAGCCGTCTTCAATCATCGGGGAGGACACGTGCTCCATCTTCCCCCCAAGTGCACGATCGTTACCTGGCGAATGGCGGATTTCTCGTGACGCCGGTCACTCTCGCGAACCGGCGCAGCGCTCCCGGCGAGATCCTCGACAGCGCGTAACCGATCTTCCCTTCCGCGTTGACCGGCACAACGGCCTGGTCACGGTGTACGGCCCGGAGGATATGAGCGGCGACGCGCTCGGGCGGGTAGCCGCGGCGGGCCAGCCCTTGTTCGGCCGAGTCCCTCATGTCCGGTCCGACGTACGTGGCGTTGTGCGCGATGGGCGTGGACACGAAACCGGGGCAGATCACGCTGACCCCGATGCCCTGTCCGGCCAGCTCCGCTCTCAGGCAGTCGCTCAGCATCTTCACCGCCGCCTTCGAGGTCGAGTAGGCGGGCAGCAGCCGCGACGGTACGAACGCGGCCAGCGAGGCGATGTTGATGATGTGGCCGCCTTCTCCGCGTTCGACCATCTGGGCGGCGAACAGCCGGCAGCCGTGGATGACGCCCCACAGGTTGACGTCGAGGGTTCTGCGCCAGTCGTCGACCGAGTGGTCGAGGAACGGCCCGCTGACCGCGATCCCGGCATTGTTCACCACAATGTCCGGCACTCCATACTCAGTGCGGATATTTCTGGCGAAGTCTTCCATCTGGGTAGTGTCGGCGACATCGACTCGTACGGCGTGTGCCGTACCGCCGAAGTCCTTGGCGATGCCGTCAGCCGTACGAGCCGCCGCCTCGCGATCGAGGTCCGCGCAGACCACCTCGGCGCCGTGCGCCGCGAAGGCCCGCGCGGTGGCGCGCCCGATGCCGCTGCCCGCGCCGGTGATCACCACCAATTGCCCGTCGAACGCCTTGCGTCCCTCCTCGACGCGGGCCCCGCGCAGGCTCCTGGTGGGCGCGCCGCCATCGGCGTGGGTGGCGAACTCGGCGATCATCCTGGCGATGACGTCGGGGTGACTGCGCTGGACCCAGTGCCCGGCCGCGATCTTGCGATGCCAGAACCTGGGAACCCCCTCCCCCAGCGAGGCCAGCAGCGCCGGGCCGACGAACGGATCTCGCGTCGCCTCGATGAGCTGAACGGGCACGGCAACGTGGTCGGGCACGTCGCCGCTGGGATGGCCGCCCATGTTGCTCCGGTAGAGGTGCAGTCCGTTGCGGGCATCGCTTCTCAGGGTGTCGGCCGGGTGGCCCGGTCTGGGTTCGAGGCCCTCGTCCCGCCGCATCGACCGCTCCAGGACCCGGGGCATGAACGTGCTCCAGGCCAGCTCGGGCAGCACTGGGAGCCGGAAGGCGCCGATGTACCAGGACCTGACCGCCTGCGCCAGGACGTCGCGCCGCCTGCCGTGCCGCATGAAGTGGCGTGCCTGCGCGAGACCCGGACCGCCGAAGCTGGTGAAGGAGGCGATGCGATCCCGGATGCCGGGACGGGACACGGCGTCCCAGCCCTGCAGCGAGCCCCAGTCGTGCCCGACCAGGTGGACCCTGGGCTTGCCGATCGCGTCGAGCACCGCCGCCAGGTCGGCCGCCAGCCGGTGGAAGGCGTAGTCACCGGCATGGCGTGGGGCCGTCGAGGCGCCCGCACCGCGTACGTCATAGCGGACCACCTGGAAGCGGTCACGCAGCCGCTCGGCGACCTCGTCCCAGACCCGGTGCGTGTCCGGATAACCGTGGACGAGCACGATCGTGGGGTCGCCGGGATCGCCTTCCTCGAAGACCGCCAGCCGTACGTCATCGGACTCGACCCAGCGCATGGCGACCTCCTATTGGACGTGGAGTCCAATGATAGATCTCGTCAAGGGCGGGCTGCCAGCCCCGTACAGGATCGCAGGGCCCGCCAGTCGGCCACCGCCTGTGTCTTGGCCGTGCCCGTCATCGGGATCGGTATACCCCCCTGGATGGTGGCGGGCGTCCACTGGTCCTTGAGCACCTTGCGGCCCTTGATGGTGAGCGTCAGTACGCCGGTCCTGCCGGTGGTGCCGGGCGTGGAGTTGTAGAAGACGAAGTTGCCCAGGCCGTAGCTGACGTAGCCGTTGCCGATGTACCCGGCGCCGAGCAGGATGTGCGCGTGCCCGCCGACCACGACGTCGGCGCCCGCCTTGACCAGCTTCGGGCCGAGCGCGAGCTGCGCCGGGTTGGGGCACTTCTGCATCTCGGTGCCCCAGTGCAGGTGCACGATGACGGTGTCGGAGTTCTTGCGTGCCTGCCGTACGGCCTGGAGCAGGCGATCCTCGTCCTTGGCCGACGCGAGCCCGCCCTTGTCGGACGTAGCCGTCCAGGCCTGGACGAACTCGGCGTCGAGCACCTGCGTGGCCCCGATGATGGAGACGCGGTTGCCGTTGACGGTCTTCCTGTACGGCTTGTAGGCCTGGGTGGAGTTCGCCCCGATGCCCACGATCGGGAACTTGCTCCGCTTGATCGCCGCCAGCGAGTCGGCGAGCCCGGTCTCCATGTAGTCCATGCCGTGGTTGTTGGCCATCGACGCCACGTCGACGCCGGCGGCCTTCAGCGCGCCGAACGCCGTCTCGGGCGCCCGGAATGTGTACTGCTTGCCGGGTGCGGGCGTGCCACCCGTGGTGATCGCCGTCTCCAGGTTGACCATCGCCAGGTCGGACGAGCGCAGCACCTGCGCGATCGGTCCGAGCGCCGTGCGCGGCGCGGCGAGCCGGTTACGAAGCCCGCCCTCGAAGTGCACGTCCCCGCCGAACGAGATCGTGTACGGCTTCCGGGCGGGGGCGGCGGGGGTGGTTTTGACGGACGCGTCCTTCGGTTTCTCCGCCGCCTGTTCGCTCTTCGGCGGCTGCTCCGACTCGGCCGCCGAGCACGCGGCGGCCGAGGCCAGCATCACGGCGAGGGGCGCCGCGAGAAGGGGGCGGGGGACTCTCATGTGCGGCTACTTCCGCTCGATCCTGACTTTCAGCCATCGAGCATGCCATGAGCGGATGAATCGCGCGCGGCCTAGGGGCGCTGACCTTCGGTCATGAGGCCGGTCATGAGGCCGAGGCACCGCAGGGTCACGGCGAGGCAGCGCCGGCCGTAGAGCGGGGTCACGACATCGAGGCAGCGCCGGCCGTGGAGCGGGGTCACGACATCGAGGCAGCGCCGGCCATGAGGCGGGTCATGGCGTCGAGGCACCGCTGGTCCTGCGGCGAGTAGACGATCATGCGGGTCTCCGGCGCCGAGGAGAGGTGGAAGCTGGTCGTGCTGAAGCCGATCCGGCCCATCTCACGGTGCTCGTACGTCTTCACCCGCGGCCCGGGCTCGGCCACGTCCTGCCTGGCCCACAGCCTGGCGAACTCGGCGCTCTCCGCGGCGAGCCGCCGGACGAAGTCCTGCCAGCACGGGTCGTCGGTGTGGCGGCTGTAGGCACCCCTGAAGACGGCGACGGCGCGCGGCAGCTCATGGTCGCGGTTGACGAGCATGGTCGTCCATGAAGGGCTGACGAACGTCTGCCAGAGCGAGTTGCGCTCGCCCTCCGGGGCGTCGACGATCTCGGGGAAGATCGTCGCGTAGGCGGGGTTCCAGGCCAGCACGTCGCAGCGGCTGTTGGTGATGCACGCGGGCATGGCGCCGAGCTGGTCGAGTATGGCCTGCATCTCCGGCGTCACCGGGGTGGAGCCGGCCAGGACGGGTGTGCCCGGCTGGCCCGCCAGCCGGTAGAGATGCTCCCGCTCGGCGGTGTCGAGCCGGAGCGTACGCGAGATCGCGTCGAGCACCTGGCTGCTGGCGTTGATCGGCCGTCCCTGCTCCAGCCACGTGTACCAGGTGACGCCCACCCCGGCGAGCTGGGCGACCTCCTCACGGCGCAGGCCGGGAGTGCGCCTGCGGGGCCCGGGCGCCAGATCGACCATCTCGGGGGTGATCCGCTCGCGCCGGGTGCGCAGGAACGCCGACAAATCGGAGCGCCTTGCCTCTGTCACGGTCACCCCTTCACTATGGTGGAGCGGGCGTAAGCCATCCAGGTGCTGTTAATACCAGTATAAAGGGGCTCTCGTTACTGGTACTGGTTTGCCGCCAGACTCTATCTATGACCCAATCTGCCCATCTTGCTCCCCCGATCCCGGCCGTACAGCCGGAGAAGGGCAAGGCCAGCGGGCTGCTCCTCGCGATCATCCTCGTAGGACAGTTCCTGGCCATCCTGAACGTCAACATCGTCAACGTGGCCACCCCGACCATCGAGGCCGATCTGCACTCATCAGGTGCCGGGCTGCAGATGATCGTGGCGGGATACACCATCGTCTACGCCGTCCTGTTGATCACCGGCGCCCGGCTCGGCGACCTGCTCGGCTACCGCAAGGCCTTCCTCGCCGGGCTCGCCTTTTTCACGATCACCACGCTGGCCGCGGGGCTCGCGCCCACGACCGGCACGCTGGTCGCCGCCCGGCTCGCCCAGGGCGCCGGGGCCGCGCTGATGATGCCCCAGGTCATGACGCTGATCCAGCGAAACTACCAGGGCGCGGCCAGAGGCCGGGCGCTGGGCCTGTGGTCGGCGGTGGTGAGCGGTGGCATCGTGGTCGGCCAGGCGCTCGGCGGGATCCTGCTCGGGCTCGGCGCCGGCTGGCGGATCGTCTTCCTCGTGCTGGTGCCGATCGGCGCGCTGCTGTTGATCGCGGGGCTTCGGGTGCTCCCCGCCGACCATGGTGGCGGCCAGGGCGGGCTCGACCCGTGGGGCCTGGTGAGCCTGTCGGCCGCCGTGCTGCTGTTCGTGGTGCCGCTCGTGCTGGGCAGGGACCTCGGCTGGCCGCTGTGGGGCTGGGCCTCGATGACGCTGAGCGCGGTGGTCTTCGTGGCGTTCGTCCGTGTCGAGCGTTGGGTGACGGGCCGCGGCGGGCGCCCGCTGGTCAACGCGGGCGTGCTGCGCGCCCCCGGCATGCGGCCGGGGCTCGCCGTGCTACTGCTCGGGCCGGCCACCTGGGGCGCGTTCCTGTTCACCTCGGCGCTGCACCTCCAGGGTGACCTGCGCCTGTCGCCGCTGGCCTCGGGCATGATGCTGGTGCCGTGCGCGCTGGCGTTCGCGCTCGTGGGGCTCTGCTGGCCGCTGCTGCCGCCCGGTCTGCAGCGCTCGCTCGTGCCCTTCGGCTACGTGGTGGCCGCGCCGGCCTACCTGGGCCTCGGCCTCGCCTCCGGAGGCGGCATCCTGTACGCGGTCATGAGCGCGCTCATCGGCGCCGGGCTCGGCGTGCAGGTCGCGGTGACCAACATGGCGACCCAGCAGGTGGACGACGTCTACGCCGCCGACGCGAGCGGGGCGCTCCTCACGGTGATGCAGCTCGGTCAGGTGATCGGAGTGTCGACTGTCGGCACGCTGTTCATCTCCTTGAGCCAGGGCGGGGGCACCGGCTCCGCCTCGATGGCGACCGCCGTGGCGCTCGCGGCGCTGGCCGTACTGGCCGGGGTGAGCTCGATCTTCCTGGTACGGCGCCGCTGAGACTCTTCTTGGTACGGCCCGACCGAGACCTGTACCAGTCCTTTACTTGAATCATTCAGGTTTAGCACTAGCGTGTCCGGATATGGGGGACAACGACCTAATTCGCCAGGCAGGGCTGCGGGTGACCGCAGCCCGCTTGGCGATCATGCGGACCGTGCGCGAAGGCGACCACCTCGAGGTGGAAGCCGTTCACCGCGGCGTGCTCGACCGTGTGGGTCAGGTGTCCCTTCAGGCCGTCTACGACTCGCTGCACGCGCTGCACCAGGCCGGACTGCTCCGCAAGATCGAACCCATGGGCAGTCCGGCGCGCTACGAGGCCAGGGTGGGTGACAACCACCACCACCTGGTCTGCCGGCGCTGCGGTGCCATGACCGACGTCGACTGCGCGACCGGGCTCGCCCCGTGTCTGGTGCCCGTCGACGCGGCCGGATACGTCGTGGACGAAGCCGACGTCACCTACTGGGGCGTCTGCCCGAGCTGTCAACGATGATTTTCGGAGGACCGCGCTGATGACGAACAGGCCTATCTCCACCGACGACGCCGGCATTCCCGCGCCGAGCGACGAGCACTCGCTCTCCGTCGGCCCCAACGGCCCACTTCTTATGCAGGATCACTATCTGATCCAGAAAATGGCGCACTTCAACCGGGAACGTGTTCCCGAGCGCGTCGTACACGCCAAAGGCGGCGGCGCCCACGGTGTCATGCGGATCACCGAGGACGTCAGCCAGTTCACCAAGGCCGGCCTCTTCCAGAAGGGCAAGGAGACCCCGCTCTTCCTGCGCTTCTCGACCGTCGCCGGCGAACTCGGCAGCCCCGACACCGCCCGCGACCCACGCGGGTTCGCGATCAAGTTCTACACCGAAGAGGGCAACTACGACCTCGTCGGCAACAACACCCCGATCTTCTTCATCCGCGACCCGCAGAAGTTCTCCGACTTCATCCACAGCCAGAAGCGCCGGGCCGACACCCACCTGCGGGACAACAACATGCAGTGGGACTTCTGGACCCTGTCGCCGGAGTCGGCGCACCAGGTCACGTTCCTCATGACCGACCGCGGCATCCCCGCCTCGTGGCGGAACATGCATGGCTTCGGCTCGCACACCTTCCTCTGGTACAACGCCGGAGGTCAGAAGTTCTGGGTGAAGTACCACTTCAGGACCGAGCAGGGCATCAAGAACTACACGGGCGAAGAGGCGGCCGCGCTGCTCGTCGACCCCGACCACCACATCCGCGACCTGCACACGGCCATCGAGGCGGGCGACCATCCGTCGTGGAAGGTGAACGTGCAGATCATGCCGTTCGAGGCCGCGGCCGACTACCGCTTCAACCCGTTCGATCTGACCAAGGTGTGGCCGCACGAGGACTACCCCGAGATCACGATCGGCCGGTTCACCCTGAACCGCAACCCGCGCAACTACTTCGCGGAGGTGGAGCAGGCGGGCTTCGAGCCGTCGAACCTGGTGCCCGGCATCGGCGCCTCACCGGACAAGATGCTGCAGGGCCGCCTGTTCTCCTACCCCGACACGCACCGCTACCGGATCGGCCCCAACTACCTGCAGCTGCCGATCAACCAGCCGCGGGCCGCGGTCAATTCCTACAACTTCGACGGTCCGATGACCTTCAGCAACTCGCAGGACCCGGTGTACGCCCCCAATAGCGTCAACGGCCCGGCGGCGGACCCGGCGTTGTACGCGGGCGAGAACTACCAGGTGGCAGGCGAGATCATCCGGTCCGCGTACACCAAGCACGCGGAGGACGACGACTACGTCCAGCCGCGCGCCCTCTGGGAGAACGTGCTGTCAGAAACGGACCGCGCGCACCTGGTGAGCAACATCGTCGGGCACGCCTCGGCCCCCGAGGTCACCTCGGAGATGAAGCAGCGCGTCGTGGAGTACTGGAACAACATCCACAAGGACCTGGGCCAGGGCGTCTCCCACGGCCTCGGCCTCTCCTGACGCCGCACGTGAAACAGCCCGCGCCCATGTGCGGCGCGGGCTGTTCCCGTTGTGGGCGGTCCAAATGGAGGGCAGAGGGCTCTTCGGCTGGAGTCGTCAGACCGTACTCCGCGATTGAGGACTGATCCCCTGCTTCGAACCTGGTGTGGCTAGTTGATCTCCAACGCGGTTCAGGCCAAGATATGAAGATCTTCAGATCTCGCGTACAAGGTCGAACTGGAGTGCGTGGCGGCCCTGATGGTGTTGTGCCAGCAACCTGCCAGGGCCGTTTTTCATGAAGCGGTAGCGGCAAGCGAGGTCAGGTCGAACTCGCCATCGCGGACCCCGGCCGTAAAGGCGGCCCATTCACTCGGCGTGAAGACCAGGACGGGACCGTCCTGCTCCTTGCCGTCCCTCAAAGCGACGTTTCCGTCGGCAAGGGGTGCGACTTCGACGCAGCTGCTCGCGCCGTTGCAGAAGCTGCTCTTCTGCCAGGTCGCTACCACGGGATCGATGTACATTTTCTCCCCAAACGGGCGAAAGGGGCACCATTGCCCCTTGTTGTGATCTTTGTCGCTAGCCCCGCCACATCATGGCCTTGCGCTGGATGAGGACACGTGACTCGTCCTCGTCAAGCGCTTGGGACTCGATGTAGTCGAAGGCCGTCTCATATCCGGCTACACGTTCGAGGTCTTCGACGAAGTTGGCCGTGTAGAGCTGCTCCAGGTATACAACATCGTCGAATTCCGCGAACTTCAGATGGATGAACGCCCCCGTGTTGACGGGGTGCACCGCATCCGTCGCCAGTATCTGCACACTGACGTGCGGTAACAGCGACATCTCCAGGAGATGCTCCATCTGCGCACGCATGACCGAGGGCTCACCGAAACGACGCATCAGCGCCGGCTCGTCGAGCACGAAACGTAGCTGGGACGGCTGTGGGCGATGCAACACCCGCTGCTGCCGATCCAGGCGCGCCTCGACCCGGCTCCGGACACCGCTGTGCGTGATCCGTGAGATGCCACGGACGGAAAGGACGACCTCCCGTGCGTAGTCCTCAGTCTGGAGGAGACCAGGCACGATCTGGGGTTCCCAGTTGCGCTGGAAGGTCGCCTCCGCTTCCAGCCCGAGGAATCTTGTGTATTCCTCCGGGAGGGCGTCTTCGTAATCTTCCCACCACCCACGCTGATCCGCATCCCTCAGCAGGGCGAAGAGTTCGTCACGTTTCTCACTGTCGATCTTGTAGAGCTCTGCCAATGCCTTGATGTCCTCGGCACTTGGCATGGTCTTGGCCGCTTCGATCCGGCTGATCTTGCTGGGACTCCAGCCCAGATCGCCGGCCGCTCTGGCTCCCGTCAGCTTCCTTCGCTCGCGGAGGAGGCGTAGCTCCTGACCGAGTCTGAGCCTGCGAACAGTCGGACTGCCCTGCTGCGATGGCACCGTCCACTCTCCTCGTCGGGAATGAAGGTGAAGGTGAAACGGGGAAAGGTCACTTAGCCGTTCGGCCAATCTTACACTGCAACTTGCACGAGCACTGCCACTGAGGCTTGCCGTAAGGGTTTCACGGAGTGAGCTTAAGGGGCAAGAGGGGGCCCAACCCGGAGCGGGACGGCAGCCGACGACCTCCCTGAACCGCTCATGCGCCAGGAGCGCCTAACAGTTGACGTGCAAGTTGCACCGCAAAATATCAAGCAAGGTCCGAAGAAAACTAAATCTTCTCTTGCTGAATGTATTGCACCAGGCCCATCCGGGAGAGACGATCGAGCCCTGGAAGGTAACCGACGGATGGGGGGCCGAGATGACGACATGGCCTACCACACCGGGCCTACCGCTCTTCATCGCTGGCGGCCACGCGGGCCGCACCTCCGGCAACGTCGCCGTCCCGGATTTGAATCTCTGCCCCAGGGAGGCCGCTTGCCGGAAGGACCCCGCACGCATCTGACTGACCACAGCGCATGTCGCTCATTCGAGCGCGCAGAAACACCAAGAAGCCGGACCCAGGCTGACCACCTATTAGCCGCTCAAAAGGGCTGCCACCCTGCGGCGCCACCGGTCATCAGCCTGCGATCCGGCGAAAGAACCCACCTCGAGTAATGCCGCGAAAGAGGTGTTCCATGTACTCACAAGGTACCAAGGGACTCAGCCGAATCAAGACCCGGATCCGGGAACTCATGGCATGGGCGGATCGAGAAATCTGCATGGAGCCGGATGAGTTCGCCTACCGGCGCGGCTGGACCGTCGACAAGATCGGATTCGGCGCTCGTCGCTACCGCGACCCCCGATTCGACCAGCTCACGATCCCCTCCCGAATCGCCGAGGAGGTGTCCTGAGATGTCGAGGAACCCGCGCAACCAGATCTACCCCGCCAACGAGGACCTGCCGCCCACCCGTACCGGCCTGCTGGCCAGGCTCTGGCGGATTCGTACCGAGTTGCTGCTGATCGGGGCGCTCAGCCTGTTCGTGCTGACCCTCCTGGGCGCCACCCAGCAGGGCCGGTGGTGGCCGTTCATCATGCTGACCAGCGCGATCTCCGCGCCCGCGGTGACCAGGACCGGTCGCAACTGGGTGATGGCGCACTTCTGGTGCGTGGCGTCCAGGCACCGGCTGCAGAAGACCTGCCTGGAGACCACCATGCACACCCGCGCGGGCCGGATCCCGCTGGTGTTGTGGATCACGCCCACGCGTACGGGCGAGAAGGCCCTGGTGATGACCAGGGCGGGCATCTCCGCCGCGGAGTTCGAGGCGTACGCCGAGGAGATCGCGGCGGCGTGCTGGGCCAGGAGCGCCAACGTCTACCGGCACCGCAAATGGGCGCACCTGCTGATCGTGGAGATCGTCCGGCGTGAGGAGCTGCCCGGCGCCGTCTCCCCCGGACTCGACCGGCTCTACGGCCGCGCCTGGGCCTCTCTGAGGACCGACCTCGAGGAGCCCCCTGATCTGGCCAGGCCGTTCGCCCTGCCGCAGGTCGGCTGACTGCCTGCCCATGACCTGGGGAGTGGCGGCTCGGGCCTGGGCCGAACGCTCCCCAGTGCAAGCCCCGGAGACCGCGGGGGCTCCGGGGCTTCCCCATATGTGTCGTACGAGCAAAGATGAGTTCCACCGACGAACTCAGGAGCCGTGATGACGTCGACCGTTCACCGGACCTGTCCCCTGTGCGAGGCCGTGTGCGGCCTGACACTCACCCTCGACGAGGGCGGGCACGTGACGAGCGTGCGGGGCGACAAGGAGGACCCGTTCAGCAAGGGCTTCATCTGCCCCAAGGGCGCCAGCCTGGGCCGCCTGGACGAGGACCCCGACCGGCTGCGCAAGCCGCTGATCAGGGAGGGCGAGCTCTGGCGCGAGGTCGGCTGGGACGAGGCGTTCGCCGCCGTCAAGCAGGGCCTCGACCAGGTCACGGAGCGGCACGGCCGCCAGTCGGTCGGCGTCTATCTCGGCAACCCCAACGTGCACAACATGGCGGGCCAGCTCTACGGCACGCCGCTGCTCAAGTCCCTCGGCACCCGCAACATCTTCTCGGCCAGCACCGCCGACCAGATGCCCAAGCACGTCGCCAGCGGACTGATGTTCGGCCATCCGCTCGCCGTCCCGGTGCCGGACCTCGACCGGACCGACTACCTGCTCATGCTGGGCGCCAACCCGTTGGAGTCCAACGGCTCGCTGTGCACCGCGCCCGACTTCCCCGGCCGGCTCAAGGCGCTGCGCGCCCGCGGCGGCCGGCTCGTCGTGGTCGATCCCCGCCGCACCAGGACCGCCGGACTGGCCGACGAGCACGTGTTCGTACGTCCGGGCACCGACGCCTACCTGCTCTTCGGGATCACGCACACGCTCTTCGCCGAGGACCTGACCACGGTGTCCCATGAGGTCAACGGCCTGGAGGAGTTACGCGAAGCGGCCAAGCACTTCCCGCCCGAGGTGGTGTCCCGCCGCACCGGCGTGCCCGCCGAGGTGATCGTCCGGCTGGCCAGGGAGCTGGCGGCGGCCAGGACGGCGGCCGTCTACGCCAGGATCGGCACGTGTACGGCCGAGTTCGGCACGCTGGCCCAGTGGCTGGTGGACGTGCTCAACGTGCTGACCGGCAACCTCGACCGGCCCGGCGGCGCCATGTTCGCCAAACCCGCCACCGAGTTCGGCCTGGCCCGCCGCCCCTACACCGTGGGCCGGTGGAAGAGCCGGGTCAGGGGCCTGCCCGAGGCCAACGGCGAGTTGCCGGTCGCCACGCTCGCCGACGAGATCGAGACGCCCGGTGACGGGCAGATCCGGTTCCTCCTCACCGTGGCCGGCAATCCGGTGCTCTCCGCGCCACACGGCACCCGGCTCGACGCGGCCCTCGAGCGGCTCGACTTCATGATCAGCGTCGACCCCTACCTGAACGAGACCACCAAGCACGCGAACGTCATCCTGCCGCCGCCGCGGGCCCTCCAGTCGGGGCACTACGACTTCGCCCTGCTCAACTTCGCGGTGCGCAACTACGCCCGCTACTCGCCGCCGTCGCTGCCGCTGGACGGGCAGCCGTCGGAGGCGCAGATCCTGGCCCGGCTGACCATGATCGCCTCCGGGCTGGAAGGCGATCTCGACGAGTTCGTCCTCGACCAGATGCTGCGCAAGGCGGTCGGCCTGCCGGGCTCGGGCGTGGAGGGGCGCGACGTGGCCGAGCTGCGGGCCGCGCTCGAAGGCGATTGCGGGGCCGAGCGACGGCTCGACCTGATGCTCAAGCTGGGCCCGTACGGAGAGTGGACGGGCAAGGGCGACCTGTCGCTGCGCAAGCTGCTCGACAACCCGCACGGGCTGGATCTCGGGCCGCTGGAGCCCCGGCTGGGCGAGGTGCTGAGGACCGCCTCCGGGGTGATCGAGCTCGCGCCACCGCAGCTCATCGAGGACGTGGAGCGGCTGCGCGCCGGGCTGGAGCAGGAGCCGCCGGAGATCGTCCTGATCGGGCGGCGCCACCTGCGCTCCAACAACAGCTGGCTGCACAACGTGGGCCCGCTGGTCGGCGGCAGCAACACCTGCACGCTCCAGATCAACCCGGCCGACGTGGCCAGGCTCGGGCTGGACGGGGAGGCCCTGGTCCGCTCGGCCACGGGGGAGCTCAGAGTGCCGCTCGAACCCACCGACACGATCATGCCGGGCGTGGTCAGCCTGCCCCACGGCTGGGGACACGCGGGCAGCGCTCAGCTGATCGCCGCCGAACACGCCGGGGTGAGCGCGAACATACTGACCGATGAGTCGACAATCGACGTTCCGTCGGGAAATGCCGTGTTCAATGGGGTTCCGGTGACGATTTTGCCAACCGGGGTGATCACCGCACATTAAGGTGTCGCGCGTGACTATCGCACCAGAAGAGGACCGCCTGACCGCCCAGATCGCCTTCGCCGTCGAGATCGACAAGTTGAAGCGGATCATCCGCCGCAACCATCTCATGGACGGCTCACGGCGAGAGAACGACGCAGAGCACTCCTGGTACGTAGGCATGCTGGCCATGGTCCTAGCCGAGCACGCGCCACCCGACACCGACATCCAACGGGTGGTGTCCATGCTGCTCGTGCACGACCTGGTCGAGATCGACGCCGGTGACACCTTCATCTACGACACGGCCGCGGTGGCCGCCCAGCCCGCAGCGGAACGGGCCGCCGCGGACCGCATCTTCGCGTTGCTCCCGGGTGAGCAGGGGGCGGCGATGCGGGCACTCTGGGATGAGTTCGAGGCCAGGGAGACGCCGGAGGCGAAGTTCGCCCGAGCGCTCGACCGCTTCGCGCCGATCCTGGCCAACCATCACACGGAGGGCGGCACCTGGCCGCTGTTCAAGGTGACGGCCGCGCAGGTCAAGGAGAAGGTACGGCTCATCGAGGACGGCTCGCCGTCGCTCGGGGCGTACGCGCTCGAGCTGGTCGAGCTCTCCATCGCCAGGGGCCACCTGTCCGAGTGATGCCCTTATGGCCGGGGTAGGGGACTTGTCGTGAAAGAGAAAGTACGAGCGAGAAGGCGGCAGTCGCGGCGTTTCGTGGGGCCGGTCGACCTGGCCGACCGGCTCGAGAGGTCCAAAGCCATGGACGAGCCGATCCGAGTGCTGGCCAAGGCCATACGCAAGGGGATCCGGCCGGGACGGCTGCGCGACTGGCTGCACGGCGTGCCCACGGGCAAACCGCTGCACCCGCCGCTCGCCACCTTCAGCCTGGGCTGCTGGACGTCTACCGCGGTGCTCGACTGGACCAGCACCGATCCCCGGGCCGCGCGACTCCTGCTGGCCACGGGCATCGGCAGCGCGCTGCCCACCGCGGCCGCCGGCCTGACCGACTGGTCGTCTCTCCATCGCGAGCAGCAGCGTGTCGGGTTCGTCCACATGCTGTCGAACGTGACCGCGCTGGGGCTCTTCTCCGCCTCGCTCCTGGCCCGGCTGCGCGGGAACGAGCGCGCCGGCAAGATGCTGACCATCGCCGGTCTGAGCGTCGGCGGTCTCGGCGCCTACCTGGGCGGGAATCTGGCCTATCGGCAGGCGGCGGGCGCCAACCACGCGCCCCAGGTCACCCATCTCGTACCGTTGGGCTGGCACGACCTTTGCCTGGTCAACGACCTGCCTCAGGGTCGCCCCGTGTCGCGGCGGCTCGGTTACATCCAGCTCTTCGTGCTGCGGCACAGCTCGGGCGTCACCGTGCTCGCCGACCGGTGCTCGCACCTCGCGGGCCCCCTCCACCAGGGCCGGCTCGTCGTGGAGAACGGCGAGGCGTGCGTGGTCTGCCCCTGGCACGGCAGCACGTTCCGGCTGGTAGACGGGTCTGTCAAGCACGGTCCGGCGACCGCGCCCGCGCCGACTTTCGAGACCCGGATCCGCAGCGACGGCACGCTCCAGGTACGGCCGAGCATGACCTGAGCAGCTCTACGTACGGCCGAGCATGGCCTGGACACCGCTTGACCTGAACATTGGTTGAAGTTCTACGGTCCGTCCATGAGCAGAATTCTGGTGACCGGCGCGACCGGCAACGTAGGCAAGCACGTGGTCTCCCAACTGGCCGGGGCGGGCCTCCAGGTCCGCGCCCTGGTCCGCGACCCGGACCGGGCGAAACTCCCGGAAGGGGTCGAGGCGGTCAAGGGCGACCTGTCCGTCCCCGAGACCCTGGAACCGGCGCTGAAGGACGTCGAATCCGTTTTCCTGATCTGGCCCGGCTTCGCCGCCGAGACCGCCCGGGACGTGGTGGAGGTCATCGCCGCCCACGCGCGCCGGGTCGTCTACCTGTCGGCCGACGTCGAGGATCTGGCCGATGGTGAATCGCCGACGCTGTTCCACCAAGAGGTGGAACGCCTGATCAGGCACACCGGCCTGAGCTGGACGTTCCTCCGGCCCGTGGGTTTCGCGGCCAACACGCTCGGCTGGGCCGACCAGGTCAGGCAGGGCGTGGTGCGCTGGCCGTACGGGGAGGCGCGCAGGTCGTTGATCCACGAGAAGGACATCGCGGCGGTGGCCGTGCACGTGCTCACCTCGGCCGGGCACGGCGGGGGCAAGTACGTCCTCAGCGGGCCCGAACAGCTGTCACAGGCCGAACAGGCGCGGATCATCGGCGAGGCGGTCGGCCGGGAGGTCCGGTGGGTGGAGCTGCCGCTGGACGTCGCCCGCGAGCAACTGCTGGCCGCGTGGGGCGACGCCCGGTTCGTGGACGGCGCGCTCGCGGGCTGGGGCGCGTTCGTGGACACGCCGGAGCGGATCACGGACACGGTCCCGAAGCTCCTCGGCCGCCCCGCGCTGACCTTCCGTCAGTGGGCCACCGACCACGCAGACGACTTCCGCTGACTCAGCCCTCGTCGGCCGGATGTTCCACCAGGGCCAGGATCCGGCTGGACATGAACCGCGCCGTACGCACCGCGGTGCCGCTCCTGGTCACCTCACTGACCTCGACCAGCCCCCGCCGCGTGGCCACCTCGACACGGCGGCCCGCGCGGGTGGCGGCGATCTCGTAGGTGCGCGGGGATGAGTCGCCCGCGTCGATGACGATCTCCACCCGATCACCCTTCATGTACGGATTTATACCCAGAATGCCTGGTATTTATCCGTACACCAGTTTGATAATCGCCACGATCCCCACACACACGATGATGCCCCGCAGCACCGGAGCCGGGATGCGGCGACCGACCTTGGCCCCGACGAACCCACCCACCGTGGCGCCCAGCGCCACCGCCAGCACCGCCCACCAATCCACGTGGGCGATGAAGACGAACAGCACGGCCGCGGTGCCGTTGACGATCAGGGAGAGCACGTTCTTGGCCGCGTTCACCCGCTGCAGGGGTTCGGTCAGGAAGCTGCCGAGCAGCCCGATCAACAGCACGCCCTGGGCCGCGCCGAAGTAGCCGCCGTAGATTCCCGCCCCCAGCACGCCGAGCCAGAGCAGCACCCCGCCGTGGGGATCGTCGTTCTCGCGCCGGGCCGACAGCCAGCCGTTGAGCTTGGGCTGCACCACGACCAGTACGCAGGCCAGCCCGATCAGCACCGGGACCACGACCTGGAAGACCCTCGGGTCGAGGAACAGCAGCAGGATCCCGCCGATCAGCGAGCCGATCGCCGAGGCGGGCCCGAGGCGCAGCAGCCGTTCGCGCTGCCCGGCGAGCTCGGCGCGGTAGCCGTACGCGCCGGTGAAGGAGCCGGGCACCAGGCCGATGTTGTTGGAGACGTTCGCCACGACCGGGTCGATGCCGACGGCCACGAGCGTGGGAAAGGTGATCAGCGAGCCCGACCCGACCACCGCGTTGATGGCTCCGGCCGCGACCCCCGCCGCGAACACCGCGACCGCCTCCCACACTGTCATCCGACAGAGCTTAGAGGCGGATCCTTTCCCGGCTACCGGTCGGGGTCATCCTTGGGCGGCGAGAAGAGACCGCCCAGATTCTCCAGTGCCCGGCCCATCTCCGACGGGACGATCCAGATCTTGTTGGCGTCACCCTTGGCGATCTCGGGGAGCATCTGCAGGTATTGGTAGGCGAGCAGCCGCTGGTCCGGTTTGCCCTCGTGGATGGCCTTGAACACCATCCCGATCGCGTCGGCCTGCCCCTTGGCCCGCATGGCCTGAGCCTCAGCCTCCGCCTGGGCGCGCAGCACGGCAGCCTCCGCCTCGCCACGGGCGCGCAGGACTGCCGCCTGCTGCTCACCTTCGGCCGTCAGGATGGCCGCCTGCCGCTGCCCCTCCGCGGCCAGCACCGCGGCCCGCTTGTCGCGGTCGGCGCGCATCTGCTTCTCCATCGAGTCCTGGATGGAGGACGGCGGGTCGATGGCCTTGAGCTCGACCCGGTTGACCCGGATGCCCCACTTGCCGGTCGCCTCGTCGAGCACGCCGCGCAGCTCGGTGTTGATCTCCTCGCGGGAGGTCAGCGTGCTCTCCAGGTCCATGCCGCCGACCACGTTACGCAGCGTGGTGACGGTCAGCTGCTCGACGCCGACCAGGAAGTTGGCGATCTCGTACGTGGCCGCCTTCGGATTGGTCACCTGGAAGTAGATGACGGTGTCGATCGAGACCACCAGGTTGTCGGAGGTGATCACCGGCTGTGGCGGGAACGAGACGACCTGCTCGCGGAGGTCGATCAGATCCTTGATCCGGTCAACGAACGGCACCACCAGGTTGAGCCCCGGCTTCAGCGTGCGGTGATAGCGGCCGAGCCGCTCGATGATCGCCGCGGTCGCCTGGGGGATGATACGGACCGTCCGCGTCACCCCGAACCCCACCGCGGCGACGACGACGATGGCGACGATGAGCTGCTCCGTGGACATGCCAACGCTCCGAGGCCGAGGGAATCGCCTTCGTAAATGCTAATGGTCGTTCAGCGGATTGACGCGATCTAGTGCGCGCGGGCGTAGCAACGTCTAGTGCGCGCGGGCGTACCAGCGCCCTTCGGCGCTGCGATCGAGCGTCAGCGGCACCCCGAACGTCTGCGACAGGTTGTCGGCCGTCATCACGTGCTCCAGCGGCCCCTGGGCCACGACCGAGCCGTGCTTGAGCAGCAGCCCGTGGGTGAACCCGTTGGGCACCTCCTCCACGTGATGCGTGACCAGCACCAGCGTGGGTGAGCGGAGGTCGTTGGCGAGGACCGACAGCCGGCGTACGAGGTCCTCCCGGCCGCCCAGGTCGAGCCCGGCCGCCGGCTCGTCCAGCAGCAGCATCTCGGGATCGGGCATCAGCGCACGGGCGATCTGCACCCGTTTACGCTCACCCTCGGACAGAGTGCCGAACCTGCGCCTGATCAGATGCGCGGCACCCATCATGTCGATCAGCTCGACGGCCCTGGTGACATCGTTGGAGTCGTACTCCTCGGTCCAGCGGCCCATGATCGCGTAGGACGCCGTCAGGACCAGGTCGATGACCTTCTCCTCCGGCGGAATGCGCTCGGCCAGCGCGGCGCTCGCCAGGCCGATGCGGGGCCGCAGGTCGAAGACGTCGGCCTGACCCAGCCGCTCGCCGAGCACCTCCACGATCCCCTCGCTCGGATAGAGCAGCGTCGCCGCGACCTGCAACAAGGTCGTTTTGCCCGCTCCGTTCGGCCCGATGACGACCCAGCGCTCGTCCTCGTTGACCGTCCAGTCGATGCCGCGCAACAGGGCTGCTCCGTCGCGCCGGACGGCGACGTCCTGGAGCCGCAGCACCTGACCACCCATCCCCGTATCCCTCCTTTAGGAGTAACGCTCGGGACAAACCTATTGCAGGGCGAGCGCATATCGTGGATCGGTGCCTCCTGAATCACCTGTCTCTCCTCCGCTGGTCGCCTGGGGCAACGCCTGGCTCGCCGGTCACGTCGGTCTCGACGAGGCCGTGGACCGGGTCGAAGCCGCCGCAGGTCCAGCCGTCGTGGGCCCCGCCGCGAGCCCTGCCGTGGATCCCGTCGTGGGCCCCGTCGTGGGCGATCTGCCGTTGCGTGCCTACCTCGCCGAGCTGCGATCCGGCGGGCTGACCGAGCTCCGGCTCGCGCTGCCCGCACCCGGCGACCCGCTTGGGCTCTCCGGACCGCCCGCCTTCAACGCGGCCGCGGTGGAGGCCGGTCAGGCGGTCATCGCGGTGCTCTCCGGCCACTGCCTCGGGCTCGTGCCCTCGCCCGACCTGCGCGGGTCGTCCTATGTGGGGGTACGCCTGGCCGTACACCCCTCGGGGCCCGTACGCCTGGACCTGCCCTCGGTGGCCGAGGCGGAGCGGGAGCTGTCGATCGCGATGCGGTCGGCGACAGACGCGCTGGCCTCGGTCGACGGCCCCGCACCGGAGCGGCCCGACCGGCTGGGACGGCTCGGTGGCGAGCTGGCCCCCGGCTATCCGGGACGGGCGCACCGCGTCTCCACCCTGGCCACGCGGCTGGCCGCGGTGCTACGGGCGGCCGACGAGAGAGGGCTCACCTCGGGGCAGATCGCGGCGAGCGGCGAGGCCCTGCGGGAGCTCGACCGCGCGGTACGCCGCGCCCTCGTAGCGGCGCACCACTCCATCTTCGAGCCGGTCAGGCCATAGCCGCACGCGGGTTTCCGTAACGGTCAGGCGGCGGCCGTGACTTCCCTCACGCGAGACCTCCTCAGGTAGACCGCGAGGGCGCCCGCGCACAGGACGGCCAGCAGGAGCGTGGTCGGCAGGCCGGTGAAGGGTCCGGCCAGCGCCGCCTCCCCGGCCAGCGGGCTCGCCTTCGGCTGGCTCAGCAGGAGCACGGCCATGTCCGGCAGCCGCTGCCCTGGCACAGCCACCACGAAGGCGTAGGTGGCCAGCCAGAGCGGGGTCGCGTGGAACGCCATGGCCGCCCACAGACTGCGCCCGGTCAGCGTGAGCAGCGCCGCCAGCACCGACCAGAGCACCAGGTTGGTCGCGAGCACCCAGTGGAAGGTGTGCAGCGGCGCGATCAGCATCAGTGGCCCGACGAAGTGGAAGAGCGCGAACGCCGCGGACGACACGGCGATGCCCGCGGGCACACCCCACCGCGCGCCGGCGCTCTGCAGGATCCAGCCCCGGTAGAGGATCTCCTCGATGGCGATCATGACGACCCTGGCCAGGTAGGCCACGGGCAGCAGGTAGAGCAGGGCGAAGTTCCACCGCGATCCGTCCACGCGCAGGTTGCCCGTGGCGTACTGCAGGGCCAGCCAGCCCGCGATGAAGGCCGCGCCCAGGCCGAAGCCGATCAGGTGCTGCCGCCAGGCGCCGCGGCTCCAGGTGAGGCCGAGCGAGACGAACGGGCGCTTCTCGTAGAACCGCGTCCAGAGCCACAGCAGCACGAAGATCGGCGCGTGCTGGATCACGTTCGTCAGCAGCAGCAGGACCGCGAAGAGCGGGCCCGACTGCCTGCCGGGGAAGAGCATGCCGAGAGGCAGCAGGAGCGCCATTCCGATGACGATCCCCGCGGCGTAGATCAATTGCGCCAGCAGGACCGTCACGAGCGGATGGGTGCCGCGTTTCCCGGCCGTCGAAGCATTGACGAAAGCGTTGTTCATTTCACCGAACGTAAAGATCGGCCGAGCCGGGCGAATCCTGCCCCAGACCGATCACGGCCTGTCTTCGTATGTGTCGCAGGTCATGTTCGGCCGCCGGCCCCGAGGGCTTCGCCGTCCCCGCTGTTAGCGTGGAAGCGTGGCCGGAAGTGATCGTTGGACACATGGCACCGATGAGCGGGCCCCGTACATTCTGAGCGCCCTTTTCGGCGGCTCGGACCTGATCCTTCTCTGGTCCGCGCTCCAGATCGCGGCCGGTGACCACAGATTGTGGTTCTTCTGTGTGCCGCCCCTGGCGATGCTGGGCATGTGGCCGTTCCTGCGGTGGAATCGGGCGGCCTCGCGGACCCATGGAGCGGTCAGCCTCCTTTTCGTGCTGGCCGCGCTGGGTGGGATGGGCACCGGGAGCGCGATCACGACCATCCCCCTGGTGGTGGTGGTGCTCACGCACATCGTCTCCGTGTTCGGGTTCGGCGGCGGCGTGTGGTTCAGCGCGGTCGCGGTGGGTTTCACCCTGACCGCGAATCTGATGATGGGGCGAGATGCCTGGCGGTCGCTCGCCGAGACGATCGTGATGGCCGTGTTCACGGTGTGGGCGCTGATCGCCACCCGCGTGCTGCTGGGCGCCAGGCAGCGCGCCGCCGACAACGAACGGCTGCTGGCCGAGCTGACCGACGCCCACGCCAAGCTGCGGCGGTACGCGGCCAGGGTGGGCGAGCTCACAGTGGCCGAGGAGCGGGCTCGCATGTCGCGCGAGATGCACGACTCCGTCGGCCACTACCTCACGGTGATCAACCTCGGCCTGGAGAACGCCCAGCGCTACCGCGCGGCCCGCCCCGACGAGGCGTGGGCCGAGGTGCGGCAGGCCCAGCAGCTCACCGTGGAGGCCCTGGCCGACACCAGACGCTGGGTGCGGGCGCTCAAGCCGCTGGCGCTGGAGGGCAAGGCGGGCGCCACCGCGCTGGCCGAGCTGGCGCGCTCGTTCGAGGGCACCGGACTCGACGTCACGTTCCAGGCGGAGGGCGCGGGGCCGGCGCTTGACGAGGAGGCCGAACTGGTCATGTACCGGGCGTTGCAGGAGGGGCTGACCAATGCGGCGCGCCATTCCGGGGCGCGGCGTGTGGAGGTCGTGCTCGGCGCCTCGGACGGCCGCGTCGAGCTGGCCGTCACCGACGACGGGCGCGGCGCGGCGGACGAGGAGGTCTGCGGCGGGCACGGCCTGGCCGGGCTGCGCCAGCGGGTCACCGCGCTCGGCGGCTCGCTCCACGCGGGGAGCCGCGCGGAGGGCGGCTTCGCCTTACGGGTCTACCTGCCTGCCGGTACGGGGGCGGGCCTGTGATCGTCCGGGTGCTGATCGTCGACGATCAGGTGCTGATGCGCCAGGGCCTGCGCAAGCTCCTGGAGCTGGAGGAGGGCATCGAGGTCGTGGGCGAGGCCGCCGACGGGCTGGCCGCGCTCGACCTGCTCCCCTCTGCCAGGCCCGACGTGGCGCTGGTGGACGCGCGGATGCCGAGGATGGACGGGATCGAGCTGGTCGGCCGGCTCGACATTCCCGCGATCATCCTGACCACGTTCGACGACGACGACTACATCTTCGGCGGCCTGCGGGCCGGCGCCCGTGGCTACCTGCTCAAGGACACCCCGCCGGACGAGCTGGTGGCGGCCATCCGCAAGGCGGCCAGGGGCGAGACCGTGCTGGGCGGAGTCGCCGCCGAGCGGGTGGTCGCCGAGCTGCGCAGCGCCCCCGCCACGCCGGACCTCGCCGACCAGCTCTCCGAACGCGAGCACGAGGTGGCCGTTCTGGTCGGCGATGGCGCGACCAACCGGGAGATCGCCAGGCGGCTGTTCATCACCGAGGGCACGGTGAAGAACCACATCTCCAGCATCCTGCGCAAACTGCGGCTACGCGACCGCACTCAGCTGGCCATCCACATCGCGAGGTCATCCTGAATCGCGAGGTCAAGCTAACCCGTGGCGAACGGCGTACAGGGCGGCCTGGGTGCGGTCCTGGACGCCGAGCTTCATCAGCACGTTGGACACATGCGTCTTGACCGTCTTCTCGGCGACCGACAGGCTCCTGGCGATCTCCCGGTTGGAGTGGCCGGCCGCGATCAGCGCCAGCACCTCGCGCTCCCGTTCGGTCAGCGGCACCGGCCCCAGCGTCGGCGGCGAGCCGTTGGCGCCGGCCAGCATCGCCTCCGCCGCCTCGGGGGCGAGCAGCACCTGCCCTCCATGTACGGCCCGCACCGCCTGCACGAGCGCGTTCGGATCCACGTCCTTGTAGAGGAACCCGGAGGCGCCCGCCCGCATCGCCGGACCCACGTCGGACCGATCGCTCACCGAGGTCAGCACGATCACCCTGGGGAGCGTCCCCGAGAGCCGGGCCAGCGCGCCGAGCCCGTCGAGCACCGGCATCTTCAGATCGAGCAGCAGCACGTCGGGAACGAGTTCGTCGGCCAGCTCCACGGCCTGGGCCCCGTCGGCCGCCTCGCCGACGACCGTGATGTCCTCCTGGAGGTCGAGGAAGGTCCGCAGGCCCTGTCGTACCACTGGGTGATCGTCGGCGATCAGCACCCGGATCACACGCCCACCTCCACGCGGACCGTCGTCCCCTCGTCGCGGGCCGAGGCGACGGTCATGACGCCGCCCACGGACTCCGCCCTGTCCCTCATCGACACCAGGCCCAGGCCGCGCGACTCGGCCTGCTCGAAGCCCTTGCCGTCGTCGCGTACGGTCAGCACCAGCTTGCCGCCCTCGTCGGCCAGCCGCACTTCGACGTGGCCGGCGTCCGAGTGCCTGAGCGCGTTGTGCAGCGCCTCCTGCGCGACCCGCAGCACGGCCACCTCCACCGCCGACTCGAGCGGCGGCAGCTCGCCGCACTCGAAGGTGACGCTCGCGGGATGGAGCCGGTCGAGCAGGCGTACGTGCTTGCCCAGCGTCTCCGCCAGCCCGTGCCGGTCCAGCTCGGCCGGGCGCAGCTCGACGATCACCGCCCGGAGCTCGGCCAGCGCCTCGCCCGCCAGGCGCTGCACGCGTTCGAGCTCGGCGGCGGCCTGGTCGGGGGCGCTGGGCAGCAGGACGGCGGCGGACTGCGCGGTCAGCCTGAGCGAGAACAGCTTCTGGGTGACGGCGTCGTGCAGCTCGCGGGCCATCCGGTTGCGCTCTTCGAGCATGGCCAGCTCGCGGCCCCGCTCGTACAGCCTGGCGTTGGTCAGCGCGATGGCGGCGTGCGCGGCGAACAGGGTGAGCAGGTCCTGGTCCGCCTCCGTGAACCCGTCGGGCGAGCGCTTGTTGGCCAGGAAGATGATGCCGAGCACCTCCTCGCCGTCGCGGATCGGGGCGCCGAGGAAGTCCTTCATCACCGGGTGCGCCTTGGGCCACCACTCGAACCTGGGGTCCTCGCGCAGGTCGGGCAGGCGTACCGGAGCCCCGTCGCGGAGCATCGCGCCGAGCATGCCGTGCTGCCTGGGCAGCGGGCCGATCGCGTCCCACTGCTTGTCGGTGAGCCCTTCGGCGACGAACTCGGCGAACGAGCCGTCCTCGTCCGGCACGCCGAGCGCGGCGTACCGGGCGTCGAGCAGCCGCTGGGCCGAGCGGACGATGACCTGCAGCACCTCGCGCACCGAAAGGTGCCGGGTCACGGCGAGCACGGCGGTGCTCACCGCCTGCATGATCTCGTCCCTGTCGGAGGCCACGGCACCCACTCTATGGTCCCGGGCCCTCATGCCCGGGCGCCATTGGTCCTAGGTCCATATGCCCAGGCGGAGGCGGCCCCTCAGCCCGATGTACGGCCGGTTCCGCGCTCCTACCGTCAAGACATGACGAACACCGCACTGATCACCGGTGCCTCCCGCGGCCTCGGCCTGGCCTTGGCGACGACACTCGCCGGCGCCGGATGGGAGCTCCTGCTCACCGCCCGCGGCGCGGCGGATCTGGAGCGGGTCGCGGCCGAACTGGGCGCCACCGCCATCGCCGGTGACGTGAGCGACCCGGCACATGTCGAGCGGCTCGCGCGGGCCGTACCCCAGCTGGACCTGCTGGTCAACAACGCGAGCGGGCTGGGCGTGACCCCGCTGCCTCCGCTGTCGGTGTACCCGAGGGACGAGTTCAGGGCCCTGCTGGAGACCAACGTGATCGCTCCCCTGGCCCTCATCCAGGCGACGCTGCCCGCGCTGCGCGCCACGCGCGGCGCGATCGTGAACATCACCTCCGACGCCGCCACCGGCGCCTACGAGGGCTGGGGCGGCTACGGCGCCACCAAGGCCGCCCTGGAGCAGCTGTCCAACGTCCTGTCGGCCGAGGAACCCGACCTGGCCGTCTGGTGGGCCGACCCCGGCGAGATGAACACCCGCATGCTGGCCGACGCCGTCGGCGCGGAGGAGGCGGCCGGCGCGGCGGACCCCGCCAAGGTGGCCGCGGCACTGTACGACCTGGTCAGGGCCCGTCCGGCCAGCGGCCGGGTGAGCCTGCAATGACCGCCGCGCTCGACTTCGCGCTGCCGGACACCCTGTCGGCGCACGAGCCGCCCGAGGCCCGAGGGCTGACCCGCGACTCGGTACGGCTGCTGGTCTCGCGCGGCCATCTCCCGCCGGAGCACCGCCGCTTCACCGACCTGCCGGGGCTGCTCGACCCCGGCGACCTGATCGTGGTCAACAACTCGGCGACGCTGCCCGCCGCCATCAGGCTCGACCGGCTCGCCGTGCACTTCTCCACCGCGCGCGAGGACGGCACCTGGCTGGTCGAGCTGCGCCGCCGTACCTCGAAGTCCTCCGAGCCGTACGGCGGCGGCGAGCCGGGCGAATGGCTGCCGCTGCCCGGACGAGCGACGCTGCGGCTCATCGAACGCGAGACGCCGCGCCTGTGGCGAGCCAGGCTCGACCGTGACGTGGAGGCGTACCTGCGCGATCACGGCGTGCCCATCCGCTACTCCTACGTGTCGCGCGACTGGCCGCTCGACGCCTACCAGACCGTCTTCGCCACCGTGCCGGGCAGCGCGGAGATGCCGAGCGCGGCCCGGCCGTTCACCGCCGAGCTGGTCACGGCTCTGGTGGCGCGCGGCGTCGGGATCGCGCCGATCACCCTGCACACCGGCGTCGCCTCGCCGGAGAAGGACGAACCGCCCTACGCGGAGCGGTACGAGGTGCCCGCGGCCACGGCCCGCCTGGTCAACCTGACCACGGCGAACGGCGGCCGGGTGGTGGCCGCCGGCACCACCGTGGTGCGCGCGCTGGAGACGGCCGTCGGCGGCGACGGGCTGGTGGCCGCCTCGGCGGGCTGGACCAGGCACATCGTGACGCCAGACGTCGGGGTCAAGGCCGTGAGCGGGCTGCTCACCGGCCTGCATGAGCCCAGGTCAAGCCACCTGATGATGCTCACCGCGATCGCCGAGCGGGAGCCGCTCGCCCGCGCCTACGAGGCGGCGTTGCGGGAGGGCTACCTCTGGCACGAGTTCGGTGACACCCACTTGCTGCTGCGCCGATAGTGGCCCCTCGTGCTCATGTGTCAGGGTACGCCCAGTAGCCTGGCTCAATGTGGACCAGCGCACCCTCCTGATCACCCTGACCGGCCCGGACCGACCGGGCGTCACCTCGAGGCTCTTCTCAGTTCTGTCGGGTTTTCCGGTGACCGTGGCCGACATCGAGCAGGTCGTCATCCGCGGGCGGCTCACACTCGGCGTGCTCGTCGCCTACGCGGGCGGTCCGTCGACCGGCACCGGCAGCACACTCGGCGCCATGTGGACCGCCGTCGAACGGGTGGCTGAGGACCTCGGCCTGGAGCTGGAGCTCTCCACCGGCTCCCAGACCAAGGAGCAGCGCCGGCGCGGCCGCCTGTCGGTCAGCGTGCTGGGCGCGACGCTCCAGCCCGCCGCCATCGCGGGCATCGCCGGACGCATCGCCGCCGCCGGCGCCAACATCGACCGCATCGAACGCCTCGCCCAGTGGCCGGTCACCTGCATCGAGCTGTCGGTCTCCGGCGCCGACCCGAGCGCGCTCCGCGTCGAACTGGCCGCCGAGGCCGCCGCCCTGCACGTCGACGTGGCCGTGCAGCGCACCGGTCTGTCCCGGCGGGCCAAGCGGCTGGTCGTCATGGACGTCGACTCGACGCTCATCCAGGGCGAGGTCATCGAGCTGCTGGCCGGCCACGCGGGCTGCCTCGAAGAGGTCGCCCGGGTCACCGAGGAGGCCATGCGCGGCGAGCTCGATTTCGCCGAGTCCCTGCGCCGCCGGGTCGCGCTGCTCGAAGGGCTGCCGGCCGAGGTGTTCGAGCAGGTACGGCAGCAGGTCGTGCTCACCCCCGGCGCCCGTACGCTGGTCCGCACGCTCAAGCGGCTCGACTACCGCTTCGCCATCGTCAGCGGCGGCTTCACCCAGATCACCGACAGCCTGGTCGAGGACCTGGGCATCGACTACTCGGCGGCGAACGTGCTGGAGGTCGTCGACGGCAAGCTCACCGGCCGCGTCGTCGGCGAGATCGTCGACCGGCCGGGCAAGGCCCGCGCGCTGGAGCGGTTCGCCCGCGAGGCGGGGCTGCCGATCAGCCAGACGGTGGCCATCGGCGACGGGGCCAACGACCTCGACATGATCGCGGCGGCCGGGCTCGGGATCGCGTTCAACGCCAAGCCGGTCGTCCGGGAGGCGGCGGACACCGCGGTCAACACCCCCTACCTCGACTCGATCCTCTACCTGCTCGGGATCTCCCGGGACGAGGTGGAGGCGGCGGACGCCGAGGACGGCGTGCTCACCCGCTGACCTCTCCCTCCTTGGGGTCCCAGCGGGTGATCAGCTGCGCCTCGCCCGGCCACAGGTCCACCCAGTTCGCTTCCGTACGGATGACCGCGAACGACCCCGGCCGGAACCCGTAGTCGCCCCCGGCCAGCGAGATCGCCAGCTCGTGCACGCCCGGGTTGTGGCCGCACAGCACGACCGTCTCCAGCTCCGGATCGGTCAGTTTGACCAGCGCCAGCAGCTCCTCGGGGTATGCCTGGTAGACATCACGCTCGTAGCTGACCGCCACCTCGGGGAAGGCCAGCTCGGCGGTGCGCTTCGTACGCAGGGACGGGGAGCACAGCACCAGGTCGGGAGCCAGCCCGAGGGCCCGCACCTCGTCGCCGGCCCGCTTCGCGTCGCGTTCGCCCCGGTGCGTCAGCGGACGCTCACGGTCCTCCAGGCCGGGCACCTGCGCGGCCTTGGCGTGGCGGAGCACGATCAACGTACGCACGTGCTCATGTTCCTCTCGTCGCCCACACACCCAGCGCGACGATCACCGCGAGGATGGCCAGCATCGCCAGCAGAATGTAGGCCAGCGCCTTGCCGCCGCTGGGCCGCTTGTCTTCCATCCGCCCAGTTTCCCACCGGGGGCGGCGGGTGCCGCACCTGACCCGCGATCCTTCTCGTTTCTTGAAATGTGGAACGCCCGCTCCCCCAGACCTCGGAGGAGCGGGCGTCCGGACGGGGTCGCTAGGAAGCCACCGGCTGCTGCTCCCGGTTGTTGTCGTTGCTGGCCGACTCGCTGGTGACCGAGCGGCGCTTGAAGACGAGGATGGCGCCGACCACCACGCCCACGGCCACGACCGTGATCCCGATGCGCAGGGCCGGGTTGCCCGCGTACAGGACCACCGCGGGCGCCACCAGGAGCGCCACCAGGTTCATCACCTTGATCAGCGGGTTGATGGCCGGTCCGGCCGTGTCCTTGAACGGGTCGCCGACCGTGTCACCGATGATCGTGGCTTCGTGGGCCTCGGAGCCCTTGCCGCCGTGGTGCCCGTCCTCGACCAGTTTCTTGGCGTTGTCCCAGGCACCGCCCGAGTTGGACAGGAAGACCGCCATGAGCGTGCCGCAGGCGATGGCCCCGGCCAGGAACGCGCCCAGCGGCGCGTACCCGAGGGCGAACCCGACCGCGATCGGCGTCATGACCGCCAGCAGGCCGGGCGTGGCCAGCTCGCGCAGCGAGTCACGGGTGCAGATGTCGACGACGCGGCCGTACTCGGGCTTCTCGGTGCCGTCCATGATGCCCGGGTGGTTGCGGAACTGGTCGCGTACCTCGAAGACCACGCGCATCGCGGCCCGCCCGACCGCGCTGATCGCCAGCCCGGAGAACAGGAACACGACCGCCGCGCCGATGACCAGGCCGACGAGCACGTTGGGCTGGTCGATGCTCAGGCTGAAGGTGGAGAACGCGCCGAGCGCCTCCTTGGCCGCCTGGCTCGCCTTGCCGAGCTCCAGCTCCACGGCCGTGCGGAACGCGCCGAACAGCGCGGTCGCCGCGAGCACCGCCGTGGCGATCGCGATGCCCTTGGTGATGGCCTTCGTCGTGTTGCCGACGGCGTCGAGGCTGGTGAGCACGCGCGCGCCCTCACCCTCGACGTCACCGGACATCTCGGCGATGCCCTGCGCGTTGTCGGATACCGGGCCGAAGGTGTCCATCGAGACGATGACGCCGACGGTGGTCAGCAGGCCGGTGCCGGCGAGCGCCACCGCGAACAGCGCGATCGTCACGTTCCCGAAGCCCAGCAGGAACGCGCCGTAGACCGCGCCGGCGATGATCAGCGCCGAGTAGACCGCCGACTCGAGGCCGACGCTGATGCCCGCCAGGATGACGGTCGCCGGCCCGGTGGCCGAGCTCTCGCCGATCTCGCGGACCGGACGCCTGGTCGTCTCGGTGAAGTAGCCGGTCAGCAGCTGGATGGCGCCGGCCAGAACCAGACCGATGATCACCGCGCCGATGGCGATGAGCCGCGGGTTGGCGGTGGACTGCACGGCCGAGCCGGTCAGGTCGCTGAAGGTGCTGGGCAGGTACCAGAACGCCGCCGCCGCGACCAGCACGGCGGAGATCCCGGCCGAGATGAAGAAGCTGCGGTTGATGGCGGCCATGCCACTGCGGTCGCCGTCGCGCATCCGGGTGACGAAGATGCCGATGATCGCGGTGAGCACGCCGATCATGGGCACGATCAGCGGGAAGATCAGTCCCTGCTCGCCGAAGGCCACCTTGCCCAGGATGAGGCTGGCGACCAGCATGACCGCGTACGACTCGAACAGGTCGGCGGCCATGCCCGCGCAGTCGCCGACGTTGTCGCCCACGTTGTCGGCGATCGTCGCCGCGTTGCGCGGATCGTCTTCGGGAATGCCCTGCTCGACCTTGCCGACCAGGTCGGCGCCCACGTCGGCGGCCTTGGTGAAGATGCCGCCGCCGACTCGCATGAACATCGCCAGCAGCGCCGCGCCGAAACCGAAGCCCTCCAGGACACCGGGCGCGTCACCTTGGTAGACGAAGACGACGACGGCCGCACCGAGCAGGCCGAGGCCCACGGTGAACATGCCGGCCACGCCGCCCGTACGGAAGGCGATGCGCATGGCGCGCTTCTCGCCCGCCTCACGGGCGGCGGCCGCGACGCGTACGTTTCCGCGTACGGCCAGCCACATGCCCATGAAGCCGGTCAGCGCGGAGAATACCGCCCCGACCACGAAGAAGATCGAGCGGCCGATGCGCACATCGGTCTCACCCGGTAGCAGGAGCAGGAGGAAAGGGATCACGACGACGAAGACCGCCAACGTGCGGAACTGCCGCGCGAGATAGGCGGCGGCTCCCTCTTGTACGGCACGGGCGATGTCCTGCATGCGCTCCGTGCCGGGGTCGGCGGACAGCACCTCGCGCACCAAGCCGCCGGCGACGGCTAGGGCGATCAGTGCGACCGCGGCGACCACGATCACGATGGTGAGATTGTTACCGCTCAGGGCCAGATTGGACGCTGGCTCCACCGCCAGCATGTGCCTAAACATCGTTCTCCTCGGCAAGACCGGTCGTCCTGCCCGGGCGGTGCGCAAAGATCGGCGGGCTGGTGCGGCACCATCCGGGTTGTGGGTGCCGCTTCCGGTTGAGTCCGCAGTTTCGCCGGATCACCTTGGCCGGTGCCGGGAGTCTACGCACGGGCTGCGCGGATATGAAGGCTCTGCCGGTCGCTATTTGGCCACGCGTCCAGTAATCCCCCAGTAATCCCCAGCCAGCAAGGCGATTTGCCATCTGACAACCGATATTTCCCCGGGTTTACGGCCATGACAAGGTGCCCGATACGACACGCCCGAAACATGGGTTTGGGACATCCCAGAGGGACGACACGCCGAAGCCGAGCTGTGGGGCACGGCCCGCAACCGGCTGGGAGATGTCCTCAGCGGCCAACGGCCGGGATGACATGCCAGAGCCGGGCCATGGATACCCACGACCCGGCCGGTCACTAGGAAGGGACGGCGACGGCCCTACGGCTGTCGGCTGGTGCCCTTTGGCCGTCGGGTGGCTTGGTGCTCTCTGGCTGTTGGCTTGTGGAAGCCATGGGTGCCGTGCCTCGTATCGGTGCCCAGCCCCGTATCACCAGAGGAGCGTATCCCTGGACAGGGCTCAGCCACGGTCGGCGGGCGGGGCCCACCGTGCCGTGCCGTAAAAGAAAGATTGTCTTAAATTGGCGCGTGACCATTGGTGGCGGCGGGCCAGCTCATGCGGATGCGCATCCCCTTCGGGCTGGGGAACACCTCCACGTCGTCGGCCAGCCCCGCGATCACCGCGATGCCGAACCCCGACATGAACGAGTCAGAGAGCATGCCCAAATCGAGAGGTTGCTCCTGCTTGATCTCATCGCTGGGGGCCTGATCGCTGACCGTGACCTCGAACCGTCCCGAGTCGTCTTTCAGCTCGATGCGGATGGGCTCTCCCGGACAGTGCGCGCGATGCGCCTCAACCGCCCGGGAGCAGGCCTCACCGACGGCGAGCCTGACCTCGTCCAGCAGTGACTCCTCCACGCCGGTGCGCCGGGCGATCGCCGTCGCGACCAGCCGGGCGGTCCGCACATGCGCGGGGAGGGCGCTGAACGTCAGCTCGACGGTAGCCATGACTACTTGTCTTTGCCGTGAGCTTCCTTGGCCTCGTCGACCGAAGCGTAGATCCCGAAGACCTTGGTGAGTCCGGTGATCCGGAAGATCTTGAGGATGCGCTCCTGCGTGCACACCAGCTCGAGCGAACCGTCGTGCGCCCGAACCCGCTTGAGCCCCCCGACCAGGACACCGAGGCCCGTCGAGTCGAGGAAGTCGACCTTCTCCATGTTCACGAGAAGGTGGAAGTTGCCCTTGTTCACCAGGTCGATGAGGAGCTCACGCAATCTCGGCGCCGTGTAGACATCGATCTCACCCTCAACCTCGACGATGGTGAGTCGGTCCTCGTTGTGGTGATCCAACTTCAGATCCACAGATCCTCCAGCGCCTCGCCTGCGAAAGTACCCTTGCGGGCCTGGCAGTCTGGAACGGGGCTCCAGACCGTCTGACCCTGACGCGCGGCATTCAACCACGCGTCTGGCTTGTGTCTATACGAAATCACGATTCCCGGCGACTTTGCCCACGGATGCAGACTGGAAACAGTGACTTCCTCCGCTTCCTCCCCACACCGGCCAGGTCCACTCCTCGGTCACCTGCTCGGTGTTCCCGCACGTCATGAGCGCGTCACTCATGTGGAGCATGTTCCAGCACGTCAGGCGGGTCAAGTGGGTTGGCCGAAATGGGCGCCGGAACTCCTGGTTACGCGCTTGGCGAACCGCGGAATCCCGGGATTGTGGCCACACCAGTACGAAGCCGCTGATCTGGCCCATCGTGGCCGAAATGTGATCATTTCCACCGGAACGGCATCCGGGAAGTCGCTCGCGTACCTCACTCCGGCGGTCACTTCCTGCCTCGACGGCGGCACGGTCCTTTACCTCACGCCTACCAAGGCCCTGGCCGCCGACCAGCTCCGCGGCCTCCGCGAGCTCCGCATCACCCAGCTCCGCGCGGCCTGCTTCGACGGCGACACGCCGTTCGAGGAACGTACCTGGGTCCGGCAGCACGCCAACTACGTACTAACAAATCCCGACATGTTGCACCGCAGCATCCTGCCCCGGCACGCCCAGTGGTCGTCGTTCTTCCGGCGGCTGCGGATGGTCGTGGTGGACGAGTGCCACGGCTACCGCGGGGTGTTCGGCTCGCACGTGGCTCAGATCCTGCGCCGCCTGCGCCGCGTCTGCGCCCGCTACGGCTCGCAGCCCGTCTTCCTGCTGGCCTCAGCGACGGCCAGCGAGCCGGGGGCGTTCGCGATGCGGCTGACGGGGCTTGAGATGGCCGAGGTGACGTCGGACGGGTCTCCCAAGGGTGCGACGACCATCGCGCTCTGGGAGCCGCCCCTGACCGAGCTACGGGGCGAGAGGGGGGCTCCGGTGCGCCGCACGGCCACCGCGGAGGCCGCGGACCTCCTCACGGACCTCGTCCTGGCGAAGGTCCGCACCCTCGCCTTCGTCCGCTCCCGACGCGGCGCCGAGACAGTCGCCCTGACCGCCCGCGCCAAACTCGCCGACGTCGCCTTCTCCCTGGCCGGGACCCCGATTGGCGGCTCATCGAGTACGGCCTTCGCCCCGGCAGGAGGTAATCCCGGCGCGCTCCCCCTGTCTGGTGGCCACGCCATCCCCCCAGAGCGGGACATTTCCCCGCTCCCCTCTGCCCCTCACCCAGGGTCTCCAGACCACGACGTCCCCATGGCGTCCCGGGACCACCGCCCTTCCCTGTCATCCCCCACCCAGGACACTCACCCAGCGTTTTCCACCCCACCGCCCTCAGACCAGGGCACTCGGCCGGCACCCTCCACCCGCAGCACCACCACACCGCTCCCAGACCAGGGCACCGCTCCACCAGGCGCAGACCAGGGAACGCTGTCCTGGGGAGCGTCCGTGTCCGTGCCCGAGTCCGAGTCCGTGTCCGAGTCCGAGTCCGCCGACTGGGCCGACCTTCCAGACCGGATCGCCGCCTACCGGGCCGGATACCTCGCCGAAGACCGCAGGCTCCTGGAGAAGGCCCTCCGCTCGGGCTCCATCATGGGCCTGGCCACCACGAACGCCCTTGAGCTCGGCGTGGACGTCTCCGGCCTGGACGCCGTCCTGATCGCCGGCTGGCCGGGCACCCGCGCCTCCCTCTGGCAGCAGGCGGGCCGAGCCGGCCGCGACGGCCAGGAGGCACTCGCCGTACTCATCGCGAGGGACGACCCCCTCGACACCTACCTCGTACACCACCCCCAGGCCCTTTTCGGCCAGCCCGTAGAGGCGATCGTGCTCGACCCGGACAACCCGTACGTCCTCGGCCCCCACCTCTGCGCGGCCGCCGCGGAGATCCCGCTGACCGACGCCGACCTGCCCGTCTTCGGCCCCACCACCCCGAACGTCCTCGACGACCTGGTGACCGAGGGCCTGCTCAGAAAGCGCCCCGCAGGCTGGTTCTGGACCAGGCGCGAACGTGCCACCGACCTGGCCGATATCAGGGGCGGCGGAGGGGCGCCCATCCAGGTCGTGGAGTCCGCGACCGGCCGTCTCCTCGGCAGCGTGGACGAGCCGTCCGCCCACACCACCGTCCACACCGGCGCCGTCTACCTGCATCAGGGTGAGACGTACCTGGTGGAGCTCCTCGACCTCGAAGCCGGCGTCGCCCTGGTGGGCGGTGCGGAGCCCGACTACACGACGTTCGCGCGCGACGTGACGGAGATCTCGGTGCTCGCCTCCCTGCGTTCGCACGACCTCGGCCCCGGCAGCCTCCACTTCGGTGAGGTGGAGGTGACCAGGCAGGTGGTCTCGTACCTCAAACGCCGCCTCCAGTCCGGCGAGATGCTCGGCGACGAGCCCCTGGACCTCCCGCCGCGTACCCTCCGCACCCGCGCGGTCTGGTGGACGCTCCCCGCCTCAGAAGTCGCCACTCTGGCCCAGGAGGGCTTCGACCTGGGCGGCGCCGCCCACGCCGCCGAACACGCCGCCATCGGCCTGCTCCCCCTCTTCGCCACCTGCGACCGCTGGGACATCGGCGGCGTGTCCACGGAACTTCACGCGGACACGGGCCTGCTGACGGTGTTCGTGTACGACGGTCACGAGGGAGGCGCCGGATTCGCCGAACGCGGCTACGCCCGTGCCACCGACTGGCTCACGGCCACCCGCGAGGCCATCGCCTCCTGCGAATGCGAACGCGGCTGCCCATCCTGCATCCAGTCCCCCAAATGCGGCAACGGCAACGAGCCCCTGGACAAACGCGGTGCCATCCACCTGTTGGACACCTTGCTACGCTCCGCTTCCGCCGCAAGCTAGTCCGGTGTCGACGGACGTTCGCCGGGTGTCCACTCTCCCTCTCCCTCGAAGGGGGTATCCCGCCCGGGTGGCCCGGAGGTGCAACCCCTCCGGGCCACCCGGGCGGGGCAAACCTTCCAGGCCCCTGACACGACGGACTGTCGCAGGGACCGGACCAAACCCAGGGGCCACTGTGGCCACCGCACCAGGCAGCGCGCGACCGCCCGAACCTCGATAAGCCCAGGTGAGACCACCGGCTGACCGCTTCCTCCGGGTCCTTGGCGGGTTGGTCGAGGCAAGACCACCCGCTGACCGCTTCCTCCGGGTCCTTGGCGGGTTGGTCGAGGCGAGACCACCGGCTGACCACTTCCTTCAGGGTCCGTGGCGGGTTGGTCGCAAGACCACCCGCTGACCGCATTGCCAGACCCACTCGTAGAACACAACGATGCGCGCACTCACTCGAGGCGCAACCCCTGCAGGATCCGGGACAAGGCGGCCCACACGTCGTCCAGGTCGCCGGGATCTCCGGAGCCGGCCAGCCACAGGGCGGCCTCGTTCATCGCCCCCGACAGCAGGTGAGTCAGCGGGGCGACCGGCTGTCGTGCGATAACCCCTGCCTCGATGAGGCCGGAAAGCGCCTCGGCCAGATGGCGGGCGGAGGCGGCCTCGTCCAGCGCGCGCCACTCGCTCCAGCCCAGGACTGCGGGGGCGTCGATGAGCATGATCTGCTGGATGTCCGGCTCGGTGCAGGCTGTGAGGAACGCCCGGCACCCGGCCACCAGTTGCTCCCACGGGTCGTCCTGGACCTCGGCGGTCGCGGCCACCCTCTCGGCCACCTCCCCCTGCACCTGCTCCAGGACCGTACGGAACAGGTCGGCCTTGCTCTCGAAATGGTGGTACAGCGCGCCCTTGGTCACCCCGGCAGCGGCGACGATCTGCGACAGGCCCACCGCCCCGTAACCCCGGCTCGCGAACAACAGCCTGCCCTCGCGCACCAGAATCCGCCGGGTCTGCTCGCGCTGCTCGATCCTGCTGCCCTTGTGCATCGCGTCACCCCTGTTGACGTACCGATGGTATGCCAATAGCGTAGCTTGACATACCAACGGTATGCGAAGGAGCTTTCCGTAATGCTGACCAGCTTCTATCCGGTCCTCTGCACCTCCCTGCTGCAGGAGTCCCGGGACTTCTATGTCGGGTGGTTCGGGTTCGAGGCGACGTTCGAGGCGGACTGGTACGTGAGCCTGCGCCGGCCGGGGACCCCGCCGTACGAGCTCGCGCTTCTCGACCACCGCCATCCGACGCTTCCCGAGGGCCACCGCGCACACGTTCAGGGGCTGCTGCTCAACTTCGAGGTCGAGGACGTGGACGGGGAGTGGGAACGGCTCGTGGTACGGGGAGGTCTGCCGGCCGTGCTCGAACTGCGCAGCGAGGATTTCGGGCAGCGGCACTTCATCGTGGCCGACCCCAACGGAGTGCTCATCGACGTCATCACACCCACCGTTCCCACCGCCGAGTACGCCGGCCAGTACCAGACTCAGGATTCACAAGGATCCGCAGCCCTTTGACGCACAACAGAGCCCGTCCGGCCTCGGCTCAACAACGGCTTGCTCGCTGCGCCAGATGACCTCACCCACCACATCAGTGCCCATGCCAGGGACTCAAAGTCCGACGGCATACCGATGATCTCGGCAAGACCGGTCGCATCAGGCACGCCCTCGACACGGAGGAACCCGCCGAAGGGCTAGCGCCGGCCGAGGCAAGTGCTCCCCACCGGCCGACTCCTTCGGAGGGCTTGGTGGGTTGGTCGTGGGTTAGCTGTCGCCGCCGCGATGGCGGTGGCCCGCGAAGGCGTTCTCGTCGTCGTCAGCCGCCCAGAAGTCACCCGCTCCGGGCTGCGGACGCTCCCAGAAGCCACTGTCCTCCATCGCCCTGGGCGCAGGGGGCAGGTAGTCGTCCCAACGCTCCTCGATCCGTACTGCGGGCGGCGTGACGGCGGCGGCCGACTCGGGCACCTCGATCACGGCCGAGCTGGGCAGCGCGATCCGTACGGGCTCCTGACGGACCGTCCGACCGTCCAGCTCAGCACGCATCCGACCGGACTGGTCGAGAGGCTCTCGATCACCCTGAGCCGCTCCTCTCCAGCCGTCCTGATCAACGGAAACCAGGTCATATCGACCGGCATCCGCCCGGCCATCCCGCTCCCCAGACACCCACGAAACCTGCCCAGCGCCCGCCTGGCCATCCTGCTCGCCGGACAACCAGGAAGCCTGTCCAGCGCCCGCCTGGCCATCCTGCCCGCCGGACAACCAGGAAGCCTGCCCAGCGCCCGCCGGGCCATCCTGACCGCCGGACGCCCAGTCATCCGGATCAGCAGCCCCCATATCGGCGTCGCTGAGGTGCAGCGGGAGGGCGGCGCGTACCTGCGCACGAGCCTGCCCCGGCACCGGCCCGTTAGCCCGACCGGCACTCGGCCCCTCTGCGTGACGCCGTGCTGCGGACGGCGTGGCCAGCAGGCCAGACGCTGTCGAGTTGAAGCGATCGGACGACACCACACCGAGCTGTTCGGACCCACCCGAACCAAACCCGTCGGACCCACCCGAACCGAACCCATCGGACCCACCCGAACCGAACCTGTCGGAAACCCCCCGACCAGATCTGTCGGACATCTCCGGACCGAACTGGTCGGACGCCCCTGGAGCGAACCGATCGGAGCCGCCCGAACCGGCCACACCAGCAACCCCCTGACTAAACCGATCGGACACCCCCAGACCGGAAACCCCTGGAGTGGACCCTCCCAGGGTGGACGCTTCCAGCCCAGGTGCTCCCGGACCGGGCCGGTCGGACACCCCCGAAGTGGGTCGGTCGGACGCCGCCGAGCCAGGTTGTTCCAGCGCCTGCATGTGGGATTCCAGTGCCCGCATGCGAGACCGTGCGGGCGTCTGCGCACCGGAACGTCCTGGTGGCGTACGCGAGGCTCCGGGAGCCTGGGCGCCAAGCCGCTCTGACCCGCGCGAACGCTCAGACACCTGAGCACCCGACCGCTCCGGCGCGCGGGACTGTTCAGGGGACTGCGTACGAGGATGCTCACTGGCCGGTCGGACCTTGGCGACTGCCAGCACCACGGCAGGGCGTCGGGGGACCGAAGCGGTGGGCGGGACGCTATCCGTACTGGGTTGAGCGGAAATGCCGAGACTTGGCGAAGCGGCAGCCGAGTGCGGCACCGAACCCCCAGCACCAGCGGCGGCAAGAGACCGGCGACGCGCCCACGCGCCTCCGTGCGCGGCCAGCAGCAGCAAGACGA
Organism: Nonomuraea sp. NPDC049129; assembly: GCF_040648495.1. Taxonomy (NCBI): domain Bacteria; kingdom Bacillati; phylum Actinomycetota; class Actinomycetes; order Streptosporangiales; family Streptosporangiaceae; genus Nonomuraea; species Nonomuraea sp. NPDC049129. The sequence goes on along the minus strand of NZ_JBEZDU010000008.1, from coordinate 221,597 downwards.
GCCCGCCTGCGACGTACAGGCCGTACTTGCCGATGCCTCCGGCGGCCGACTCCGACGACTGGGCCTTCACCTTGGAATCGATGGCAGCAGAGTCGGCGTCGCCTGTGGAGCCGTTCGGAGCGAGGCCGTCGGTCCTGCTCGAATCTCCGGTCGTGTCGGCGGTCGGGATCGGGAGATTGCCCTTGGGGTCGGTGTCGGGCATGGCAGGGAGCTTGTCGGTTTTCTTCGTCGTGGTCGCCTTGTGCGTGGGCGCGACCGTGGACTGCGCGTGCTTCTTGGCGGGCAGCGTAGGGAGGGTCTCGACGCCCTTCTTGGTGCCCGTGGTCTCCTGTTTCGTGGCCGTCTTCTTCGGCTGGGCGGCCGGCGGTGCGGGGATGGTCACGTACGCGGCGCCAGAATTGTCGGACTCGATCGACCCGCCATCGCCGTCGCCCCTGAACGCCTTCACGGTGAAGCCCACCCGCTGCCCGGCCGCCTTGGTCGGTACGGCGAGCACGGCCTTGCACGATGATCCGGAGCAGGCGCTGTCGGCGGGCAGCCTGCCCACAATGCCGGACTGGCTGGTTGCCACCTCGTACGACTGGAGGTCCGGCTCCGAGCCCTTGCTCCAGGTCACCACGATCTTCTCGGTCCCCTGCAGGGCCGCGGCGACGTTGTCCGGCGCGGCGGCGGGCCGCCTCAGCTTGAAAGTGCTCGTCGCGTAGGTGCTGCCGGTGATCTCACCCTTGAGGACCACGTTGAAGGTCCCGTTGGGTGCGCTGCCCGCGTCGAACGTCCCGGAAATCGTCTGGTTGGCACCCCCACCGGCGACCTTCTGCCTGGTGGTCGAGGGGCCCTCCACGTACACGCCCATGTTGAGCTGCATTAACCCGGTATGCGCTGAGATCGGCACGGATCCACTCGTGACCACCTGACCGTCGGACGGAGACGTGATCTCCCCCGGGCCCGCACCTTGCCGCGCCACCACGGCCGCCTGAGCGGACCCACCGAGCACGATGGTTCCCGCGACGACCGCCGTCGCGACTATCGCTCTGCCAACCGTCACGGCGCTTCCCTCCATAGAGAGCCTCGCGCCGCCTGACCGCCCTGGGGCGTTCACGCGACGACCGGAATGCAGTCCGCTTGGCCGATGTCGATCACCGACCGCCCCTGAACCCGCACCCTAACGGCTCAGGTCCGGGCTATCCCAGACTCCGGCCCCAGACGGCATGGACTCACGAGTAAGCGGCACCTTATGTGAGCTATCTAACTCTTGGACACTCTGTCTAAGAAGTCGTAATTCGATTGCGACCTAGCCCCGGCAGCCCCAGAAGCCGCATTGTTCGCAAAAGTGAAAAAAGGCCTCTGCTTTCACGAACAATGCGCTAAATAACGGCCCACCCCGCCCTGCGGGAGCGAGGCTCAGCCCTCAGCATGGGCCGGGGTCCACTCCCCGGCCCAGAACCAGGAGCCACCTAAACCAAGGCTCACAGCCCGCAGCCTCACAGCGCAGGTCGGGGCATACGAGGCGAGGACCCAGAATTGGGCCCTGGGACCGGGATCGGAACCCAGGGCCGGATCGGGGCCAGGGCCAGGACGAAGCCAGGGGCCAAGACGGAAGCACACCCACACCTCCGTCCACCTCAGCGCGTCGTCATACCGGCCGATCGATCTACCAAGAGGTGGGCCAGTGCTCCCGTCTTCAGGCGCGATGGTGTAGACCCGCGCGCCAGCGCCCTCTGGGGCGCGAGCGTGCAGTGCTTGGAACTGTTTGCGACGGCTCAATCACGTACGGTAAGGTTTCCGTGATCGAACGGGCAAGCGACAACCAAGCCGACCGTAAGATCACTTCCTGGATTCATCGGTACAACGAGGCCGCCGGACGGGCGGTGACAGGACATGGAGACTTGCCGATAGGCGGGTCAGTGAAGCGTCAAGCATCCCGTTCCACAGCTCGTGCTGCTTGCGCAGCATGGACTGCTGCGTGAGCAGCACGGGAATCTTCGCCGCTTCAGGGCGAGGAGCATGTCAAACTCCGCATCGTGACTGCTGCATCTCAGCGTGGTGGCTCCTTCTACGACTCACCCAAGATCTCCCAGAGGTATCGCGACCATCGGCACAGTGGAATAACGAGCCCAAACCACGTCATGGAGGAGCCAGCGCTACTGGATGCCCTTGGCACGGTCACCGATCTGCGCGTTTTGGATCTCGGCTGCGGGGATGCGGCCATCGGGCGGACTCTGCTGGACGCCGGCTGCCGTAGCTACCTGGGCCTGGATGGCTCGGCAGCCATGGTGGAGGCTGCCAGCGCGACCCTTCGAGGCACCTGTGGGCGAGCCGAGCGAGCGGACATAGAGGACTTTTCCGCCCCGCCGTCTTCGTTCGATCTGATCATTTCTCGTCTGGCCCTGCACTATGTCGAGGATCTGGAGGCGGTGCTGACGGCTTGCCACACATGCCTTTCGCCTGGTGGGCGGATCATTCTTTCGGTTGTTCATCCCGTTCTCAGCTCATATGACGCCGGGACGGGAAAGCCGCGCACGAACTGGATCGTCGATGACTACTTCCTCAAGGGGCCACGGCGGCGGAACTGGTTGGGCGGCAGTGTCGTCTGGTTTCACCGGACTGTTGAGGACTATGTAGATGCGCTGATGAACGCCGGGTTTGCACTGTCGGCTCTACGTGAGTGCGCCCCTCAGGAAGAGCGGTTCGACGGCGACTTGGCCGAACTGGCGCGCCGCCGCCGCGTGCCGCTCTTCCTGTTGCTCAGTGGCACAAGGATCTGACCGGCCAGGAGAACTGCCGGACAAGGTCTTCCCTCTCCGTATGCACGCGGTCATCAAGGAGGTCACCCCGGCCGAGCGGGTATAGAAGTCCCGTTCCGGCCGAGACAGGAACCGACATTCCTGTTCCGGCCGAGCAGGAACCGACGTCCCTGCCGACCGAGCTCCGTCCGGCTCACTCGCTCCTCACCCGCTCGCCCGCTCTTCGTTCACTTGGCCTGTCGGCCTTGCTCGTGCGCATCCCCACCAGGTCCACCCCGCCGCAGGCCGTCGCGTTCTACCGGGTCTGCACGCTTACTCCTGTCGTGAGTGCTCTATCGGGCCCACACCCTTCGGCCTTTGCCTGCTCTGTCTGGCCTGCGTTCCTGCTCCCGCTTGTTGCGCCCTGCCATGGCTCGCATCCCTTCTCCGGTCCGTGGGGTGCTCTGCACAGGCCGCACCCCCTCTCCGGTCGGTGGGGGCTCCGCACAGGCCGCATCCCTACTTCGGACTGTGTGCGCACCCTGCACAGGCCACATCCCTACTGCGATCTGTGGGGGTGCTCTGCCGAGGCCGGGTACTTGCTTGGGCCGGCGCGGGCCCTACCCGTCAGGGTTCGGGTTCCTAAGGCGGGCAGAGTGATGGTCAATGAGGTTCGGACATCCGCGATTTCACCTGTGAGCGTGCATTGAAGGAGGTGGGCGCCGTTTTTCGCGGCTACGGTCTTCGCTCTGTCGCAGGCTGCTTGGGGATCGAAGATTGCCAGCCTCGCCGCCGCAAGTGCGCTCAGGTCGGCTGCGTCGTGTACGTGATGGCGGGCGACGCGTACGGAGCCCACAGTAGCGAGGGCCGTGGCGACCGCCATGAGCAGGCCCATGAGCGCGACTCCCCACAATGTCGCGGAGCCCCGGTCTGCTCGCTTGACGAACGTTGCCGCTCGATCCTTCTTCGCCGAGGTGCGCCAGCGTGTCATGACTCCGTGTCGGCTGTCGCAGAGGCGGCCACTTGTACTGCGGGCAGGGACGCTCCCCATGCTGGTCGTACCTCCACCGAGATCTCTACTTTTGTGCTCTCCGGGCTACGGCTGATGTCCACCTGCGCGTTGGGGCGGGTGGCGGATCGTACGAGTTCGCGCACTTCGTCCAGTGGCTCGCCTCTGGCTGCGGCCCGGGCTGCGGCGCGAGCCGCGTCGACGCATTCCAACTGGACCCCGACTACTTGGATCGTCCACAATGCGGCGGCCAAGACGACCATGAGCGCGGGCAGGACCATAGCGGTCTCGGCGGTGACGGAGCCGCGCGACGTCGGCCGCCGCTTCAGCCGCGATGTCGGCCAATTACAACGCCATACGAATCGTTTCACGAGCGACACCGACCGCCTCGAACCTGATGTCGGCCAATTGCGACGCCATAGGCATCGCTTCGCGAGCGACACCGACCGCCTCGAACCTGATGTCGGCCGTTTACGACGCGCTACGGATCGCTTCGCGAGCGACACCGACCGCCTCGAACCTGATGTCGGCCGTTTCACGCGCTTGGAGGTCTCGGCTTGGGGCGCGGTCATCCGGCTGTGTTGAGCGCCTTGTCGATGAGTTTCGAGAGCATCTCATGCACCTCGGGACTGGTGACCACCTTGAACAGCAACGCCGCGAAGGCGCACGCGGCGATTGTGCCAACGGCATATTCGGCTGTGGACATGCCGCGCTCGCGGTGTGGTCCCGAACAACGGGCCCACCTGTCGGCGAGCCAGCCGTGGTGGCGGATGGCTGGGCTGGTTGCCTTGGCGGTCGGGGGGCCTTGTGGCGGTGTGGCGGTCGGCGGGTCTTGTGGCGGTGTGGCGGCGGCGTTCGGGGTGGTTGCCGCATGATGCATGGTGCCTCCAGGTGATCGGAGCCGGGTGTCGTCCGGCGCGGGTCCAACAGTGGCTCAAGGCTGCGTGCGTCGGATGAGCCGAACGACGTTCTGTGGAAAACGTTGGACTGCCCCATAAGCAGGGTGCTGACCTGGAGGTTTACGGGCACGCTGCCCGTCTTGCGACAGTTGGTCTCTCCGCGTGCTCCCGACGTCGATCCGGTACGTGTAGGTGCTCGGCAGCCCTCCCCCGCGCATGTCCATGCCTGTGTTAATGAGCGCGCAGGCGTTCATGAGCGCGCAGGCGTTCACGCATCCCAAACCGGCCATTGATTGGGACGCCCGGCGGCCTCAAAAGCGTGCAGGGCGGCCTTACGAGCCATGTGCGGGCCTTCCGAGTGCCGGTCGTCAGGGTGCGGGCCTTCCGAGTGCCGGTCGTCGGGGTGCGGGTCGTCGGGTGGAGCACAGCAAGGCAGGTCAGGCCGTGAGAGGCGTATCCGTCGCGTTAGCGGTGGACACAGTGGTGCTGTGCTCCTACGCGATGCGGTGGCGTCAGTAAGCGTCGAGGTCACCGCTGGCAACCGGGCACCGCGTAGGCGTCGAGGCCACCGCTGGCGATCGGGCGCCGCCAAGGCAAGACTAGGAGGAGCCGGCCGGGCCGGTCAGCGAAGACTGCCCTGTTCTTACGCCAGCTCGGATGGCCATCGAGGAATTCGGGGCTGAACGGCCGACGAGGCGCTCGCCGCGTTTTCCGCGCATGCGTGATCTTCAGCTCAACCGTGCATCCGTTTGCCCAAGGCGGTCTCGTAGGCACGCATCGTCCGCACGATCGTGGCGCGTTCGGACGGCGTGAGGTCGGACAGGACCTCGGTCCACGCCAGTGCGCTGCCCGACAGCCACTCGCGGATCGGCTCAACGTACTGCGGTGCGATCGCGACGACCCGCCGTCGCCGGTCGGCATCATCCTCTTCCCGTGTCAGGACGCCGCGGCGAGACAGATCACCCACCATGAGGCTGACGGTCGTCGGAGCGATCTCCAGTCGCTCCGCCAGCTGGCTCACCGTGAGAGACCCGTCGTACTGCAGATAGGCCAGCAGTGACAGGTGGCGGGGTGCGAGATCGAGCGTCCGCAGTGCCTCTGGGACGGGCAGCCGCTTGGCTCGCCCGACCATCCTGGGCATCAGCAGCAGCATGAACCGCACCGCCTGGTCAGTGGTCATGCCGTCCGCGTTGTTGACCATCTGGCGCTTCACCAATTACCTTTGAGATTAAAGCTAATTTAGGAACAAACAGGAGGTCCATCGTGCCACACCTGACGGTCCGGGTCCTGGAGTCACAGCTGCAGGGCAACGAAACGGCCCTGATTGCCGCGCTGACCGACGCGGTGGTCGACGTATACGGCGAGTGGGCGCGCGACATCGCGGTCATCCACCTCGACGGCGTACCCGCCGGACGACTGGGTCTGCGGGGCAAGCCAGTCGACGAGGCGCCACCCGCGATCATGTTCGGCATCCGCGAGGCGGCGTTCAACCGTCCCGACAGCGACGAGCTCATTGCCAAGCTTGTACGAACCGTCACCGATGCCGTCGCCGACGTCCTCGGAGCGCACTTGCGCGACACCATCACGGTCGAACTCATCGCCACCCCGGCCGGCCGCACTGCGCTCGGAGGTGTGATCGTCGACGGCTAGCCCCGTTTTCGCATGTGAGTGATCTTCAGCGGAGGTCTCGTCGATCGATGTCGAGCAGGTCCAGGCCAGTGGACTGCGGGATGCTCGGTGGTGACTGGCCGATCCCCAGGATCTGACGGATGCCGGCTGGCGGCTCCAGAATGAGCCGACCAGTGGGGACAGCAGTTTGACCGGCATACAAGCCGTCGGGCCTTGGTGACGCCTCGTGCGGTCAGTACTTGGCGAACCTGGCGTTCGACCAGCCAGAAGGCGGGCACCGAGCCAGGCAGATGACCGTGATCAGCGCGGCGATGCAGGCCCCGAACGCCGCGGCGTCGGGGTAACGGCGGCTGTCCAGCTCACGCTCCAGACGAGCCAGATCCGCGCGAGTACCTCCCACCATCGAAAAAGCGGCCAGCCTGATGAGTTCCGCGCCTGTAATCAATCAGGCCTTCCAGATTCGGTGGCCCTAGGTCGTCGGGCTGGTCAGGACGTCGATGAGGGTGGCGGCGAACTCGTCGGGCTGGGACCAGTAGCCGGTGTGGTCGCCCGGGAAATCGATCATGGGTTTCCCCAGCGGTCGGCCAGGGCGAGGCTGGGACGGTAGGGGAAGTGCTGGCGGGAGTCCCGGCCGCCGGCCAGCACGATCCGCTCCCGCTGGGCGTCCAGGGTGGCCAGGTCGGGACGGTAGCCGGGCGCCTGCCGTACTTCGTGATCAAGGAAGAAGCCGATATTGAGCGACAAGCGGCGGATCAGATCGCCTGGGGTGATGGCTGGGTCCGCCCACAGCACCTGGCAGACCTTCCCCCGTTGACACCTGACGCAAGTGCCTTGCTCGCGTCCAAGATCGACTACCTGTCCAACGTTCGGTGATGGGTCACTAGGTGTTAGGGGACGGTGATGGCGGTGGCGAGGCCCGCGACGACGGGGATGATGCCCAGGAGGACGAAGGCCGGTAGGAAGCAGAGGCCGAGGGGTGCTACCGCCTTCACGCCGACGCTCCTGGCTGCGGCCACAGACGTGGCGCGGGTGGATTGGCGGGCGTCGTCGGCAAGGCGCGTCAGGACGTCGGCAACCGGGGCGCCGGTCTGAGCCGCTCTGCTCATCGCTCGTGACAGTTGTGCCGTGGCGGGTTCTTGGGCGAGGAAGGCCCAGGTGGGGTCAGGGTCGGCGCCCAGTCGGAGTTGCCGGCTCACCCACGACAGGCGTTGGCCGAGCGGGCCGCCCAGCGCGCCAGCCGCTATCTCGGTGGCTGCGCTGACCGGCTGCCCGGCGAGGAGGCAAGCTGCCATCAGGTCGGCGGCGAACGGCAGGTCAGTGGTGATCTGTTTGCTGTCTCGGCGGGTTTCCGGGTCGACTTGTCTGTGCAGGATCACGCCGACGATGGGGGTGGCGAGTAGAGCGGCCATGAGTCCGGCTCCCCCGCCGATGAGTAGGCCGGTGATGAGGGCGGTCCCGAGTGCTCCGACCAGCGTGCGGCGGTTGATGCGGCGAGGTGAGGCCGCGGGGTGATCTAGCCAGGTCGGTGGGGCGAATGTGTCGGCATCCGGGTCCGTGGAGCCTGAGTTCGGGAGTCGGTGTGTTCCGGGTGAGTGTAGATGTCTTCCGGGTGGGTGCAGGTGTCTTCCGGTCGGGTGCAGGGGCATGCCTGCCCTCGGCCCGGGTTGGGGGGCGGCTTCTGGTGGTAGCAGGCGGGTCAGGCGTTCGGCCGGAGTTGTCGGGGGGATCCACAACCAGGTCGCCACGCAGGCACAGACTGCGGAGAGCAGCTCGAACATCGTCTGGGGTCCGTTCCGGTTGGTTGCGCCGCGCGATCATCTGAGGGAGCCGCGTGATCACCCGAGGTAGCGCCGTCATCGTCCGAGGTAGCGGCGTGATCGTCCGACGGAGATCCGGGCGGGCGACGGAGATCCGGGCGGGCGACGGAGATCCGGGCGGGCGGTGGTGGAGCGGGCGTCGCTATGAGTTTTCGGCGCGAGTTGCCATCTGGTGGGTCCAAAACAGGCCGCAGGCGTCGAGGGCGATTCCGGCCGTGAGGCAGGCGAGGCCGGGGAGGTTGCCGAAGAGGAAGGCGAGCGGGCGCATGCCCAGCGCACTTCCCATGAGGAGGCCCAGGGCAGGGAGCGCGGCCAGCATTCTCGCGGTGGTGCGTGGGCCTGCCAGTTGTGCCGTGACGTCCCGGCGGTGAGCTTGGGCTGAACGTAACGTGCTGCCGACGCGCTCGACGAGGGCTGCCAGTCCCGCGCCTACGGTCACGCTGACGTTCCAGCAAGCGGCCAGGCGGCGTAGTCCCTCGCCGCCCTGCTGGGGGGCCACTGACAGAAGGGCTGTGGACACGTCGCCGCCATCTCTTGCCGCCGCCACCACCGGGCGTAGGGCTTCCGGGTCGGGGAAGTCGACTGCGGTGATCGCTCTGGTGAGGGCTTCGCCCGGAGTACGGCCTGCGGTCAGTTCGGCTGAGAGGGCTTGGCAGAGTTCGATCGATGCCTGACGCCAGGCGTCGGCGCGACGGGCTGGGCTGGGGCGGGTGATCAGGTGCTTTATGGATCGCTGCGGGAATGGCTCGCGGACTGAGGTCAGCCTGTTGAGGCGGGCTGTGGCGGTGTTCGGGCCGGTCCACAGCCATACGGCGGCTGCTGTGGACAATGCGGCCACCAAGGCTGCGATCACGGCTTTGGGCCTCCGTTCGCTCGTCGCGGGTCTGCTCGGGTGAAGCTCACCGGTGGAAGTACAGGTGGATGGTGGGTGGAGGTACGGGTGGGTGGGTGGCGGCCCGCGTGCGGCTGGGTGGGATGGGTGGCGGCACGGGTGCGGGTGGGTGGGATGGGTGGCGGCAGGGTGCCGGTGGGTGGGATGGGTGGCGGCAGGGTGCCGGTGGGTGGGACGGGTGGCGGCACGGGTGCGGGTGGGTGGGATGGGTGGCGGCAGGGTGCCGGTGGGTGGGATGGGTGGCGGCAGGGTGCCGGTGGGTGGGACGGGTGGGGTTGGGGGCTGGTTTGGAGGGTGGTTACGGAGGCGTTCTCTGCGCCAGGGTGTTGTATCCCGGCCCGGTTTGGGGTCGGCCATGCGCGTCGAAGGTCAGGGCGGGCAAGGATTCGACGAAGCCGGTCGGGGTTCTCGACAGGAGGCAGATCTCCGCTACGCGGCGGCGGCCGTCGGAGTGGTTGCGGGTCAGGTGGATGACCACATCGAGGGCGGCGGCGAGTTGGCTGTGCACGGCCTCCCTGCTCAAGCCCGCCGCGCAGCCCAGCGCCTCCAGCCGTGGCGGTACGTCGGCGGCCGCGTTGGCGTGCAGGGTGCCGCAGCCGCCCTCGTGGCCGGTGTTCAGGGCGGCCAGCAGGTCCACCACCTCTGCGCCCCTGACCTCTCCGACCACGACTCGGTCGGGACGCATGCGCAGGGCCTGGCGTACCAGGTCTCGTAGGCCGACACCGCCGGCACCTTCGAGGTTTGACGGACGGGACTCCAGGCGTACGACGTGAGGGTGGAGCGGGCGGAGTTCGGCCGAGTCTTCCACGAGCAGTAGGCGTTCACCCGGATCGGCCAGTGACAGCAGCGCGGACAGAAGCGTTGTCTTGCCTGTGCCGGTGCCACCTGTGACCAGGAATGCCAGCCTGGCCGTCACGATGGCCGTCAGCAGCGGTACCGCCGACTGCGGGATCGTGCCCGCCGCCACGAGGTCGGGCAGCGTGAATGTACGTCTCGGTGGCAGGCGCAGTGACACGCAGGTGCCGCCTGAGGCGATGGGTGGGAGTACGGCGTGCAGGCGTACGCCTCCGGCCAGTCTGGCGTCCACGTACGGCGAGGCGTCGTCCAGGCGTCTGCCCGCGGCGGCGGCCAGGCGTTGGGCCAGTCTGCGGACGGCGCCGTCGTCGGCGAACGTCACTGGGGTTCTGCGCAAACCGTGGCCGTCGTCGACCCAGACCTCGCGAGAGCCGTTGACCAGGACGTCAGTGACGTCGGGCTCCGCCAGGAGGGGCTCCAGGGGGCCGGCTCCTATGAGGTCCGCGCAAAGGGATCGGGCAACGGCAAGGATCTCCGCGTCGCCGTAGACGGATTTTTCGGCTCGTAGGGCTACTGCCACCTGGGCGGCGCTGGGCTCGACGCCGGTCCGTGCCAGCCGTACGCGGACGGCCTCGATCAGCTCGGGTGACACGCCTCCTGCATTCATGGGCTCACCTCTGTTGTCCGCTCCAGCAGTTCCGGCAGCCCCAGCGCGAGTACAGAGATTGTTGAGGCGGGCACAGGCACGAACGCGGATGGGGGGCCGAGTACGGACCCGGACGCCCACGTCGGCAACGGCGTCGGCGCGAGGGTGGGAATGGGGGTGGGCGTCGGCGCCAGCGTGGGGGTGGGCGTGGGCACGGATGCGGACGTCACCGCGCTCCTCATTGCGGACAACTGAAGACCGTGCGCAGCGGACCTGTCAGGGCGTAGGGGGTGCTGGGGGTTCGTCTGGCTGGTCACGATGGGAGTAGGTCGCGTAGGAGGGAGGTGCAGAGGGCGCCGAGGACGGTGCGGGGGCCGAGTTTGGGGAGTTCGCCGCGATTGAGGGTGGTGGGGAGGCGGGGCTGCTCGGGTAGGTGGCCGGCGGAGGGGATGCCGAGGGAACTGGCCACCACGGCGTCGTCGAGGATTCCGGGACGGATGACCGCGCGAATGTCCGAGGTGTGCTGGTTTACCGCTGTGAGGACCTGGGCGGCCGCCAGCACGCCGCGTACGTCGGCCATGGCCACGAGCAGCGTGCCGCTCGCCCTGGTCAGTGCCTCGACGGCGGCGGGGTCGAGGTGGCGTGGGAGGTCGACGACCACCACGTCGAAGCCGCGGCGTCCGGCTTCCAGCACCGAGCGCATGGCCTGGGCGGGGATCGCCCGTACCTCTCCGCGGTGAAAGGACAGGACCGTCAGGTCGCCGAACGCGGGCAGCGCGGCCCGCAGGGCTGCCGAGCCGACCCGGCCTTCGCGGGCTACCAGGTCTCCCCAGCGCGCGCCGGTGGCCTCCTCCTGCCCCAGCAACGCGTCGATGCCGCCGCCCAGCGGGTCGGCGTCGATCAGCAGTGTGCGCAGGCGGTCGCCGGAGGCCCGCAGGGCCAGGCAGGCCGCCAGGAAACTCGCTCCCACCCCGCCCCGGCCGCCGATGACGCAGAGCACGACGCCGGAGCGGGGATCGGGCTCCATGGCGTCGGCGAACTCCTCCACCAGGCGCCGCTCACCTCCCGGCAGGTCGACGACGGCCTGGGCGCCCACGGCCACACATCGTCGCCAGCTGTCGGGATCTTCAGGGCCGCGGGTGACCAGGAGCACGCCGTCTCGGGCGGGTGGGGAGGTGGCGGCCACCGCGTCGGCCAGGTCGCCGCCTATCACCACCAGGGGCGCGAGGTTCCAGAAAGGGCGCGCGTGGGCTGGGGCGTGGGCCACGTCGAGCTGGGCTCCCGCTGCGGCAGCCATGCGGACGAGGTCGTCGAGCAGGTCGCGGTCTTCGGTGATGACGAGTGGGCGGTGCATGAGGGGCCTCCTGATCTGCGGATCGGGAGGTACACCATGCGTCGCGAGGGTGGGGCGGCGGGCCACCGAACGTGGTTCTGTGGATGAGAGGGCTGGAGGTGGGGAGTCCCTGTGGATAACAGACGACCGGCCTGAAGGCGCGAGTCCCTGTGCGACGACGCGCGGCCCTCAGGGCGGATCCAGGCGCAGAGGGACCCACCCGGAAACGGCCCCGGGCAGAAATGGGGCGACCCCCGCCGGGGGGGAGAGCGGGGGTCGCCTGATCGGTCCGGCTCCGGGGGGGTAGAGCCGGTCCCGTTTCAGAAGAAAGCTTTCATCACTTGACCGGAGCATGGCAAGAGACTGGCAGACCAAACCCATGCACAGTCGCCCCAGTTTCCGGAGATACCCCCGTATGCTGCCCGATCGACTCGAGTTTCGTCGAGGAGCAATCTCGCATTTTCGCCAAGTTTTTTTCGTGCCCCCATAACGATCACATAAAGCAGATCACTCTGCGTGATCGTCACAGGTTGATAACCGTAACAAAACCCACGGGCCCCCGAAATCTTCACCCCCGCAGAGCCCCGCACGGGTAAAGGTCTTGGTTCTAGGGGTTCCCATCAGGGCGGATCCGTCGTACAAAGGGGACACGGACCACTTGTCCGGGTGCGTCAACCAGGCACCCACGCGCGACCAGCCGCGGGAGGCGCGTCGTGACGGGCTTGTCCCGCTCCGACGAATAGAGGTGCACGCTTGGTAACCCGGTGTGACGTATCGGCAGACGGCGTCTCATGACTGAGACGCCGTCAGCTATGTCAGGACCCTTGCGGCGCCCCAAGATCGGCCCCTCCGCGGCACCGCGCAGGTCAGCGCCTCGCTGACCAGACCCTCTTGCAGCTCAACCCCTCTGCAGCGCCTCGCAGATCGCGGTCGTCTCGCGTACGCCGAGGGTGACCGCGGCGGCACAATGTCGTACCCACTCCGCCACCCCCTCGGGTGACCCCGTCAGGTACGACCGCAGGCCATCGGCATAAGCCAGCTCCAGATGCCCCACCTCGACGGCCACCAGCGACTTCGGGTCGAGCCCGTACTCCACCAGCGTGAGCCGTCCGGCCGAGCGCGCGACCACGCCGTCGGCCGTACCGAAAGGCCGCAGCACGGCCAGCTCCGCGTGAACGACGGCGGCCAGGACGAGCGCGGGCGCCTTCGTGGGCGCTTCGAGCAGCCCGAACAGGCTCTCCAGACGCGCCGCCAGCTCCTGGTCCTGGGTGCGCGGGCGGCCGAGTGCGTCCGTGAGACCGGCCGCGGCGAGCGTGTGCAAGCGGGCGAGCACCTGGCGGGGGGCCTTGCGCCAAGTGGCGCCCAACCGGCCCAGCTCCGCCGACGCTCGCAGGGCGCCCTGGACGACGGGGTCCTCGATCGAGCCCCGGCGCAGCTCGTCCAGAGGTACGTCGACGCCCTCGATGGCCGCCGACGCCCGCGCCCCGCGCAGGGACGACTCGGCCGAGACCGCCGGGCTCGCGCGGCGCAGGACGCGATGGCGATAGAGCCCGTCGACGGCCTTCCTGGCCTCCTCCACCGCCTCGGGAACGCCGGGAAGTGCCGCGATGACAGCCAGTGGATCACTCACGGCATTCCACCCTAGCGGGGGACCCAATAAACCCACCCATTGGCCCGTTCCATATTGGTGTGGTGCCAAAATGACAACAGTTCAATAGCAGTTGTTAGTCCCGTTGATAACCGGATCACCCTCGCGGCGCCACATGTACAGACCTGTCTAGACCTCTTGTGTGCGGAGCACGTGAGCTGGTGGAGTGGGACTCGACCTGTCCGATCTGGCCCTTGAAGGAGCACGAGGTGGCCCCGGAAACCCCTGGCAACGAGCCCCAGGCGTTGTCGAACCTGCTGCAGGAGAACCGCCGGTTCGCACCGCCGGCCGACCTGGCGGCCGCGGCGAATGTGACCTCCGCCGCGTACGCCGAGGCGTCGGCCGACCGGCTCGCGTTCTGGGAGAGTGCGGCCGACCGGCTGACCTGGGCCAAGCGGTGGGAGACCACGCTTGAGTGGAACGCGCCGTTCGCCAAATGGTTCGTCGGCGGCGAGCTGAACGTCGCCTACAACTGCGTGGACCGCCACGTCGAAGAGGGTCGCGGCGACAAGGTCGCCTATCACTGGGAGGGTGAGCCCGAGGGCGACACCCGCACCCTGACGTACAACGACTTGAAGTCCGAGGTCAGCAAGGCCGCCAACGCCCTGCTGGAGCTCGGCGTACGCAAGGGCGACCGGGTCGCCGTCTACATGCCGATGATCCCCGAACTGCCGATCGCGATGCTGGCCTGCGCCAGGATCGGCGCGGTGCACTCGGTGGTGTTCGGCGGGTTCTCGGCGACCGCGTTGAAGAGCCGCATCGACGACGCCGACGCCAAGGTGGTCATCACGGCCGACGGCGGCTACCGCCGCGGCGCCCCCTCGGCGCTCAAGCCGACCGTGGACGAGGCCGTCGCCGAGTGCCCGCAGGTCGAGCACGTCCTGGTCGTACGGCGTACCGGTCAGGACGTGGCGACGAACGACAAGGACGTGTGGTGGCACGACCTGGTCGAGCGGCAGAGCGACCAGCACACCGCCGAGCCGCACGACGCCGAGGACCCGCTGTACATCCTGTACACCAGCGGCACCACCGGCCGGCCCAAGGGCATCCTGCACACCTCGGGCGGATACCTGGCCCAGACGGCCTGGACGCACCACGCGGTCTTCGACCTCAAGCCGGAGACCGACATCTACTGGTGCACCGCCGACATCGGCTGGGTGACGGGACACTCCTACATCGTGTACGGCCCGCTCGCCAACGGCGCGACCAGCGTCATCTACGAGGGCACTCCGGATACCCCGCACCGGGGCCGGTTCTGGGAGATCGTGCAGAAGTACAAGATCACGATCCTCTACACCGCCCCCACGGCGATCCGGACGTTCATGAAGTGGGGCGACGACATCCCCGCCAAGTACGACATGTCCAGCCTGCGCATCCTCGGCTCGGTCGGCGAGCCCATCAACCCCGAGGCGTACGTCTGGTACCGCGAGCACATCGGCGACAACCGCTGCCCGGTCGTCGACACCTGGTGGCAGACCGAGACCGGCGCCATCATGATCAGCCCGCTGCCGGGCGTCACCAGCGGCAAGCCGGGCGCCGCGATGCGCCCGCTGCCGGGCATCAGCGCCGACGTGGTCGACGACCAGGGCAACAGCGTGCCCGACGGGGGCGGCGGCTTCCTCGTGGTACGCGAGCCGTGGCCGGCCATGCTCCGGACGATCTGGGGCGACGACCAGCGCTACATCGAGACGTACTGGAGCCGGTTCGAGGGGATGTACTTCCCCGGCGACGGCGCCAAGAAGGACTCCGACGGCGACCTGTGGCTGCTCGGCCGCGTCGACGACGTCATGCTCGTCTCGGGCCACAACATCTCCACGACGGAGGTGGAGAGCGCGCTGGTGAGCCACCCGAAGGTCGCCGAGGCGGCCGTCGTGGGCGCGACCGACCCGGTGACCGGGCAGGCCATCGTGTCGTTCGTGATCCTGCGCGGTGCCGCGGAGGAGGGTGCCGATATCGCCTCTGAGCTGCGGAATCACGTGGCAAAGGCGCTTGGGCCCATCGCCAAGCCGCGCCAGATCCTGGTGGTGCCTGAGCTGCCCAAGACCCGCTCGGGGAAGATCATGCGCCGGCTGCTCCGGGACGTCGCGGAGAACCGGAGCGTGGGCGATGTCACCACGCTGGCCGACAGCACGGTGATGGACCTCATCTCGGAGAAGCTCCCGTCGGCGAAGAGCGAAGACTGACGGGGGAAACGAAGGGCGAAGGCGAAACCCGCTCCTCTACAGGACGGCGATCTGAGGCCACCCGCCGTGGGTGGCGGGCGGCCTCAGATCTCGCACAGGGTCGGGCGCCGTGACGTGCGCATTCTTGGCCGGTTACCGGGTTAGGGTGGATATCGGTGTGCCGGGAAGTCGGGTCGGCGTCACGGGGAAGCGATCCTCGCGACAGCCGCCAAAGGAGACCTCGTGCGCCCAACCGCCGAAATGTGGCCTTTCCAACCGACCGTTCGCTACGCCCGTACCGTGGCCGAGGCGTTGCGTGCCGAGACGATCGGCGGCATCGTCATGCTGGCGGCCACGGTCGCCGCGCTGATCTGGGCGAACGTCGCTCATGAGGGCTACACCGCGCTCCAGCACACCGCGCTCGGCCCGATGGAGCTCTACGAGTGGGCGCAGCACGGCCTCCTGACGATCTTCTTCTTCGTGGCGGGGCTGGAGGTCAAGGAGGAGTTCGTCCACGGGGAGCTGGCCAACCTGCGCAAGGCCGTACTGCCCATCTTCGCCGCCCTCTGTGGCATGGCCGTGCCCGCGCTCGTGTACCTCGCGGTGAGCTGGGGAGCGCCGGGCGCGGCGCGTGGCTGGGCGATTCCCACCGCCACCGACATCGCCTTCGCGCTCGCCGTGCTGGCCGTGACCGCGAGCTCGATGCCTCCGGCGCTGCGGGCGTTCCTGCTGACCAGCGCGGTCGTCGACGACCTCGGCGCCATCACCATCATCGCCGCCTTCTACACCGCCCATCTGAACCTCCTCATGCTGCTGGCCGGCGCCGCCCTGATCGCCGTCTACTGGGTCCTGCAGCGCTCGGGCGCCGGACGGCTGTGGATGTACCTACCGCTGGCCGTAGGCGCCTGGTACGCGGTGGAGGCCAGCGGCGTACACGCGACCGTGGCCGGAGTGGCGCTCGGCCTGCTCACCCGCGTCACGACGCGAGAGCACGAGACCCGCTCCCCGGCGGAGGCCGCCGACCACTATCTCCGCCCCATCTCCGCGGGCCTCGCGGTGCCGGTCTTCGCGTTCCTGTCGGCGGGGGTGAAGCTCGACGGCTCCAGCATCGGCGGTATCTTCTCCGATCGGGTAGTTCTGGGAGTGATAGCCGGGCTCGTGATCGGGAAGTTTGTGGGTGTGTTCGGCGGTGCCTGGCTGTCCGTACGGCTTGGCCTGGCGAAACTGTCCAAAGAGCTCCACTGGCGGGACATGGCGGCGGTGTCGCTGCTGGCCGGGATCGGGTTCACGGTGTCGCTGCTGATCGGCGATCTGGCGTTCGGCGCCGACCGGGAGCGGGTCGACGCTGTGACGACCGGGATCCTGTTTGCCAGCCTCACCGCGTCCGTCCTGGCGGCGCTACTGCTTCACGTACGGATGCGCAAGCGGCGCATCGCGCTGGATGATGTTTGACACGGCCACCAGGCCTCGATAGGAGACGTTCATGCCCCAGACTCCCGAGGAAGAATCCCTGGGCTCGCTGGTCGCCCAGGCGAGCGATCAGATCTCGACCCTGATCCGCTCGGAGATCGAGCTGGCCAAGGCCGAGTTCAGGTTCGACGCCAAGCGGGTCGGCACGGCCGGCGGCCTGTTCGCCGCCGCCGCCTTCATGGCGCACCTGTGCCTGATCCTGGCCTCGTTCACGATCGCCTACGTGCTCGCCCAATGGTTGCCGAACTGGGTGGCCTTCCTCATCGTCACCGTCTTCTATCTACTGGTGGCCGGGCTGCTGGTGTTCATCGGAATCCGTAGGCTTAAGGGGCTGGCCGGGATGAAGCGTACGGCCAGGTCGATCAAGGGACTCAAGGAGATCGCCAGTCCGGAGAAGGAGATAGAGCCGGTGACCAGTGATGGCACCTGACGAGTCGGTCGTCCAGATCGAGGGACCGTGGAAGCACCGGCAGGTGCACGCCGGCGGCACCCGCTTCCACGTCGTGGAGGCAGGTGAGGGGCCGCTGGTCCTGCTGCTGCACGGGTTCCCGCAGTTCTGGTGGACATGGCGCAACCAGCTGCGGGCGCTGTCGGCGGCGGGATACCGCGCGGCCGCGGTGGACCTGCGTGGCTACGGCGGCAGCGACAAGCCGCCGCGCGGCTATGACCTGCCCACACTGGCCGGCGACGCCAGCGGCCTGATCCGGGCGCTCGGCGAGACCGGGGCCATCGTGGTCGGCCACGACTGGGGCGGGCTGCTCGCCTGGACGATGGCGGTGCTCGACCCCAAGTGCGTACACCGTCTGGTCACCGTGTCCGCGCCGCACCCCCTGCGGCTGCGCAGGTCGCTGCTGACCGACCCGCTCGGCCAGCTGAGGGCGACCAGCCCGGCGATCGGCTACCAGGTGCCGTTTCTGCCCGAACACCGGCTCACCCGTAACGGCGGCTCGCTGGTCAGCAAGATGCTCGACGCCTGGTCGGGGCCCGGCTGGCCGGACGAGCAGACCGCTGACGTCTATCGCGAGGCGATCCGCATCCCGACCGTCGCCCACTGCGCGCTGGAGTATCACCGCTGGTTCGGCCGCTCCCAGTTCCGCCCCGACGGCCTGCGTTTCGCCAGGACGATGCGCGCCGAGATCGAGGCCCCCACTCTGCACCTGCACGGCGCCCTCGACCGCCGGGTGCTGCCGCGTACGGCCCTCGGTTCGGGTCGCTACGTGGCCGCCCCATACCGGTGGCGGCTGATCGAGGGCGCAGGCCACTTCCCCCATGAGGAGACCCCTGACGTGTTCGACGCCGAGCTGATCGGCTGGCTGTCCGATTCGGAGCCTGGCCGATGAGAGACCGCGACCCCGAAGGCAAGCCGCGCAACGCCCGGCCACGCGACGCCTATGGCCGGCCGATGCCTTACGGCTCGACCGGTGTGGACCGAGTGCCCGACGACTACGCGCCCACCACGCCGCAGGCCCTGTCCGACGGGCGCCGCTTCCTGAGCGAGGGCCTGCCGTTCAACGCCCACGAGGTGTTCGAGGGCCGCTGGAAGTGCGCCCCCGACGACGAGCGCGAGCTGTGGCAGGGGCTGGCGCAGATCTGCGTCGGGCTGACGCACCTGCAGCGCGGCAACGGGCGCGGGGCGCTGACCCTCTTCAGCCGGGGTGCCGCGCGCGTGCAGTCGTACGGGGTGCCGTACGACTCGGTGGGACGGGCGGCGTCGGGCCTGAGCGACGACAGCGACCCGGCGCAGGCCATCGAGCTGATCCTCAGTCAGCTGCCTGGCTAGTCGCACTCCTGCGTGCCTGCCGGGGTGGTGTCGTTTCGGCCCTGGTCGGCGTCTGGCCTGACCTCGTTGGCCGTCAGTACGTACCCCGTGTCCTCCTGGCTGACCGCGGCGGCGAAGACGACGCCGAACACCTGGCCGTTGACGGTCAGGAGCGGGCCGCCGGAGTTGCCGGGGAGCACCTTGCCGCGGATCGCGTACACCTTCCTGGTGACGTTGCGGCTGCGGTAGATGTCGGGGCCCTCGGCGTTGAGCTGGCTGCGGATGCGGGCGGGCTCGGCCGTGAAGCCCTGGCCCTTGGGGAACCCGGCGACGATGGCGTTCTCGCCCTTCTCCGCCTCGCCGTCGAAGGAGAGCTGCGGCAGGCCCAGCCCCGGCACGTACAGGATGGCGATGTCGCGCTGCGGGTTGTAGCGCACGACGGTGGCCGGGTGACGCTTGTTGTCGTAGGCGAGGACCTGCAGGTCACGCGTCACACCGGCGACCACGTGCGCGTTGGTCATGATCCGGTCCTTGGCGTAGACGAAGCCGGTGCCCTCGATGAGCTTGTTGCAGCTCTCGGCGTTGCCCTGGACCTTGACGATGGCCCGTTGCGCCCGTTCGAGCTTGGCGCCCTGGAGGATGCTGCGCGCCGGCGGCGGCACGTCGACGAGTTGCCCCGCGCCGATGGCGTCGAACACCGGCGGGAACTCCGACCGGTCGATGAACTTCTTGAACGGCTGTTGCCAGTTGCGCGCGGTCTGCGGGATCGAGTCGTCGACCGTGGTGAGCAGCATGGAGTTCTTCACCTGGTCGACGAGCGGGGTGAAGGCCGTCGACACGATCAGCGAGCCGATCAGCCAGGCGATCACCAGCACGGACAGCGCGCTGGCGAACGTACCGCCGACCGCGTCCGCGACCTTGGCCGGCTCCCAGGTGACATGGCTGCGCACCACGGCGCCGATCGTCGAGGAGGCGAACTGGCCGATCGTCGCGGCCAGGAACACGATCACGATGGCCAGCAACGCCTGCGGCGTGTCACCGTCGACGACCGCCTTGGAGATGGGGGGCGCGATGAAGACCCCGAGCACCGCCCCGCCGACGAAGCCGACGAAGCTCATGGCACCGATGATGAAGCCCTGCCGGTAACCCGAGACGCCGAAGGCGATCACGAGGCCGATCAATATGAGGTCAAGCAGATCACCGCGCACGTTTCAAAGGTAACCAGCGATTCGGTCAAGTGTGCACGTCTTCCTCAGGACGGCGACACGCGCTGGTTACGTTGGGCGGCATGCCGCCCAACGACGAAACAGTGCGCGGCCTCATCGAAGCGGCTCTCGACGACGACGATCCCGACGGGGCGGTGCGCTGGCACGCGATCTCCGTACTACGGCAGCGCGGCGATCTTGAGTCCTTCATCGAGGCACGGCGGCTCTGCGCGGCGGACGACGTCACCCAGCGCCTGCTCGGGGTGGACATCCTGGGCATGCTCGAGGCGTACGTGGATCGGATCCTGCCCGTCCTGCGCTACCTGGCGGCCAGCGAGGACGACGTCATGGTGCTCTACTCGGTGCTCATCGCCTTCGGCCACCTGGCCGACCCCCGGTCGCTACCATCGGTGATGGATCTGGCCGGGCACGAGGACCCACGGGTCAGGTACGGCGCCGCGTACGCGCTCCAGCATGTGCTGGGCGACCCGCCGGACCGGGCCGGGCTGAACGCGCTGCGGGCGCTGGCAGCCGACAGCGACGCCGACGTGGCCGACTGGGCCTCGCTCGGTGTCGCCCTGGTCACAGGCGACCAGGACCGCCTGGACCCGCTCGTCTGAAGCGGGCCGCCACGGGAAGCGGGCCGCCCACAGCTCCGTCTGAAGCGGTGCTTCAGCCCCGTGAGGCCATGTCCAGGACGTCCGGCGGCATCTCCTCCACCCTCTCGGGATCCCACGGCCGTTCCAGCCCGCCTTCGCGCAGCACCCCGTCGAGCACCATCGCGGTGAACCCCCACACCAGCATCCCGCGCACCCGGAACGCGGGCCCGGCGTAGCCGCCCGGATGCCGCAGCGTGAACCGGTTGCCCGGATCGACCAGCTCGGCGATCGGCACCCGCTCCACGGACTCCACCTCGGCGGGCGAGGCCGCGTGCACCGCCGACGGGGTGCGCCACCAGCCGACGACCGGTGTGACCCGGTTGTCGCTGCGCCAGATGTAGAGCTCGGGCATCGTGCAGAGCACGGTCACGCCCCGCGGATCGAGACCGGTCTCCTCCTCGGCCTCGCGCAGCGCCGCCCCGACGGGCCCGCCGTCCTCCGGGTCCACGCCGCCGCCGGGGAAGGCCGGTTGGCCCGCGTGCCTGCGCCCGCGCGAGCTGCGCTGGATGAGCAGCACATCGGGCCCCAGCGGCCCCTCGCCGAACAGCAGCAGGACCGCCGCGGGCCGCCCACCCTCAGCGGGCGGGCGCAGCCCGGCGGGCACCGAAGTGAGTACGGCCTGCGCCGCGAGTGTGTCGAGCCAGTCGGGCACCTGAGTCACGCAATCTCCAACACACCAGGGGTTCGGGGACTTCCCTACTTAGGAAAACGGGCCCGGTCTGACGAGCTTCTGGGCCTTGACGGCGTCCGTGGGGCCGGTGCCGTACGAGGGGCAGAGGGCGGCCAGCGGGCAGACGCCGCAGGCCGGCGTACGCGCGTGGCAGATGCGGCGCCCGTGCCAGATGACCCGGTGCGAGAAGATCGTCCACTCGCGTTTGGGGATCAGCTCCCCCACCACGTGCTCGATCTTGACCGGGTCGGTCTCGTCGGTCCAGCCGAAGCGGCGGACCAGCCGCTGGAAGTGGGTGTCGACGGTGAGCCCGGGCACGCCGAAGGCGTTGCCGAGCACCACGTTGGCGGTCTTGCGGCCCACGCCGGGCAGCTTGACCAGGTCTTTCAGCTTGCCGGGCACCACCCCGCCGTGGTGCTCGCACACCGCCTGGGCCATGCCGATGATGCTGTTGGTCTTGGCGCGGAAGAACCCCGTCGAGCGGATGATCTCTTCCATCTCGGCTCGGTCGGCGCCCGCATAGTCATCCACCGTCGGGTACTTGGCGAAAAGTAGCGGAGTAACCATGTTGACCCTCTTGTCCGTACACTGCGCCGAGAGGATCGTCGCGACCAGCAGTTCGAGCGGGGTACCGAAGTCGAGCTCGCAATGAGCCTCGGGGTAGGTTTCCGCCAGGATGCGATTCATCCGGCGTGCGCGACGCACGAGGGCGAGCCTGGACTCAGTGGGCATTCCCATAGCCTACGTGCGCCGCCTGGAGTGGGGTGCGTCACAATGGCAGCAGAGGAGGCAGAGTGAACACCGAAGATGTGCTGGGCAAGGCCCCCCTGTTCGCCGCGCTTGACCGCGAGAGCGCCGCGGCGCTACGGACGAGCATCACCGAAGTCCAGCTGTCCAAGGGGCAGACGCTCTTCCACGAGAACGAGACGGGCGACCGGCTCTACGTCGTGCTCGAAGGCAAGATCAAACTGTCGCGCACCTCGCCCGACGGCCGCGAGAACCTGCTGAGCGTGCTCGGCCCGAGCGAGATGTTCGGCGAGCTGTCGCTGTTCGACCCGCGCCCCCGTACGGCCTCCGCGACCGCGCTGACCGACGTGCGCCTGGCCGGGCTGGGCCATGACGACCTGCGCCCCTGGCTCACCGGCCGTCCCGAGGTGGCGCTCCATCTGCTGCGGGCGCTGGCCCAGCGGCTGCGGCGCACCAACGACGTGCTGGCCGACCTGGTCTTCACCGATGTGCCCGGCCGGGTGGCCAAGCAGCTGCTCGACCTGGCCGAGCGGTTCGGCACCAAGACCGACGACGGGCTGCGCGTCCACCACGATCTCACCCAGGAGGAGCTGGCCCAGCTCGTCGGCGCCTCCCGCGAGACGGTCAACAAGGCCCTCGCCGACTTCGCGCAGCGCGGCTGGCTGCGCATCGAGGCCAAGGCCGTGGTCATCCTCGACATGGACCGCCTCTACAACCGCTCCAGGTAGCCGCTACAGGGAGTCGAGATAGTCCAGCTGGGCCCGTACCGACATCTCGGCCGCGGGCCACAGCGACGTGTCGACGTCGCTGTAGACGATCTCCACGATCTGGCGGGGCGTCTTGGCGCCCTGGCGCAGCGCCGCCCTGATCTGGTCGAGGCGCTGGCGCCGGTGCGCGATATAGCCGTCCAGTACGCCGATCGGGTCGGCCAGCACCGGTCCGTGGCCCGGCAGCAGTGCCGCCACGCCCAGCTCATCGGCCATGACCCTGAGCCGGTCGAGGCTGCGCAGGTAGTCGGCGAGGTCGCCGTCGGGGGCGATCACCGTGGTGCCGCGGCCGAGCACGGTGTCGCCGGTCAGCATGGCCTGGTCCTGGGGCAGCCAGAAGCAGAGCGAGTCGAACGAGTGCCCCGGCGTGCCGTACACGCGCACCTCGACGTCACCGGCGGTCACCACGTCGCCGTCGCCCAGCCCTTCATCGCCGAGCCGGTGCTTGGGGTCGAGCGCCCGCACGGGCGCGCCGACCAGCTCGGCGAAGCGCCGGGCACCGCCGCTGTGGTCGTGGTGGCCGTGGGTGAGCAGGATCCAGCTCACCCGGCGCTCGGCCAGATGGTCGGCGACCCGGCGCAGGTGCCTCTCGTCGTCGGGGCCCGGGTCTATGACGATGGTGTCCCGGTCGCCGATGATCCAGGTGTTGGTGCCGTCGAGGGTCATGGGCGACGGGTTGGGCGCGAGCAGGTTCTCGGCGTGGGTCGTACGGGATCCGTCGGGCGAGCCGGCCGGAATGTGCAGACCGCTCATGTCGTCACCAACTGGAACTCGCCGTCGACCTCCACGACCCTGGGCAGGATCGTGACGATCTCCCGCCGCGCGGCCAGGACGTCCGCCACGGAGTCGCAGGCGGCCAGCTCGGTCAGCGTGCGATAGGTGGGTGGCATCAGGAAGATCTTGCCCTCGTGCGCCAGCTCGAGGGCGTCGGCCGGGCGCTTCCAGTCGACCTGGTCGGCCTCGCCGCCGACGTCGCGGGTGCGCTGCCCCTCGGGGAGTACGGCGGCGAAGAAGCGGGTGTCGAAGCGCCGGGTCTCGATCTCCGGCGTGATCCAGTGCGCCCACGGCTTGAGCAGATCCGAGCGGAGCACCAGGCCGCGCTTGGCGAGGAAGTCGGCGAAGGACAGGCTCCGGTCGATCAGCGCGAGCCGGTCGGCCTCCCAGTCGTCTCCCGTGGTGTCGTCAACCACGGAATCGGGCCCCGGCCCCGCGAGCAGCACCCCCGACTCCTCGAACGTCTCCCGTACGGCCGCGCAGACCAGCCCGCGCGCGACCCCCTCGTCCGCGCCGAAGACCGTGCCCCAGTCCGCCGGAGACGGCCCGGCCCAGGCGACGGCGTGGTCGGTGTCACGGGGATCGACCGAGCCGCCGGGGAAGACGTACGCGCCCGCGGCGAAGGCCATCGTGGACTTGCGCCGGAGCAGATAGACCTCCGGCCCCTCACGCAGGATGACCACCGTGGCGGCGTCCCGCGCGGGGACCGGCTGGACGCGTCCGGCGAGGATGTCCCTCGCCCGCTCGGCGAGCTCGTCTGGGAGTTGCAGACCCGTCACATGACCTCCTTCTAGAACAACTCGGGCTTCTAGAACATCACTCGGGTCATCGTGACATATCCGGACTCTCAGGAGACCTCGGCGATCAGCTCCACTTCGACCGGGGCGTCGAGCGGCAGGGACGCGACGCCCACGGCGCTGCGGGCGTGCTTGCCCGCATCACCCAGCACCTCGGCGAGCAGCTCACTGGCCCCGTTGGCGACCTGGGGCTGCTGCGTGAAGGCCGGGTCGCTGGCCACGAACGCCACGACCTTGACGATCCGCACGACGTTGCCCAGCTCGCCGACCTCGGACTTCAGCGCGGCCAGCGCGTTGAGCGCGCAGATCCGGGCCAGCTCGCGGGCGTCGTCGAGGCCGACCTCGGCGCCGACCTTGCCGGTCTGCGCGAGCTTGCCGTCGACCATGGGCAGTTGGCCCGAGGTGTAGACGAGGTTGCCGGTCCGTACGGCCGGCACATAGGCGGCCAGCGGCGCGACGACCTCGGGCAGCGTCAGCCCGAGTTCGGTGATCTTCTCTTCGGGCGTCACTGCTTCTCCCTCTTGAAGTAGGCGACAAGCTGCTCGGGCGTGGCACCCTGCAGGATCTGGACCAGCTCCCAGCCATCGGCCCCGAAGTTGTCCAGGATCATCTTGGTGTTGTGGATCAGCACCGGAGCCGTCAGGTACTCCCATTTCTTCATGAGGGCCAGCGTAGGAGAAGCTCAACCCGCGGCGCACCGCACGCCACGATGTGAGCAATCTCAAAGGGTGGTCGTCGGCTTTCGACAAGTGACCGTTCGGTAGCCTCGAAACGTGGACTCTCGGGACACCGATTGGGACGGCGTGCGACTGCACGTGGTCACCGGCAAGGGCGGCACAGGCAAGACCACGGTCGCCGCGGCCCTCGCCCTGGCACTGGCCTCGGGCGGGCGCAAGGTGCTGCTCGTCGAGGTGGAGGGCAGGCAGGGCATCGCGCAGATCTTCGACCTGCCACCGCTGCCGTACGAGGAGCGCCGGATCGCCGTGGCCCCATCAGGCGGCGACGTCTACGCGCTGGCCATAGACCCTGAGGAGGCCATGCTCGAATACATGGAGATGTTCTACGGCATGCGCAGGGCGGGGCGGGCGCTGACCAAGATGGGCATCGTCGACTTCGCGACCACCGTCGCCCCCGGATTCCGCGACGTCCTCGTCACCGGCAAGACCTCCGAGGCCGTACGCAGGCGCGGCAAGAACGGCAAGCGGATCTATGACGCCGTCGTACTCGACGCGCCGCCGACCGGTCGCATCTCGCGCTTCCTGAACGTCACTCAGGAGGTCGCCGGGCTGGCCAGAGTCGGCCCGATCAAGAACCACTCCGATCTGGTGAGCAAGGTCGTGAAATCTCCGGAAACGGCGGTGCACTTCATCACCTTGCTGGAGGAGATGCCGGTTCAGGAGACGCTCGACGGCATCGCCGAATTGCGGTCGGCGGGGCTGCCGCCCGGCGGAATCTTCATCAACATGGTTCGTGAATCACTGCTTCCACAGGCCGCACTTGACAGTGCTGTCAAGGGCCGATTCGACGTCGCCGAGCTCACGCTCGGGCTCAAGGCGGCCGGTCTGTCCGACGGCGCCTCCACGGTTGCGGAGGCTCTGGCGGAAGAGGTCGCCGAGCATGCCCGCCGTACCGAGCTGGAGCGGGCCGAGCGCGCTTCTCTGGCGGAGGCGACGCTGCCGTCCTACGAGTTGCCGCTGCTGGCCGACGGTGTCGATCTGAGCGGCCTGTACGAGCTGGCCGAGGCCATCCGCACCCAGGGAGCAGCGTGAAGAAGCCCCCCGTACTCGATGTCGACGCCATTCTCGACGACCAGGGCACCCGGATCATCGTCTGCTGCGGCGCCGGCGGCGTGGGCAAGACCACGACGGCCGCCGCGCTGGGGCTGCGGGCCGCCGAGCGCGGCAGGTGCGCGGTCGTGCTGACCGTCGACCCCGCGCGGCGGCTGGCGCAGTCGATGGGGCTCACCGAGCTCGACAACACCCCGCGCCTGATCAGCTCACCCGAGGGCGGCGGCCAGCTGTTCGCGATGATGCTGGACATGAAGCGTACGTTCGACGAGATCATCGAGGCGCACGCCGACCCCGACCGGGCCCGCCAGATCCTGTCGAACCCCTTCTACCAGTCGCTGTCCTCCAGCTTCGCCGGCACCCAGGAATACATGGCGATGGAGAAGCTGGGCCAGCTGCGCCGCTCGGACGAGTGGGATCTGATCATCGTCGACACGCCGCCCTCGCGGTCGGCGCTCGACTTCCTCGACGCCCCTGAGCGGCTCGGCCGCTTCCTCGACGGAAGGTTCATCCGGCTGCTGACCGCGCCGGCCAAGGCGGGAGGGCGGAGCGCGTTCCGGCTGCTCAACGCCGGGTTCGGGATCATGGCGGGCGCGATGACCAAGCTGCTGGGCGCGCAGGTCATCAAGGACCTGCAGACGTTCGTGTCGGCGCTGGACGCGGTCTTCGGCGGGTTCAGGCAGCGCGCGGAGATGACCTATCGGCTGCTCCAGGCGCCGGGTACGGCTTTCGTGGTGGTGGCCGCGCCGGAGCGCGACGCGATGCGTGAGGCCTCCTACTTCGTCGAGCGGCTCGCTGAGGAGCGCATGCCCCTGGCCGGCCTGGTGGTCAACCGGGTGCACGAACCCACCGCAGCGGCGCTCTCGGCCGCGCGCAGCGCCGCCGCGGCGGAAGACCTGGAGTCGCGGGGCGAACACGAGTTGACCGCCGCCGTACTGCGGCTGCACACCGGCAGAATGCAACTCGCCGCCCGCGAACACCGGGAGCAGGACCATTTCCTGTCGGCCCACCCCACAGTGCCGGTCGTCCAGGTACGTGCGATGTCGGAGGATGTCCACGATCTAGCGGGTCTGCGCCGGATCGGGGAACTCCTCGCGAGCACATGAGAGTACGGCCGGTGCGAGCACCGGCCGTACGCCCGAGGCTAGGGTCAGCCTGCGATCAGCTCGTTAGTCCGTTCGTACTCTTCCTTGGCAGACTCGAGCAGCTCTCGCCATGAGTCCACGTCAGGACGCCGCCGTAGCAGAGCCCGTCGTTCCCGTTCCGTCATGCCGCCCCACACGCCAAACTCGATGCGGTTGTCCAGCGCATCGGCGAGGCATTCGGTACGGACCGGGCATCCTCGGCAGATCAGCTTCGCCCTGTTCTGGGCGGCTCCCTGGACGAACAGTGCGTCCGGGTCCGCTCCTCGACAGGCGGCACGGGAGGTCCAATCCGTGATCCACATTTCGACCCCACTCCCCTTAGGTGGTCAGTCGTCATTTGGGGCCGACGGGCGCGGGCGCCGAGCCTCCGTATTCAGTTGCCGCAGAGGAGAACGTACGCAACTAGACGTTCGGGCCGACAGACCCCAGAGGACCAATTTCTCGCTGGAGTCTTGACCGGGAATGACTAGTCACCCCCGTCAGTCAAGGCGAAATGGTGCCGAGTTACCGATAAGGTCACTCATTCGACGTACTCTTGGACTTGTGCAAGCTCAGGGCAAAGATCGTTCCTCGCCGATCTTGAACATCGTGCGGCTGATCGCCGCAGGCGCGGTCGCGGGAGTGCTCACGGCTGCCATAGCCCTTCCCGCGGTCGGTGGAGCGGGGATGTCCGCCAAATCCGCGATGACAGGGATCAACCTGAAGCCCGAGGACCTGGCCGAACCCCCGTTGCCCGAGCGCACGGAGCTGCTGGACGCCAACGGCAAGAAGATAGCCCAGTTCTTCTACGAGAACCGCGAATCGGTGAGTCTCGACAAGGTCGCCCCCATCATGCGGACGGCGCTGATCTCGATCGAGGACTTCCGGTTCTACCAGCACGGCCCGATCGACGTGGAGGGAACGGCCCGCGCCCTCGTCAAGAACCTCACCCAGGGCGGCGTGACCCAGGGTGGCTCGTCGATCACACAGCAGTACGTCAAGCAGGTGCTCCTCAACTCGGCCGAGACCAAAGAGGAGCAGGCCGCGGCCATCGAGACCAGCGTCGGCCGCAAGCTCAACGAACTGCGCTACGCCATGGCGGTCGAGAAGAAATACTCCAAGGACCAGATCCTTGAGAAATATCTGAACATCGCCTACTTCGGCGCCGGCGCGCACGGCATCCAGGCCGCCGCCAAGCGCTTCTTCGGCAAGCCGGCCTCCGCCCTCAACCTCGTCGAGGCGGCCACGCTCGCGGGCGCCGTCCAGAACCCCAACAGAACCGACCCGAACGTCAGCAAGGCGTCCAGGGAGCTGCTGAAGGCCCGCCGCAACGTCGTCCTCGACCGGATGGCCGAACTCGGCAAGATCACGCCGCAGGAGGCCGCCGAGGCCAAGGCCAAGAAGCTCGTCTTCAAGGACACCAAGGTCGAAGGCGGTTGCGAGGAGAGCAAGTACCCGTACTTCTGCCTCTACGTCCAGAACGAGATCCTCAACGACGAGGATTTCGGCAAGACCCCCAAGGAGCGCCTCAAGCTGCTCCAGCGCGGCGGTCTCACCATCAAGACCACGATCGACCCGAAGATGCAGAAAGCCGCCGACAAGGCCATCAAGGAGTACGTCAGCACCAAGGACAAGCCGGTGGCCTCGCAGGCGATGGTCGTGCCGGGCACCGGCGAGATCAAGGCGATGGCGGCCTCGCGCAAGTTCGGCGGCAGCAAGAAGAAGAACGAGATGAGCTACAACGTCGTCGCCGACGCCAAGCACGGCGGTGGCGGCGGCTTCCAGCAGGGCTCGACGGCGAAGGCCTACACGCTCGCCACAGCGCTCGAGGAGGGCCTGAAGTACGGCGACGGCTACCCGGCGCCGGCCGGCTTCACCGCGTCCGGCTACGGCGCGTTCAAGAACTGCGACGGCAAGCGGGTCGGCGACCCCACGCACGAGGTGCGCAACTCCAGCGAGGGCGGCGGCGGCTTCAAGACGCTGCAGACCGGCACCTGGGGCTCGGTCAACACCTTCTTCATGCGGCTGGAGGAGCGCGTCACGCTCTGCAAGGTGGTCAAGCTGGCCAAGCGGATCGGGCTCAAGCGGGCCGACGGCTCGAAGCTACGCGAGTTCGAGACGTTCACGCTCGGCATCAACGAGGTGGACCCGGTCACCGTCTCCAGCACCTACGCGGTCTTCGCCTCACGCGGCCAGTACTGCAAGCCACTGGCGATCACCGAGATCAAGGACCGCAACGGCAAGGCCACCCAGTACAAGCCCAAGTGCTCCAAGGTCATGGAGGAGGAGGTCGCCGACGCCGTCACCGGCATCCTCTCGGGCGTGTTCACCAAGGGCACGATGCAGGAGGTCGGCGGCATCGGCCGGGACGCGGCGGGCAAGACGGGCACCACCGACGGCTACACGGCCGCCTGGTTCGCCGGCTACACCCCGAACCTCGCCTCCGCCGTCAGCCTCGGCGACCCGCGCGGCGCCTTCACCCACCCGCTGATCGGCGTCACCATCGGCGGCCGCAGCTACGGCTACGTGTACGGGGCGACGATCTCGGGCCGCATCTGGAAGCAGGCGATGATGGGGGCGCTCAAGGGCGTCGAACCCACCGAGTTCACGCCGGTCAACCACGAGCGGTTCGGCGGCTGCGCCGACAACTGCGCCCCCAAGCCCAAGAAGGAGAAGAAGGACGACGAGCGGGGCGGCCCGCAGGACGACTTCTTCGACCAGTTCGACCAGTTCAACCGCGACGACAACGGCCGGGGACGCGGTCGCGGGCGCAACTGACCTGAGTGCCCTGGGTGCCCGCGATCGTGGCGGGCACCCGAGACCTGGTTAGGCGGACAGTCGCGCGCGAACGGCGGCGGCGACCCGTCCCCCCTCCGCGCGACCGGCGACCTTCGGGTTGACGACCTTCATGACCTGGCCCATCGCCTGGGGGCCGGCGGCGCCCGTCTCGGCGACGGCCTCGTCGACGAGGCGGCCGAGCTCCTCGTCGGAGAGCTGCGCCGGCAGGTATTCCTCCAGCACCGCCTGCTCGTCCAGCTCCGCCTGCGCCTGCTCCGCGCGCCCGGCGTTCCCGAACGCCTCGGCCGCCTCTCGGCGCTTCTTGGCCTCCTTGGTCAGCACCTTGATGATCTCGTCGTCGGAGAGCTCCCTGGCCGCCTTGCCGGCGACCTCCTCGACGTTGACCGCGGCCAGTGCCATACGAATCGTCCGGAGACGTACCTCGTCCCGGCTCTTCAGCGAGGCCGTGAGATCGGCCTTCAGCTTGTCCTTCAATGCGCTCATGCGGTCCATCTTGCCGCTTGTACGGACGGCTACGCGCTCACGTAGCCCCATCTCACGTACTCGGGACGCCTGGCGCCGGATGTCGGGCATCATGAATGGGTGAGGAAAGCTGCCGCCATACCACTGTCCATCCTCGGCCTCGGCCTGGCCGGTCTGGGTTACGCCTCCGTCGTCGAACGCAACTGGTTCCGGCTGCGCCGCTTCGACGTGCCCGTGCTGGAGCGCGGGCAGCGGCCCGTACGCATCCTCCACCTGTCCGACCTGCACCTGACGCCGGGCCGCAGGATGCTGATCAACTGGGTCCGCTCGCTGGGCTCCCTGGAGCCCGACCTGGTCGTCAACACGGGCGACTCGATCGCCCACCCTGAGGCCGTACCCGCGCTCCTGCACGCCCTGGAGCCCCTGCTGGCCCGCCCCGGCATGTTCGTGTACGGCTCCAACGACCTCTACGCGCCCAAGCCCAAGAACCCGGCCCGCTACCTCTGGCGCACCTCCAAGAACGAGCGCCGCCAGCACGTCCCGACCCTCCCCTGGGAGGAGCTCGGCGCCGGCATGGCGGCCGAGGGCTGGCTCGACATGAACAACACCACCGCCCGCCTCAAGATCGGCGACCTCGACGTGGCGGTGGCGGGCATCCACGACTCCCACATCGACCGCGACCGCTACGACCTGGTCGCCGGCCCCGCTCCGGCCGACGCCGACCTCCGCCTCGGCGTCATGCACTCCCCCGAGCCCCGCAACATGACCCGCTTCGCCGCCGACGGCTACCAACTCCTCCTGGCCGGCCACACGCACGGCGGCCAGCTGTGCATCCCGTTCTACGGCGCCCTGGTCACCAACTGCGGCATCGACCGACCTCGCGTCAAGGGCCTCAACCGCCACGACAACGCCTGGCTGCACGTCTCGGCCGGCCTCGGCACTTCGCCGTACGCCCCGGTCCGCTTCGCCTGCTTCCCGGAGGCCTCGTTGCTCACGCTGGTCCCGCGCCGATAAACGCGGTCACAAGCACCCGCGAAGTCAGCTAGACTTCTCAAGCACGCGCAAGAGGGCGTGCACCGGGGTGTAGCGCAGCTTGGCAGCGCGCTTCGTTCGGGACGAAGAGGCCGTGGGTTCAAATCCCGCCACCCCGACCCGCAGGTCAGAGGCCCTTTCCGGAGCAATCCGGGGAGGGCCTTTCACATGATCGTGCGTCACACATGCGTCAAGATCGCTAATTTGCGGTGTCGGCGGTACGCCGCGCCCACGACTTGATGACCTTCTCGTGCGCGTCCGGAGCGAGATGGCTGTAACGCATCGTGGTCTCAAAACTTTCGTGGCCGAGCAGCTCCTGAAGGATCTGTGCCCGACATGATCTTTCAGCGGTTGGTACTCGTGGTGGTGGATGCTGTCGTGAGCAAGTTCTGTTGATCAATCACTCCAAAATTCGTTGGACGTCTGCCGGGCATTCTGCGAGCATCCGCACGGTGACAGATGAAGCCGATCGCCAGATGTCGTTCCCCACCAGTCCGAAGCATGTGCGCTTTGTCGAGTTGTCGAGCACCGCGATGTCCGCCCTGCTCGATGGGGATCTGCCCACAGCCAGCAATACGACTGGGGTCGCTCTGACCGAGTACTTTGTGACAGACACGGCACGGGAGCTGTGGCGGTTTCGGATCGACCAGATGGCCGCCGATCCCGGCCACGCACAGTGGATGGTACGGCAGGCGGTAACCGGGCCTGAAGGTGTCGTCATCGGTCACGCCGGGTTTCACGGACCGCCCGATGAGGCGAGCATGATAGAGATCGGATACGCGGTTGCTCCCGACTTCCGTCGCCAGGGGTATGGCCGAGCCATCCTGATCGAGTTGCTGCGTCGGGCCGCGGACGAACCGGCGGTCAAGACCGTACGGGCGACGATTAGCCCCGATAACGTGGCGTCCCTGGCCACGATCGCCGGCTTCGGATTCGTCCAGGTCGGAGAAGACTGGGACGAACAACTCGGTCTCGGGCTCATCTTTGAAGTCCCTGCCAACCGCAGCTGCTAGGTGCAACCAGCCGGTGAAGGTTACCGGTCACAGCATTAACGACCAAGGGTCGGCATTGGCAGCGGACCGCGTGGGCTTGTCGTTGATCGCAGTTCGCCGCCAGCCAGCCAGCCAAGATCAAAGGCTTGGGATGATCCCCGACCTGATCCTCATCCCGAGCCCCGCTCTCATCCTGTTGCTTTCAGCGGTGAAGCTGGCTCGGCATACAGCTCCTAACACGGGAAAGGCCCCGCGATCACGTTAGTGATCACGGGGCCTTTCCCATTCGATCTACTTCGCCAACGGCGTCTTCCCTCAGGAGAGGCGGGGCGGCCCCATCTCTCACGGCTGGAGGGCTTCCAGGCGGGGCCTCCCCAACCCCACTCAAGGAGCTTTGAATGGACCTACAGATGGTGTTGAACACCGCAGCGACCAGCAGGGCTGCGAATGGGTCCATCGGGAGTCTCTCCCAGATTAAGTTCTGGAGTTACAGAGTTGCGTTCTTAATCCGGCTAGTTACGGGGCGAATCCGGCCCAGCTAACTGCCCCGCCGGGGTCCGGCCAGACCGACCACTTAGCGAAGTCGGGCTCGCGGTCGACAACCATGCTGGTGCTGTCGGTTATGGTGGCGGCATGGGTTGTTTCGCCGCTATGAACATCCGCGCCGCTGCTTAGCGGCGGTATCGCGGTTGCCTAAACCGCGGCCTCATTGCCTGCCCCGCTGGGGTCAGTGCCAGGGCGTACCGCCGGATCAGTGTCCCGCCGGCAGCCCAATCGCGTGTCTCGCTGTGCTGCCGGATCGTCCTGCGTGATCCGGGGAGCACATCCATGTCGCAGCAGTTCCATCCAACGCACCAAGATCCTTTCCCTCGTACGTCCGAGGCATCCCTCACCGTCGCCGACAAGCCGGCCGCAGCCACCGCGAAAGCGAAGCCGGACCATGACGTGCGGCCCGAACCCGCCAAGCTTCTCCTGATGGTCGGGCTCCCCGGCGCCGGAAAGACCACCCGGGCCGCAGAACTCGCCGCGGCGCACCGCGCGCTGCGGCTGACCCCGGACGAGTGGATGATCTCCCTGTTCGACGGGTCGCAGCCCGACGGCAAGCGCGACATGCTGGAAGGACGGCTCATCGCACTAGCCCTGCAAGCGCTGCGACTGGGCACCAACGTCGTGCTCGACTTCGGGCTCTGGAGCCGCGACGAACGGTCGGCACTGCGCTGGCTGGCAACATCGGCCGGGGCATCCTGCCAAGTCATCTACCTGCCTATCGACAAGGACGTCCAACGCGCCCGGATCGCACACCGCCAAGTCACCGCACCGCACACGACATTTCCGATGAGCGAGGCGGACATCGACAATTGGCGGAAGCAGTTCCAGGCACCAGATGCCGCCGAACTCGGCGGCGGCGACATCCCCGGCCCGCCACCGGGGTGGCTGGGCTGGCCGGAGTGGGCCGCGGACCGATGGCCCTCGCTTGCACACGGCAACGCCTCCGGGTTCCAACTGGAGGACGGGATCGCCGTCACCGAGCAGGGGTGGACGCGCGACCTCTAGGCCACCAGTTGAGCGGTCCGGCCAGGCGCATAAGGCTCGGCACCAGCACCGCCCTGATCACGGTCGCGTCCACCAGCACGGCCACCGCCATACCGACGCCCAGCATCTGCACGAACATCACCTGCGCGGTGGCGTACGCGGCGAAGGTGAGCGCCAGAATGCCGCCGGCCGCGGTGATCAGCGGAGCGCCCCGCTGCAGGCCGGCGGCCACCGCCTGCTCGGTGTCCCCGGTCCTGTCGTACTCCTCCTTGATCCGCGACAGCAGAAACACCTCGTAGTCCATCGACAGGCCGTAGGCCACACAGAGCATGAGGATGGGGATGCTGGGGTCGAGCGTGCCCGTCGGGGTGAAGCCGAGGAGACCCGACAGGTTGCCGTCCTGGAAGATCCAGACGATGGCGCCGAACATGACGCCGAGGCTGAGGACGTTCAGCAGGGTCGCCTTGATCGGGATGATCAGGCTGCGCGTCATGAGGAACAGGACCACGAATGTCACGCCCAGCATGAGCGCGAGCACCAGCGGCAGCCGTTCCACCACCGAGGCCCGGTAGTCGGACAGCTCGGCGGGATAGCCGCCGACCAGCACCTCGAAGGGCGGCGGCACCGCGCGTACGGCCTGGACGAGCCGCACGGGGTCGTCGGCCAGCGCCGCGGCCGACGGGACCACCGACAGCCACGTGCCCTCGCCCTGGAACCTGGACGGGTCCCCGTCACCCACCCGCTGCCCGCCGGCGAACGACCCGGCGGCAGAGTCCACCTGGGCCACGCCGGGCAGCCGGGACAGGCTTGTCGCGTACGCCGTGACGTCCGCCGTCACCGCCTCGCGCGAGACCAGCTGGATGGCGTCGGTCTCCTCGGCGGGGAACGACTGACGCACGACCTCCTGCGTCTGCCGGGAGGACGCCTCCAGAGGCAGGATGCGGTCGTCGGCCACGCCGAAGCGCAGGCCCAGGAAGGGCGAGGCCAGCACCAGCAGCAGCACGGTCGCCAGGCCGCCGAACACCAGTGGCCGGCGCATCACGCGGGTGGCCAGCCCGTGCCAGAACCCCGCCGCCCGCTCCGGCCGCTCCCGTCTGGGCAGCATCGTGCCGC
This sequence comes from Nonomuraea sp. NPDC049129, assembly GCF_040648495.1. Classification (NCBI taxonomy): domain Bacteria; kingdom Bacillati; phylum Actinomycetota; class Actinomycetes; order Streptosporangiales; family Streptosporangiaceae; genus Nonomuraea; species Nonomuraea sp. NPDC049129. The sequence goes on along the minus strand of NZ_JBEZDU010000008.1, from coordinate 186,354 downwards.
CGATGGAGGCGAGTACGGCGGGCAGCACCAGCACGGCCGCGACCAGGCCGCCGATGACGACGGCGATGCCCGCGTACGCGAAAGAGCGCAGGAAGTCGAACGGCAACGCGAACAGCACGGCCAGTGACGTGGCCACGGTCAGGCCGCTGAACAACACGGTCCGGCCGGCGTGCTCGACCGCCCCCGCGACGGCCGCCGCCCGGTCCTTGCCGCCCCGCGTCTCCTCGCGGAAGCGCTGGATCACGAAGAGGCAGTAGTCGATGCCGAGGCCGAGCCCCATGGCCAGCGTGAGATTCAGAGCGAACGTCGAAATTTCAGTAAATGTCAGGACGCCACGGAGCAGCGCGAGCCCGATCATCATCGCGAACAGGCCGGCCAGGATCGGCACCAGGGCCGCCATCGCACGCCGCTGGTAGAGCCAGAGCAGCATGAACGCCAGCGGGAAGATGACCAGCTCGGCCCGGACGAAGTCCTGCCTGGCCAGCGGCACGGTCTCACGGAAGACCTCCTCCCCTCCCCCGGCCCGCACCTGCAGCAGGTCGGTGCCCCGGGTGATCTCGGGGATGAGCCTGGGCAGCACCTGTGCCCGCACGTGGTCGGCGTCCCCCGGGATGCGGACCACGATGAGCGCGTGCCTGCCATCCTCGCTGCGCATCGTGGCGGGTCTGCCGCGGGTCCAGTACGAGTCCGCCTCGGCGACGTCGGCCTCGTCCCCGATCCGGGCGGTCAGCTCCCTGCCCGCGGCCTCGACCGCCGGAGCGTCCACCGTCCCGCTCTTGGCGGTCACCAGGAAGATCATGTCGGGGTTGCCGGTGTCGAACCGCTCGACCAGCTCGGCCTGCGCCCGGTCGGACTCCGAGCCCGGGGCTTCGAACCTGGCCAGCGACAGCCGGGGCACCGCGCCCGCGGCGAGCACTCCGGCCGCGATCAGGCCGAGCAGGGCCAGCGTCAGGACGAGCCGACGGCGGCGTACCAGAAAGTAGCCGAGCCTGCGCAGCGGCGGCTCCGCGGTGGCCGCGTGGACGGGGCGGAGCCGCGCGCTGACCGTCATCGCGTGAGTCCCAGGGAGGTTCGCATGGGGTCTCCGATCAAAACTCGGTAAACTACTCGTGTTTGCTGTCCCGAACCAGAAATACAAGTAAATGCTCGTATTTGTCAACGAGGTGCCGCATGGCTGAACGCACGGTCCGCCGACAGGCGCGGGGTCTGAAGCGCATGGCGGAGATCCTCGACGCCGCCGAACTGGTGATCGCCGAGGTCGGCTACCCGGACATGACGACGAACCAGGTCGCCGCGCGGGCGGGGATGTCGCCGGGCTCGCTGTATCAGTTCTTCCGCAACAAGGAGGAGATCCTGGACGGGCTGGTGTCCCGCTACACCGACGACCGCCAGGAGTTCTGGGCCGCCAGGCTGGCCGAGGTCACCCCGGACGTCCCGCTGGAGGTGCTGGTGGGGCAGCTCGTGGACGAGAGCGTGCGGTTCAAGAGCCGCTCACCGGCATACTGGTCGCTGCTCTACGGCTCGGCCACGGGCGACAGGTTCGCCGGGGCCTCGCAGCGGCTGCACGAGGACATCGCCGGGCAGATCGCGGGCATGCTGCGCCGCCTGCGGCCGGGACTGTCCGAGCACCGGGCCCTGCTCATGGGCACGATGGTGTTGTCGATGGTGAAGGCGGTGATGCCTATGATCACCACCGGGTCGCCCGAGCGCAGCGCCGAGCTCGTGGACGAGCTCAAGCACATGCTCGTGAGCTACCTGAGCTAAGGGCCGTTTCCTGGGTTCTGTGACTACTCGACGGATTCTCAACAAATCCTCAACACCTGTAAACCTACATTTCCGGACATGAGATCCGTAGGAAAGATCGCCACGCTGGCCGTGGCGACCGCGCTCACCTCCGGCGTGCTGGTCTCCTCAGCGCACGCCACCAGCGCCACCGAAGGCGCCACCAAGGCCTCGGCCGCTCTGTGGCCCTGCGTCGTCCAGGCGAAGTGGGCGGTCAAGGTGCACAAGCGCCAGAGCCTCAGCTCCGGCTACCGGGTGGCCAAGAAGGGCACCAAGTTCCACGGCTACTGCTGGGACAACAAGCCCACCTGGAAGTGGACCGAAGTCTGGAACCTGGGCGGCGGGGGACACGGGTACGTCTGGCACACCGGGCTCAAGATGGTCCGCTAGGTCGAATCGCGCAGAGCAGCCCGCGACCGCCCGCCGGACGGGCCTGATCAGGCGTACTCGACTTATTGCCCAGAAGTGGAAGAAGCAGATGATCAATAGCTCTGAATCAGGCAGTCGCATGGCCACCTCACACGCCCTGGAAGATCACCTGGCGGAGTGGTCGCTGCAGACCGGGATCACCGTGGAGATATGGGCTCTGCCGGAACAACCGCTTCCCGCCCTCATCACCGAGATCGTCCATGGCACGATCCGTGACGTTCTGCAGGAAGTGGAACGGCAGGCACGGGCCCGTACCGTCTCCATCGCCCTCACCGTGGCTCCCGGCGGGCTGCGCTTGACCATCAGCGATGACGGCCTCGGCACGTCGGCCAAGGCATATGGGGCCAGCCTGAGCGGCAGACGGGACGAGCTCGCGGGAATAGGCGGCCGCCTCACCGTCAATGGCGTACCAGGAAATGGCACCACGGTGAGCGCCACAGTACCCCGAAGGGCCTTCGGCTAGCTTTGCGCTGGCGCGTCCGTCTCGATCCAAGGTCGTGGAAACAGAGCGGAGGGGCTCACCAAGGCCCTACTGGCTAGGGGCACATCGTGAATGGTTCGATGCCAGGCAGGTGGCGGGACCATTCACTGGCGGTGAGCGTACGACCGGCGCGCACGCACAGGGTCGCGGCCACGTGCCGCTCGTCCACGTCGAACACACGGATCGTGCCGTCGGGGGCGGCGGTGTGGAGTTTCGTGCCGTCCGCGGAGAATGCCACCCACCCGCCGTCGGCGCCGTCCGCCGCCTGCTTGCCGTCGAAGACGACGCCCAGCGGTCGCCGGCTCGGCACGTCCCAGAGACGTACGCGCAAGCCCTTCTCGTACGTCGCGATCGTGCGCCCATCAGGCGACCAGGCCAGCATGGTGACCTCGCTGCCCGGCACCGCGGGGAACTCGGCGATTCTGGTCCTGACGTCGCCGTCCCACAGAGTGAGCCGGCCGGGCCCGGAGAAGGCCACCTGCCGGCCGTCCGGGCTGAAGGCGAAGGCGCCGGCGAGCTGCCCGGTGCCCTGTTCGGGAGGCAGGGTGGCGTCCTTCTCCGGATCGATGAGCTGGAGCGGGTTTCCGGTCACGAGCAGCCGTCCGTCGGGGCGGAAGGCGAGGTCTTTCACGCCTGTCCCGGTCTCCGCTCGTCGAGATCCGCGTTCGAGGTCCCACAGTTCGACGCGACCGCGCTCCCCAGAGCGCGACACGGCCAGCGTGCGTCCGTCCGGACTGAACGCCAGCGCTTGGGCGCCCTGCTCGACACCGCCCCCCAGCTTGAGCCGGGCCGACACCTTATACCCGGGCAGATCCACAATGTGGACTGTGTCGTCGGCGGCCAGGGCGAGCCGGCGGCCGTCGGGGCTGAAAGCGGTCGCGCCGCCACCGCCCGACCGGCTGATCAGTTTCAGCAAAGCGCGGCCCGTCGCCGTGTCCCTGGCCTCTATCCGGTCCCCCCAGATCGCGGCCAGCACGTGCGCGGAGGGGGCCAGCCGTACGTTCCCGCTCTCGCTGCCGCCGCCGATCGGCCGGTCGAACACCATCGAGACGTCCTCGGTGTGGACGGCGCCATGTTCGTCCAGATAGCGGACGGCCCGGTCGGCGAGGTCGAAACGGAGCCCGCCGACGAAGGCGGGCATGGCCTGGCTGTACACCGAGTCAAAGAAGCTGGGCATGGCCTGGCTGTCCACCGTGTTAGGGGTGGAGCGCCGCTGCAAGGTCAGTCGCTCCCGGCCGCCCCAGTTGGCGATGAATGCGTCGCCGAAGACGAACCCGGCCTCCGGGCCCACCCCGCCCCCCGGGCCCGCCCCGCCCTCCTGGCCCATCACCCCCTCGCCGGACGGCAGCTCGAACATACGGATCCTGCTCGTCTCTCTCGAATTCACCAGCTCCGTGGTCATCATCATCTTGCCGTCGTCGCTGAAGGTGGTCTGGTTGATGACGCCCTTGTCCCGCTCGGGCGGGATCGGCGTCCTCTTGCCCCGGCGCAGGTCCCACAACTCCGCGTTATAGCCCTTCACCACGTAGCCGAAGCGGCCGTCGCGGCTGATCGCGTTGAGCGCGGCTCCCGAGGGAGCGGTGAGCCGCTTACGCTTGGCGACGTCCCACCATTCGGGCAGGGCCTTCGCTCCCCAGGGGATAGCGAGGTAGCGCCCGGAGCCGTCGAAGCTCAGTGTGCCGCCGCCCGATCGCCTGCCTTGACGGGCGATGGGGGCGCCGAGCGGTCTTCCGGTGCGCGTGTCCCACAGCCGTACCCCCTCCTGGTCGAGGAGGGCCAGGGTGCGCCCATCGGGGGCGAGCGCGGCTTGGAACACCCCCGCGCTCACCCCGGACAGCACGCCGATCCGCCGTTGGCCGGTGACATCCCAGATCCTGGCCGTCCCGCCGTCCACGGACACGAGCACACGGCCGTCCTGGCTGAGGTTCTGCACGGTCGCGGCCGTGTAGTCGGGGTCGAGGAAGACGGAGACCGCCGTCTGAGAGAGCGAGTCGTAGAGCGCGCCGCGGGTCTCGGGCAACTCCGGGCTCAACCGCCAGCCGGCCACGCTCAGCAGCTTCGCGACCTGAGGATCGCTCTGCCGCAGGTCGGCGGCTCGCAGCGCGAGCTCCCGCGCCAGCGCGTCGTCGCGCTGGCGGCTCGACTCCCTGCGCAGGTACTCCGCGGTGCCGAGCCCGCCGAGCGCGACCACGAGCAGTACGGCCAGGGCCGCCGCGACCAGACGGCGTCTCCTCGCCCTCGTACGGGCCAGGCTCACCGCCTCGTCGAGGAACTCGCGTTCGCGCCGTCCCAGCGTGAGGTCCTTGTGCGCGGTGGCGGCCCACTGCAGCGTCCGGTCGAGTGCCGAGCCGTGCAGCAGGTCGGCCGGTCTTCTGCCGTGCTCATTCCACAGCGCGGCCGCCTCGGCGAGTCGCCGGTGAACGGGCAGCCCTTCGCGGTTGCCCGCCACCCAATCGCGCAGCCGGGGCCAGGCGTGCAGGAGCCCGGGCGTGGCCAGCTCGTACGCGGCGCCGGACCGCGTGACCAGGCCCGCGGCGCCGAACACGGTGAGCATCGCGTCCACGGCCTGCGAGTCCGGCAGCTCGTCCCTGCCGACGGGCCGGAGTTCGTCGCCGTCGATCATCCGCAGGAACACCTCGGGCGCGGTCGCACGCTCGGCCTCGGTCAGCTCACCGTAGAGCTCCTCCGCGATCGCGCCCAGATCGGGCTCGGGCCGTCCGGTCAGTGCACCCGCCTGTGTAAGGCCGCGTTCGAGCAGGTCATCGCCGCGGCCGAGCGGCGCCTCACCGCCATGGCCCAACAGCCGCAGCAGCACCTCCCCGGCGGCCGGCCGCTCCGTGGGATCCCGGGCAAGCGCTGCGGCCACCAGCGCGTTCAGCGGTTCAGGCAGGCCGTACACGTCCGGCTCGAACTCCATCACCCGCCCAATGACGGCGGCCGGATCCCCCTCCTCAATCACGTCCTTGCCCCGGGCCGCGAACAGCACCACCATCGCCCACGCCCACAGGTCGGCCGCCTCGCTCGCGCCCCGCCCCGAGAACACCTCCGGCGGCATGTATCCGGGCGTGCCCATGATCGGCCCGCTCGTCGTCGGCCCCACCTCACGGGCCACACCGAAATCGATCAGGCGCGGTCCGTCCGGCCCCATGATGATGTTGTCCGGCTTGAGATCGCGATGCACAATCCCGCACTGGTGGATGGCGGTCAGCGCGGTCGCCACCCCGATCGCCAGCCGGCGCAGCGCGTCCTTCTCGTACGACCCCGACTCCGCCACCACCCGCCGCAGGCTCGGCCCTGGCACGAACTCGCTGACGATGTACAGCGGCGCTGAATTGACCTGTGCCTCGATCACCTTGGCGGTGCAGAACGAGGCCACCTGCTGGGCCGCCGCCGCCTCCTTCGCGAGTCTGGCGCGTGATTCGGCGCTGTCGTACCGGGGGACCTTGATCGCGACCCGCTCTCCCGCCTCCCCGTAGCCCTCGTAGACGACGCCTTGGCCACCCGCGCCCAGCCGGCCGGCCAGCCAGTAACGACCCAAACGCCGCGGGTCGGATGGGGTGAGAGGAGCTATTGAGCGTGCCATTTCGGGAAACTCCGGATGGGCTGAAGGTCAAGGACATCAACCGGGTGCTGAACACCGGCTGGAGCCCAAGCACGCCGAGAGCGTACGCGTGGTCGGCCAGGGCGTCCTCATCGAACCCGAATCAGGCCTCTCCATCCCGCGTCAGCCGCACGCATCATGCGGCGAGCATGTCGAGCGGTCCGCCGACAAGCACCAGAGCGAACGCCGCCCAGCGGAACAGATGCAGCGGCCGAGTGCGATGCAGAAGCGCGCCGAGAAGCATCTCGAGAACGCCCCCTACAGCCCACCACGCTGCCTTGGCGAGCGTGGGCGGTAATGCCCTTTTCGGGGTCGAGAAGGTCCAACACGATAGACAGCGCGGCGAAGTACAACATGACCTTCCCGACACGGCCCCACACCAGCATGCTCGTGGTCGAACGGCCGTCGAACCACGTGGCGATGACGTCAACCAGTTCGTTCACGGGCTGCCCCTTCGCGTGTGCGGCGGCCTTCACACAGATCCCAGTCTTCTCCCGGTACGCCCGCAGATCACCCGCTCCTGGACGACGATCCGAGTGGGAGAAGTGGTAACCGATCACCGGCTCGCTCCGGCCGCGCTACGGATCACCTGCGCCGGGCACGAGCCGTGCCCGGGCTCCTATCCGTGAGGTCACTTGGCATGTGGATAGGCGACCATGGTGTTTGTGGAGTCTTCCCAGAACAGACCGTATCCGGAGTAGTCGCCGAAGGGAGCCACGACGTAGTTGCCGAGCTGGACCTGGCCTGTGGCGAGGTCGATGGTGACCCGCGGGTCGGCCTGGTCGGCAGTCGAGGCGCCGATGCCGAAGGCGACGCCGTCATCGGTCACACCGGTCAGATGGACCGGCTTGTCGCGGTCGGTCTCCTCGAAGCAGTGGCCGGTGCCTTTGTCCAAGTCGAAGGCCGTGTGGCTGCGGACGAGATAGCGGCCGTCGGCAGACAGGGAGGCCCCCTTGGAGTCGTCGGCCGTCACGCCCTGATCCGGCGCGCAGTCGACCTTGGCGCGAGCCTTTCCCGTGGCGGGGTCCAGGACGGCCCACGTGTCGTTGGGCACGCCTTCATCGCGCCACTGCGCGACGAGGGAGTCCTTGACCGGGGCGATGAAGAGCTTGTGGTCGCTGTTGGTGGTGAGAGTTCCGCCTGACCAGGCTCCCGGCACCCAGTAGTGGCGGCGGGGCTGGGTGTTGGTAGCCAGCAGCGGCCCGCGAGGGGTGACCGCTACGGCCTTGGTCGAGCCGAAACACAGCTTGCACTCGCTGGCTGGGGGTTTCATCTTCCTCAGGTCGTACGTCTTCGTCGCGCCGGTGGCCGGATCCACGGTCACCACCACGTCGTTGTCCAGCCGCACCAGCAGTCCGCCACCGCCGTTGGTGACCGCACCCTCGCCGTCCAGTTCGAGATGGTGAGCCGGTTTGACGCCGTCTCCAGCGGCACGGGCCGGGAAGATGTCGATCGTCGTGACCTGCCGGCCCTTGCTGACCACGTCCGCGCCCTGAAAGCCGGACGCGGAGGCGACCAGGTAGTCCATTCCCCGCACGGTGACCGAGAACGCTGACATCAGGCCGGGGCCCTTCACCTCGCTCTTCCACAGACTTTGGCCGCTGGTCACATCGAGCACGGTGAAGGTGCCGTCGTTCTTGCCGCCCTGCCGGAAGACGGCGACCGCCCCGGAGTGCGGCAGGGTGAGCTGGTCCCCCGGCAGGTCCGACTCCCAGCCGCGGGAGGTGTCATAGAGGCTGGGCACCGACAGCTGTGTCTTCGGCGCGACACGCTCAGGAGAGGCGGACGAGGACGGCGTCGGCGTGCCGGTCCGGGGCCCGTGCGACTTTCCCGAATCATCGCTTCCCGCACCTCCTCCGCAGGAGGTGAGAAGACCTGCGGCCACCACTGCCACGATTACGCGCCTGGGCCGATTCACGCGAGTCCTCCATAAAAACAGAACGTATCGGGCGCCAATAGATGGGCATCCTTGATCCGGAGTCCCCGCCGGGGGCACCCTCTTTCAACGCCACTCGATTTTCAACGCCACTCGATGAACGCGGCAGTGTCGCCGAGCGTGGAGAACTAGTCTCCGAAGACCCCGACCGGTGTCTGCTTCCGGCCCGCGCTGTTCGCCGGTCGCTGAACTGGAAACGAGGCTTGCTGCCAGGACCAGTGAGAAAAGGGTCGCCGCTGCTCTCGACCCGAGGTTGCAGTGGAAGTAGATCGCCTGCCCCTGCCGAGCCTGGTCACGTTCCCGCACCGGTCCATGTAGGGCCCCTTCTTGAGGTTGTAGGAGCCCTTCATCACGCCGTAGCCGCCGTCCAAGTTGGAGATGGAGTCGTCGTACACGGCACATGGAGAGCCGACGCGGCCGGCCCGTTCACGAGTGTCGCCGCCATGATCGCGCCGGTCGTAACCAGCATGCCAACCGCCTTGGTCCCGAATCGCATGTTGCCCTCTTTGTCCTGTTGACCAGCTGGCGATCCACATGGTGCGCCGGACGGTGTTGAGAACTTGTTGAGGATTCGTTGAGGGGACCGGCATGGGGACGGGGCGCAGGCCGGCCCCGGGTCCAGCCGAGATACGGGTAGAACCGGCCATGAGGCCAGTTGGGGCGTTCGGCCGGTGGAAGGTCAGGTCCGGAAGTTGCGGATACGGCCGGAAGCCGAAGACCTCGGTCTCCCCTGTCCCTGCTGTCCCTCATCCACGCCTGACCTGCGGATGTGTGCGCCACGGGAGGAGGACATCTCAGGGACGTGATGTCTATCGCTGTCCTTGATCCACAGGACGCCGACATCGGCCCGCAGGCCATTTTCAGAGTTCGATCTGAGGGGTAGGTGCGAGCTGGCTACAGTGGCGACGGCCAGCAGTCAAATGGAGTTAAGGCTGGCCGAAATCCAGAGGAGAACAGGAATGCGAAGAACCTGGCCACTGGCGCTGATGGCCCTCGCCACGGTTGTCATGGGCGGCGCGACGCCGGCGAGTGGCGACGCGGTCGTCAAGGCAACGAATTCGACGACGGCGACGGCAGCGGTCTGCGGCAGCTCGTCGCTGAACGGCCCGACCACACCGCCCGCCGGCGCGGTCGTGGTCCCTGCGGGTGACAACAGCGGCGTGGACTTACGCAAGGCGAACACCACGTACTACTTCCAGACCGGCACGCACACGCTGGGCACCGACCAGTACTCCCAGATCATGCCCGGCAACGGCGCGACGTTCATCGGCGCGCCCGGCGCGGTGCTGGACGGGCAGCGGCTGAACCGGTACGCGTTCACCCAGCAGGCGACTGGCGTCACGATCCGGTACCTGACCATCACCGGGTTCGTCGCGCCGCGCGATCAGGGTGTGGTCAATCACGACTCCGGCGACGGCTGGATCGTGGAGCACAACACGATCCGCGACAACTCCGGCGCGGGGCTGATGGCCGGAGCCACGAACCAGATCCGTGGCAACTGCCTCAAGGACAACGGACAGTACGGCCTGAACGCGTACAAAGAGGGCAACACCATCACCGGCCTGGTTGTGGCGGACAACGAGTTCACCGGCAACAACACCGAGGACTGGGAGCACCAGGAGCCCGGGTGCGGATGTACCGGTGGCATGAAGTTCTGGGCGGTCAACGGCGCCGACGTGACCGGCAACTGGGTCCACGGCAACCACGGGCCGGGGGTCTGGGCGGACACCAACAACAACGACTTCCTCATCGAGAACAACCTCATCGAGGCCAACGACTCGCTCGCGATCTTCTACGAGATCAGCTACAACGCCGTGATCCGCAACAACACCATCCGCGGCAACGCCTGGGCCTCCGGTGCCGAGCGGGCAACGAAGGGCGACCCGTTCCCCGAAGCGGCGATCTACCTGTCCGAGGCGGATGGTGAGCCCCGCTTGAAGGCGCGGACCAGCAAGATCGAGATCACTGGCAACCGGCTCGAGAACAACTGGGGCGGGATCACCGCGTGGGCGAACGCCGACCGGTTCTGCAACAGCCCCGCCTCGACGACCCGCGACTGCACGCTGATCGTCGGGCCGACCAACACCTCACAGTGCTCGGCTCCCGCCATCGCCGGCGAGCCGCTCTACACCAACTGCCGCTGGTGGACGAAGAACGTCGACGTCCACCACAACACGTTCGCCTTCAACCCCAGTGCCGTCAACGGCGGCTGCCCAACGCAGTACTGCGGGCACATGGCCCTGCTGTCCAACTGGGGCACGTACCCGGACTGGTCCCCGTACAAGGGCGCCGTGATCCAGCAGTCGATCGTCCACGGGTCGAACAACTCCTGGCACGACAACACCTACACAGGACCGTGGCAGTTCAGGGTCACCGACATGGGCACCCGCATCGCGCCCGGCCAGTGGGTCGGCCCCCAGTACGGCCAGGACGCCGGCAGCACGTTCGACGGCGGCACGCCCGTCCCGCCGGCGATCACCGAGCAGGACTTCGAGTCCGGCTCGACGATCTCGCCCTACTCCCCGTGGTACGGGACCAGCGTCGCGCACCAGACCGGCGGCGCGCATGGTGGCACGGGCTCGCTGCAGATGACCAGCACCCAGTCGGGCGGCAGCGCGGTGGCGCTTGACAACTTCCCCGGCTACAGCGGTGTGGTCGCCGGTACGAGCTACCACGTGTCGCTGTGGTATCGGGAGGCTGTGGCGACCATGCCCGCCGTCACGTGGAACGTGCGGTGGCGCGACGAGTCCGGCACGGTGCTGCGTACCGACGCCATCTCCCTGGCCCAGAAGACCGCCTGGACCGAAGCGGCCGGCACGTTCACCGCGCCCGCGGGCACGACCCGCGTCGACTGGACCTTTGTCTGGAACGCGAGCACCGCCGGGCCCGCGTTCCAGATCGATGATGTGGCGATCCGTCCCGGGAATGCTTGAGCAAAAGACCCGGTAACGGCGCTTCGCCCGCCTTCCTGGCACGCTACGCGGAAAGAGCGGCTGCGACACGGAACCCCGCGTCGCAGCCGCTCTGAAAGCCATGCCGTTAGCGCTGCAGTGTCAGCACACCCGGCCGGTAGGGCAGGAGACCGTAGTCGCCGCCCGAGCTGGGGGCCCGTCCCTGGTAGAGCAACTGCAGATTGCAGGGATCAACGGTCATGGTCTGATCGGGGTTGGTGCGGACCAGATCGCCGTGGCTGATGTCGTTGGTCCAGGTGGCGCCGCTGTTGGCCTTGCCGGCGAAGGGATTGCCCTCGGTCGCGGCCTGCGGTGTCCACGTACCGCCCAGGCTGGTGGCCGTGAACGAGCGGAAGTAGCGACCCTGCGAGCCCATCGCCTCGACGAGCATGAGGTATCGGTTCTGGCCCTGGAGCTGGTAGACCTGAACTCCTTCGAACAGATTGTTCGTCGTGTCGCTCATGATCGTCGTCGAGGTCGCGCCGAAACTGCCCGGGAAATTTCCGATGGGCATGCTGGCCCGGTAGATCTTGCCGTTGTCGCCGGCGAAGAACAGGTACATGTTCGTGCTGTCACCGATGAGTGTCTGGTCGATGGGTCCTGTGCTGGAGCCGGAGATGCTGCCGGAGAAGAGCACCTGCTGCGCTGACCAGCCATTCGGATTGGTGGGGTCGCTGGAGGTCCGGTAGGAGAAGGCGGTCCCACCCCACTGGTAGGCGAGCACCCAGATGTTCTTCGGGGCGAAGTAGAAGAGCGTCGGCGCGACAGTGGAAATGGACATCGTGTTCTGGCCGGCCGAGGCCATGTCGGACCAGTTGCTGAAGAGGCCGAAGTTCATCGAACCCCACCTCGTCCCCGTGTCGTGCGTCGTCGCATAGACGAGATGCCTGCCGTTGTAGACGACGTTGGTGAAGTCCTTGAGCGAGACCCATCCCGACTTCGGGGTCGCCAGCGGGCCCGTCGATGTCCAGCGGTACGTCGATGGAAGAGCGCACGTGCCGGTCGGCGTCGGTGTGGGCGTCGGAGTCGGTGTGGGGGTGGGCGTGGGGGTGCCGGGGTTGCCGCAGGTCACGCCGTTCAGAGCGAACGACGTGGGCACCGGGTTGCTGCCGTTCCACGAGCCGTTGAACCCGAAGGTGGTGCTGCCGCCGGAGGGGATGGAGGCGTTGTAGGAGACGTTGGTGGCGGTCACCGACGAGCCGGACTGGGTCTGGGTGGCGTTCCAGATCTGGGTGATCTGCTGGCCGGCGCCGAAGGACCAGGTCAGCCGCCAGCCGTCGACCGCGTCACCGAGGTTGTTGATGGTGACGCCGGCACCGAAGCCACCCTGCCAGCTCGAACTGATCGTGTAGTCGACCCGGCAGGCCACGGCGGCCTGGGCGGGCTGTGTGATCAGCAGGCCGGCTCCGGCCAGCAGGACCGCGATGGCGCCGATCACCAGGCCGCGGCGCGAGACCCGCCGGGTCGGCGCCGCGGCCGTGACGGCGGAGGGGTGCGCTGGCCAGGGCAGACGCATCAGTATTCTCCTCATCATGTCCGGCCTCCGTCAGGGGCTGGTGCAGGTGGCGGTCGGGGTGGCCGCGGTGCCGTTCGCGGTGAACCCGAAGGTCGTGGAGCCGCCGGCGGCGATGGAGCCGTTGTAGGCGGCGTTGCGTACGGTGACGCTGGAGCCGGACACGCTCTGCTGGCCGTTCCACAGGCTGCTGATGCTCTGCCCGCCGGGCCAGGTCCACCGCACGGTCCATGCGCTGATCGCCGCGCCGCCCGCCTGGACGGTCACCGTCGACTGGAAGCCGCCCTGCCAGCTGTTGGTCGTCGTGATCGTCGCCGCGCACCCGTCCGGGACCGGTGTCGGTGTCGGAGTCGGGGTGGGCGTCGGGGTCGGAGTGGGGTCGGGGTCCGGCGAGGCGGAGTTGAGGGCGTTGAGGACCGCGTCGTAGGCGGGCTTCTTGTTGCCGCCGCTGAACAGCAGCGGGGTGTCACCCGACCGCCACGAGTCCTGGTCGCGTACCCCCCACACCGTGATGCCGGCGCAACGGGCCACCGCCAGGCAGTCGTTCACCACGGCGGCGTAGGTCTGCGGAGAGGCGCCCTGGATGTCCAGCTCGGTGATCTGCACGTCCACCCCGAGGGCGGCGAAGCTGGAGATGGTGGTGCGGTAGTTGCTGTTGTACGGGCTGCCGCTGTTGAAGTGCGACTGCAGGCCGACGCAGTCGATCGGCACGCCGCGGGCCTTGAAGTCCTTGACCATGTTGTAGACGCCCTGCGTCTTGGCCCAGGTCCAGTTGTCGATGTTGTAGTCGTTGTAGCAGAGCTTGGCGTTGGGGTCGGCGTTGCGGGCGGTGCGGAAGGCGACCTCGATCCAGTCGTTGCCGGTGCGCTGCAGGTTGGAGTCGCGCCGCCCGCCGCCGCTGTCGGCGTAGGCTTCGTTGACCACGTCCCAGGCGTAGATCTTGCCCTTGTAGTGGCCCATCACGCCGTTGATGTGGTCGATCATCGCCTGCCGCAGGCTGCCGCCCGACAGCGACTGCATCCAGCCGGGCTGCTGGCCGTGCCAGGCCAGCGTGTGCCCGCGCACCCGCTTGCCGTTCTGCACGGCCCAGTTGTAGACCCGGTCCCCGCTGGTGAAGTTGAACTGTCCCCGGTTCGGCTCGGTGGCGTCGATCTTCATCTCGTTCTCGGCCGTCACCATGTTGAACTCGCGGCCGGCGATCGTGGTGTACTGCGAGTCGCCGAGCCGGCCCGCGCTGATGGCGGTGCCGAAGTATCGCCCGCTCTGCGCGGCGGCCGCGCCGAGCGTACTCGCCGCCGCTCCGGCCGGCATGGTCGGTACGATCACCGCGGTGACCACGCCGAGGACGCCGACGGCGGCGGCGATCAGCACCCGCGGGCTCCTGAGAGGCCGCGGCGGAAGTATGGCTTTGATCCCCATGACTGGCTGCTCCAGACTGAATCACGAGAAAGCGGACACGCGGGGGTCATCCCGCACGATCGACGCCGCGTCCCGTGATCAGGGAACGCACACCACCAGGGCATCGCGAACGGCGGTCCTCGCCGCGCACCACCACGAGCAGGAGGAGGCCGCCTTGGGCCACAGTCTGGAAACCATCCCGAAATGTGTCAAGGTTTTGGCGAAAGTTTCAGAGTGACGCTCTCGCCGCCACGGGCGGCGACCCCCGATAACGCCTGATGAGCCGCACGCCCGTCCGCCGCCCCCTCGTGGGCGCGAAGTGCCGTCCTTGACGTCGCCTCTTCCTCTCGTATTGGCTCCGACCTGTCACCACGACCATCTGACAGAAAAGGAACCGCGACCAAGAAGAAGACGTGTGAGCGTTAACAGCCGACCTGGGGCCACCACCCAACGGCCATGATGCGGGGCGGTCCGGCGGACAGACACCACGTCCCCGGAGCCGCCTCTCGGAGAGTCACTGATGAGGAGGTTCATGACGGTCTTTCACCGTCAAGGTCGCGACCGCGCCGAGGGCGATGCCAGCGAGGGGGGTGATCGCCGGCCCCTACGTGCGGCCGTGTCCCCGTAGGGCGCGCTCTGGCTTTCCGGAGGTCATTTGCGGTAGCACTCCGTAAAGCCGTCCTGCGAGACGCCATCAGGCACCTCGACCTGTGCGGCCTGCCCTGGAGCGGGGTCTTTGACCTTGTACCCGTGATCGCGGAGGCACTGGAGGGTCTTGAGCTCTTTCTCCTTCGCTTCTTTGTCGGACATCTTCGGCTGGTCGTCAGAGGCCGTGGGCGGCTTGCCGATCTCCTTGATGCAGGCGTCCCTCGCTACCTCGTACGCGTCCTGCCGGTCGCCGAAGTCGATCTTTCCGGCCTCCTTCGGAAGCACGAAGCCCTTGTCGCTCAGGCACGACCGGAACTTGACCTCCCATTCGGTGTACTTCTGGTCGGCCGTACCGGCGGAAGCCGACGAGTTGTTCGGCGGCCCGCTCGACCCGTTGGCGTCGCCGCAACCGGCCAGCAGGCCCGCGAGGCAGGCGAAAGCCGCGAATGCGACGCGAGTACGAGGGAGGTGAAGTGTGTTGGGCATGGTTGGCCACCCTGCGCGGTGCGAGTGTCCGCGCTGTCGCGGTCGCGTATCCACGACCGCTTGGCTACGTATCGAGTGTGTGTCAGCCCCTGATACACCCCCAATACGTAGCCAAGCGGCCGCCGATACGTGACCGCCGCCGCATGGACACCTGTACCGCGCAGGGTGTCGCAAATGCGAAGTCGTCTTCTTCTCGTCGTCCCCGTGGCGCTGGCCGCGCTGGCGGCGACCGCGACTCCGTCGTTCGCCCTGCGCGGCGGCGTCGAGTCGGTACGGCCGTACTCGTTCATGGGCTCGTTACAACGCGCCGAGTCCCCGCGCGCGGACGGCCATGTCTGCGGAGTCACGCTGATCGCGCCGCAGTGGGTGGTCACCGCGAGCCACTGCGCCCGTACGCCCAATCAGGCGCCGGTCGGCACCCCTCGGGGCTGGCGGGTGCGCGTCGGCTCCCTGAGCGTGACCTCCGGCGGCGAACTGGCCGAGGTCGACAGGTTCTATCGGTACTCCACCGAGGTCTACGGCAAGGATCTCGCGCTGCTGCACCTGCGTACCCCGGTTCGGGCGAAGCCGGCGCGGATCGCGCCGGTCACGCCGGCCGACCGAACCGCCACCCGCATCATCGGCTGGGGCGTGACCTGTGACGAGCGCGCGCCGAAGTGCTATCCGGACCGCCTGCGCGAGGCCGACACCGTGGTGCAGCCCGACTCGAAATGTGAAGTGAGCGGCATCACCGCGAAGCGTGAGCTGTGCGTGGGCAGCCCGGACGGAAGCATCTCGGCCACCAACATGGATTCCGGCGGCCCGGCGCTGGTCCGCCGCAGTGGCAGCTGGCTGCTGGCCGGGGCGGTCAGCGGCAGCAACAGCAACGACACACCGACCGTGTACAGCGACGTGTCGGTGTATCGGAAGTGGATCCGGGGCATCGTCACGGGCAGCGCGGTTCCGCCGGAACCGCATATGCCGTCCCTGGAGGGTGCCGCGCAGTTCGGTGAATGTTCCGGCGCCGTGGTCCGCACCGGGAGCGACCGGGCGGAGGATCCGGCCCTGCTCCTCACCAACGGCCACTGCGTCCAGGGCACCCGCCCCGCGCCGGGGTCGGCGCTGGTCGATCAGCCGGCCGCCCAGCCGGTCACGATCACCGACCGCGAGGGCTACCCCAAGGTCGAGGCCAGGACGACCCGGCTGGTGTACGCCACCATGACCGGCACCGACATCGCCCTGTACCGCCTGAACCGGACCTACGCGGAGCTGGCCGCCGCCGACGCCAAGGTCTTCGACCTCACCACGACCCCGGCCGCGGCCGGTGACCGGGTGGACCTGTTGTCCGGCAACTGGGGCCGCCGCTGGAGCTGCGCGGTGCAGGCCGTGCTGCCGGGGCTGCGTGAGGGCGGGTACGAGCAGGAGAACGCGCTCACGTACACCAGCGCCTGCGAACCGGGGCATGGCGCCTCGGGGTCACCGCTGATCGCCCCGGACGGGCAGACCGTGGTCGGGCTGCACAGCACGAGCAACGACGACGGGAAGAGCTGCACGGAGAACAATCCGTGTGAAGTGGACGCGGCCGGCCACGTGACGGTGCGCAAGGGCGCCCATTATGGGCAGCAGGTCGCGGCCGTGCCCGCCTGCTTGGCACCCGGCTCGGTGCTGGACCTGTCCCTTCCCGACTGCACGCTGCCCCGCCCAGCCGCCTGACGGACGGCGCCTCGGACGCCGGCCGGATCCGCTCCTGAACAGCCTCGCGGCGCGATCACGACCACTGAGCACACCGAATCCCTCATCACCCGAGCACTCGCAGGAGATCGATCACGACCTCGCGCCCGACCGTTGCCGCTCCTTCTTCCTGGACCGTTCAGGCGCTCTGTGCCGCTGTGACACTGCACGTCGTCGCACTGCTGTTCCAGGCGGTGACGGCGGGAATCTTGCTGTCCTCACCCAGCGGCCGGGCGCTGCACATTCTCTTCCGCTCGGGGTACTGTTGTTCGGCGGCGGCGTCGCGCAGCCCTTCCGAGTCCTGGCGCGGCCAGGAGCCGCGTGAGGCCGAGGCGGCGGCCCTGCTGTCACCGGCGCGGCTGAAATCTCGATAGCGCGGACACAGCAGAGCCGACAGACTCGGCAATCAACGGAGATCCAGTTCTTCGACGGCTGGTTATGGAAGATCACCAGTTTTACTGGATCTCCGTCCCAAGTCCTGAGACCTCACGTGCTTGACAGCGCCACGAGCGCCTTAACTACCCGGCCTTGGGGCAGGGCCCGTGGCTTACGGGCGAACTGCGGGACCACTCGCACAACACAGCCCACCGAAGAATCGGGTTAAGCCGATGCGATCTTGCGTACGACCGCCAAGAAGACAGCACAAGCTAAAGACCGAAAACAACGCTAAACACCATCAAACGGATATTTTATTGGCGCCTTCCGCAAGGCGCGAGAGATCTGAACCGCCGCTGGTCGGAGGGCGTTGAGCAGCCCATCTGCTTCTTTGGGGCCCACCTCTATCAGGACGGCGACCGCAGCCAAGAGGATGTTTTCGCTTCCGTGCTGGAGAACAGGGACCGCGTACGAGTTTAGCCCAATCGTCCGTTCTTGATGACAGGCGGCATAGCCATATTTCCGAATATCGTTGAGCTCATCTTTCAAACACTGAGGAGAGGTGATCGTATAAGAAGTGTACGACGCAAGCTTGCTCTGGAGGATTCTTTTCCTGACCTCAGCAGGTGCATATGCGAGAATGGCCTTTCCCACGCACGTGGCGTGCAGCGGTAAACGACCGCCCACGCGGCCTACAGGCTGGACAGAAATGTTCTTGAGGAGCCGCTCCACAACCAACGCCTTGTCATCGGCAGGCATGGCTAGCACCACGTGCCCACGAGTTGACTGGTACAGGTCTTGCAGAACTGGCATAGCGATATCGCGCAGAATCGAGGCGCGCGGGCACCGCGTACCGATCTCCCAGATAAGCCTGCTCAGGCAGTAGCGCCCAGACGGCAGTCGCTCCAGAGCGCCTTGTGTCACAAGCTCTTGGAGCCAGCGATGCGCGGTGCTCGACGCGAGCTGCGTTCTCTCACAGATCTCTGTGAGAGACAGTTCGATCTGATCACCGGCGAACGCCTTCAAGATCGACATCGCCCGGGCAACGCCCGACTGTCCGGAGTTCTTGCCGCTCCCCGCCACTGAGTCTCCAGTCAGTTGCGACCCTGCCATTAAGCCAGGTCAGCCCGCACGATTCCCGCTGAGCGGGATCGTAGTTCATCCGCGGCTCGCGTATCGCACATAGTGTTCCAGCACGCACAAATCGGCATGAATCCCGGACCCCGGCGATGACATGTCTTATTGGGGCATTTTGGGCATATGTTCCAGCCTGGACGTTATATTATCCACGTTCCGGACCTTCGGCACCATATGTCGGATTCACTCATGCCCGCATTGCGATCTTCATGGGCTGGAGGTGTCGGATTGGATGAATGGATGGGCCCACCCGCCAGGGCCCTCCGTTACGGGTTCTTGCTGCGGCTATGGGATGCCTATCAAGGCTTTCAGGACGGGCGCCGCCGCATTCCTTCGATGTCTCATGCCACCGAATCTGAATCTGATTCTAAAACGGCCTCGGAAGTCCGAGTGATCACCCCAAAGCTGGAATACCTGCGCCACCTCGCCCGGGATCAGATTGATCAGGAGCGGAGCGCACTCCTGTCGCGCACTGGATGCCTCCAGCCGGAGCTGGCTGGTGCCGAAGAACGACGAAAGTCGGCCGAGCGCCAAGTTCACATGGCCCGGCAGCGATGGGAGGAGGCACGCGAGCCAGTACCAGAGGAAGACCTCAAAGAGCGGCGGCTGGCCGAGTCTTTCCGGGAAGGGCGGACGGACTCCCTGGTACGGGCACGTCGACTGGCCGACCGCGATAGGAGGCGGACCACGGCCGAGAACGAATGGGCCAAAGCGGAGAAAGACCTAGCCGCAGCGGTGCAAGCAGTTGAGGGACTGAGGCAGCAGATCGCATTTGAGGAGGCGGCCAGCCGGTCGCGGGCGCGGCGCGTGCACGAGTTCATAAGCCGACGCGCAGCCTCGTACCTGCAACAACTCGTCCGAACCCACCCACATGGGCCCGATCTCAACGCCCACCTCGAACTGCTCGGACCCGACCTGCCGAGGTGGGCCCACGAACCGACTGAGCTCTACGGCTCAAATCCAGTTCCTGAGGAATCTGCACGGCATCAAACAGGAGGAGAGACTGCGAATGGCATGGTGGCACCTTAGGCGCGGCGGCTTCCGCCTGCGGCGCGCGCCGGAGCCCAGGCGGTTCGTCCCCTCGGATGTCGACGAGAATGCTGCGCTCGCGGAGATCACGCGTCTGGTGGAGGGACTGGCGCCTGGCGGGGTGGACGAAGCAACTGGGCACTCCCTCGACAACCTCATCAACTCAATGCTGGCGGGCTGGGAGCAGGGAGTCCAGGCGGAATTCGCCGCGTACAGCGCGGAGGCCGCCAGGCTCGTAGGCATGGCGAATGCGGCCGTGATTGAGCGCCAACCAGCAGAGGCCGACGACCGCCAACGCCTCGCGGACGCGTGCCTCGCCCTCAACGCGGCCCGCTCTCGCCTGGTGCAGGGGGACGACGGTTCCTCAAACATTGTGGGTCCCATGAGTAAGGGTGACCCGGCCAGCGATACCGACCTCTCACGCAACGACGACCCGACGAGCGAACCCCACCTTATGATCGACAACGGCTCGGCGGGCGTAGGCCGCTTTGTGCGCTGGGGTGATCGGGGACATTCGGATCCCGCGCTACTGGCTGGGTGGCCGCGGGTGCCACTGCTGCTCCACACTGCGGCGCTGACCATCGCCGTGGGCGCCGACTGGGCCGCTTTCCTACAGGTGGTGAAGCGGGTTATGCCCTCGGAGTCCAGCCCGACCACGTCCCTGGTGGTGGCCGGGTTCACGGGAATCGTGGTCTGGCTCGCGCATTCCGCCGGCGTGATGTTCCGCGACATCAGGGCAGGATCGGCGGGAGCGAGTCGCTTTCTGCCCCTCCTCTGCGTGTTCGCGTGGGTCGCGTTCGGTACCGCAGCCTTCGCGGCTCGCCTCGTGCTCTCCAAGCCGTCCCAGGCGTTCGGTCCGCAGGAAGCGGACGACCACCTCCTTTCTGCGCTGTTCTTCCTGGCTTTCTTCCTCGGCACCGGCATAGTCGCGGGCGTGGGGGCATATCTCACCCATAACCCCCTCCGGTCAGCTTATGGTCGAGCGCTGCGCGTCCACGAGCGCGTACTTCGGCGATCCATCGCCTCAGCCCGCGACCTCGCTCTGGCCGAGACTAACCGGTCCGCCCACGCGAGCGAGCTCATCGCAGCACGTCAAACCCTGCTGCACTCTCTTCAGGTCCGCCTAGCCCTCGCCGAGCGGCTCAAACAGATGGCTCGTGTGCTGATCGCGCAGCGGGCGCAGGACCCGGCCGTCACCGACGCCATCCTCGAACCCGATCTACGGCCCTACGAGTGGCGGCCAGGCACTGCAAACAACACTCCGTCGGCCCGATCAACCTCGTGACCGACCCGGACCTCCTTACTGATCGAATCCCTTCTGGAAGACACGCTGATGCATCCATCCGTACGCTCGTCCGCGACCTTCCTCTCTGTCGTCGCGCTCCTCGGCCTGTCGCTCAGCGCCTGTTCCGAGGATTGGGAAGGCCCGTCTCCCACGCCCGCAACGGCCTCGCTGGGTTGCGAAATATCGGGCAGCGGCACGCTCGCGCTGGCTGTGGGCTCACACGCGAACGCCCCTGCGCCCCGCATAGATCCCGCCCTGGTCGATCTGATGAAGCAGAGCGTCAAGGCCCGGCACAACATCGTCCTTGTACGGGTCGACGGCGCCCCGGAGGTGGTCTTCGATATCCCCTTCACTAGCAGCGCAGGAAACGACGTCAGCCTGGAGGACGACATCAACTCCTACCTCACCGCGGTCGAGCAGAGGATCAAGGGTGACGTTCCTGCTAAGGCGCCGGAAGTGAATGTGCTGTCCGCGTTATCACGGGCGGCCCGTAGCACCGAGCCCGGCGGCAATGTCGTTCTCATCGATCCCGGTCTGCAGACCACGAAGCCTCTCGATTTCCGAGAAGTAATCGACGCGGAACCGTCCGAAGTGGTCGCGCACTTGCGCAAGCAGCAGCTCATCCCTGACCTCACCGGTCGCAAGGTCCTGCTCTCGGGGCTGGGCGACACCGCCTCGCCTCAGCCCAAACCAGATTCCCGCCTTTACCAGAACATCATCGCTATCTGGAAGGCAATCGCACAGGCCGGCGGGGCCGCCTGCGTCGCGATAGACGGCAAGCCGAACGACCAGGCGGCCCCCACAGGTGTCCCGGCCGTCAGCGTCGTTCCCCTGCCATCCGTGCCCGACACATTCACCGCCTGCAGCCAGGCGGATCTGAGCGACGGCAACCACGTCGGCTTCCTGCAGGGTAGGTCGGAGTTCCGCGAACCCGCCGAGGCGAGGAAAACACTCACCAACCTCGCGAGCACCATTCGCAAAGACGACCTCCGGGTAAAACTCATCGGCAACACCTCATCGGAGGGCTCGCAGGAGCACAACCTCAGGCTCTCCAAGGAACGTGCCAATGCGGTGAAGCAGGAGCTCATCAAGCTCGGTGTGTCCGCTGAAAGTATCACCGCCGAGGGCCATGGCGAGAAGGGGCAGAACCGGATCGACGACGTCGCGCCCGACGGCACGCTGCTACCAGGCCCTGCCGCGCGCAATCGCAAGGTCATCGCCCAACTGACTTGCCCATCCACATGAAACCGATCCCCTACGGTCCGCTCGCTCGACTGACCGACTGGTATCACGGCTGGCGCGACGGCTGGGCGGAAATTCCCTCCCCAGCTGTCCACGGTTCGCGGGGCCGACCTGTCACCACCCCACACCGAGATGCCTTAATACGCCGCGCACAAGACGCCTTCGAACACGAACGACTCCGCTACGAAACGGCCCGCACCAGGGCGCTGGCGCGCAGAGCCGCAGTGTCGGTGGTCAAACCGCATGTCCAGGACCGAGCCGCGCGGGCCGAGAAACAGTTGGCCGCCGTATCCACTCCGCTGTCCACCGAGATGCAAACACAACGACGTCTCGGAGAAGAGCGCCACGATGACCCGATCGTGGTTGCCCGTCGGCTGCGCGAGCAGGGCCGGCAGGTGCGCGCTGCGCAGGACGCCGTCCACGACGCGCACGCGGAGCTCGCCTCTCTTGAGGGGCAGATCGCCGCGGCATCCGAGGAGGCCGACGGGGCCCTCAGTGTGACCACAGCACGTATACGGCGCATCCACGAGCACACTCATCGCAGGCTCGCCGTGTATCGGCGAAGGCTAGTGCGTACGCACCGGCATGGTGCCTGGGTCAACGACGTGCTCAGCTCCCCATCCCCGGAGATCCCAGGCTGGGCGCTGCTCGGCCCGCCCGCTCCCGTGCCCACCAACGCACCGCGACCGCGATGGGAGGAGGGGCCATCACCTGACGAGCCGCCGACGTTGCAGCTAATCCCCCTGGGTGACATTACGGTCTTCGGCACCGATCCAGACGCCGATGTCGTGCTCGACGCGATCTCGGCCGCGACGCGACATTTCACGTTGCGGCGGGAGGGCGCCCGATTTCGCCTATTGGACCACGGGCACGGGCACGGGCCGTACATCGCCGGGCAGCCCGTCAAGTCTGCGATGCTCTCGCCGGGCGACTATTTCGACTTCGCCGACCACCGCTACCGCATTAGCGAAGACGGCTCCGGCCTGGAGGAAACTCCTCTCAGCGGCTGCGCCCTCGTCGTCGCAGAGGTGTACGCCAAGAGTGGCGACAAGTCGCGCCTCACTCGTATGTCGTTCGTTCAGCGGGACAACACCCTGCTCGCGATCCTCGGCCCCTCTGGCGCTGGTAAGAGCTCGCTGTTCTCAGCTCTGCTCGGAGAGCTCGAAACGGATGGCGGCGACATATTCTTCCGCAATCTCGACCTCAAAACCCACGCCCGGCAGATCCGGGAACAGCTCGGCTTCGTCCCACAGGAGATCGAGCTGTATCAGACACTCACGGTACGGCGTCTGCTGCAGTACTCAACATGGCTGCGCAGCCCCTGGCGGCGGCCCGAGCGCAATAGGCGCGTCGAGGAGGTGTGCGCCCAACTCGGTCTCGAAAAGCAGATCGACCAGCTCATCACAACGCTTTCCGGCGGGCAGCGCAGACGCGTCTCGATCGCGCTGGAACTGCTCACCAAACCTCGTCTTCTCATGCTGGATGAGCCCACCTCTGGTCTCGACCCCGGCATGGACCGCGAGCTCATGACGTTGCTGCGCGAGTACGCCGACGACGGCAATACCGTCATCGTCATCACTCACGCGACCGAACACCTGGACAGGGCAGGGCACGTGCTCGTCGTCGTCCAGGACGGTCGGCCGGTCTACTCGGGGCCGCCGGAACTAGTCAGGAGCACGCTTGAGGCCGAGAGTTACGCCGACCTCATGAAGTCGCTCACCCACAATCCATTGCCGCCCGCCCTGCGGTACGCCGACGACAGCCAAGCCGCCGAGGCGGTCGCGGAGGCTGAACGCGCGAGAATGTCGACGGCCCCTCCACCCCGCATGCGCCATCGCGGCACGGCCCGGACCTTCATTCGACAGCTCTCGGTGCTCGTCCTGCGCCAGATTTCCCTCCTGGCCACGCGTGGCGCGTCCAGGAATCGCGGCGATGACGATCGCAAGCTCATCGAGTGGACGGGCAGGAGCAGGGTGGTCCTAGCGCCGTTCATCATCGCCAGCATCTCGGCGGCGCTGGCCGGCTGCGTGACCGGCAAATCCGGCCTTGGCGGCAGCGCGGCGCCGACGGCTCTGAGCCTGCTCACCACACTCTGCGTGCTCAGCGGCCAGGCGCTCACTTATAGCGACATCGTTTCGGACTACCCGATCATTCGAAGGGAGCGCCGCACCGGGACGTTGACACTGGCCGTGTTGCTGGCTCGGTGGCTGGTCTACGCCGTCGTCGCTGTGGCGGAGGCGCTGCTGATAGCCGCGCTGTTCGTCTGGATCAGGCCGGGGCCCGCGCACTCGCTGGTTTTCGGGCCAGCGGTGGAGCTCTTCGTCAGCCTGGCAGCCCTCACCGTGGCGGCGATGTCGCTCGGCTTGCTTATCTCGGTGGTCGCACGAAGGCTGGAACAGGCCGTCGCGCTGGTGACAGCAACGTCAGTCGCGCAGATCGCGCTGAATGGCGTCACGGCTGACCTGTCCGGCAGCCAGCCTTTGACCGCCCTGTCCGCCCTTCTTCCAGACCGGTGGGGACTGGCCGCCGCAGCCTCCTCGCTCGATCTGCGTGCCCTGACCGGTCCCGGAACGCCGAAAGACGCACTGTGGCGGCACGACCTCCACCAGTGGCTGTTCGACCTCTTCGCGCTCGGGATAGTGACGCTCGCCTGCTTTGCGGGGGCCACCCTGTGGCTCTTGCGACGCCTCAGTAGACACCAGTGAACAACTCCAACGGAGACATTCATGTCATCGCCCATCATCTGGCTGATTGCCTGCGTGGCAGCAGGATCATTCATCTTTACGATCCGGTACGTACGCAAGAAGCGGGTCAGCGCCGCCGGAAGCAGGAGACAGGAGGCAGACCAACCCGCGTCATCGTTCTGGACGTGGATGGAGCGCATCGGGTGGCTCTTCAGCATCGTGTCTGGGATCGCAGCAGTCTGGACTCTCGTTGCCCCCGCCTCGCCCGGCCCCGCCTCGGCGAAACCTCCCTCCCCAGATCCATCGTCCGTGGCCACGAGCAGCAACGACTATCTGCTGAAACCCTGCTCGTGGACCATCGTTTGCAACGACGGCGACAAGGTGGACCTTGACACTGGCACCCCTGGGCACGGCAGTTCCTCCATCCAAGTGGGAGCAGCCAGGGAGGGCGGACTGGCCGAAATCATTCTCGAAGATGACCACATCCACGGGCCCGACACGACCCGGCGCTTCGTAATTGCTCCCGGCACGGCCGCCAGTGCCGACGATTGCGTGAACCTGCTTGCGCATGAGAACTACCGGCAGCTCGAGGTTCGGATGGACGATCTCAAGCAGGGCGCCAAGGTCTGCGTTGAGACGAACGAGAAGAAGGTGGCGCTGGTGAGCGTCATGCGGGTCTCATACGAGCCAGTCGAGCTAGAGATCGCCTTCACGACGTGGGAGGTCTAGGTTAGTGGCGGCCACGATCGAGGGCATGACCGACCCGTCGGCGATCCGCAGACCCACGATGCCCCGGACACGCAACTCCAGATCCACGACGGCACGTTCATCAGTGCCCATGGCGCAGGTTCCCACGTGCTGAAAGAACGAACCCGTCGCCAGCTTGACGTACTCGCGGAGTTCTTCGTCGCTTGGGACCGGTCTCGGTGGTGATCGAACCGCGGCCTCGGCACAGATCGTGCCCATCATCGTGGAGGCGTACTCGCTGACGCCACGCGAACGAGAGGTCACCGAATGCGTGGCCCGCGGGCTCAGCACGTCGGAGATCGCCACGCAGTTCCACCTGTCGCCGCACACCGTGCGCGACTACCCCAAGGCGATCTTCGCCAAAGTGAACGTCAGCAGCCGCAGCGAACTGGTGGCCAAGTTGTTCGGCGAGCACTACGGGCCCCTGCTGCACGCGGACGACGCGGATCTGGTGCACGTCTACGACTCCTGAAGTCCGGTGCGGATCGGTCCGTTCAAGCGCGGCCTTCCCCAGGCGATCAGTCGCCGGATGCTTTTCGTGCTGCCGCAGCGTATTATTACGTGCCACAGAAAACAGCACGATATTAAGGAGCACCAGCGTGCTGAAACCGCGTGGCACCGAGGTCTGTCAGCATTGCGGAAAACCCTTCTCCTCCCAGTCAGCACGTGGACGCAGGCGTGAATACTGCGACTCCACCTGCCGTAGCGCCGCGCGACGCATCCGCGACCGCGCCAAGGATGTAAATGAAAGCTTGACATTCTCATCTCGTAAAGCAAATATTGACGACGTGACGGAAGTGGCGGCACCGACCGACCTGGCGGACACAGCCCGGAGGCTGGTGGAGCGACTGAGCGCTCCGGATGCGTCCCCGCTGGACGCGGTGGTCGTCACCCGGGACCTCGCGCGTGCGGTCGACCAGGCCATGCGGGCAGCGGTCGACAGAGCACGCGCGACGGGACACACCTGGCAGGAGATCGGCGACGTGCTCGGCTCCAGCCGGCAGGCGGCGTTCCAGCGGTTCGGCCGGCCACTCGACCCAAGGACAGGAACACCCATGATCGACAAGATTCTGCCCGGCGCCGCCGACCGCGCTGCCGCCCTGGTCGCGGACCTGACCGACGGCCGCTGGGAGGAAGTACGCCGCGACTTCGACGAGACGGTCGCCGCCGGCCTGAGCGCGACCAAACTGGCCGCGACCTGGGCACAGGCGGTCGGCATGGTCGGCGCGTACGAAGGCATGGGTGAGCCGGTGCCCCACCAGGCGGGTGACCACACCATCGTGGACATCCCGCTTTCCTTCGAGGCGGGCGAGCTGACCGCCCGCGTCGCCTACGACGGGGACGGCAAGGTCGCCGGGCTTTTCCTCCGGCGTCCCGACACTGCGTAAACCACTCGAATCAAAGAGATGAAGTGACCCTGTGATGTTCTTACGTGAGTTCGTACGCGCACGGAATGATCGCGCGCCGCGTCTGGGCGCCGGTCTGTGCGCGTTCGCCCTTCTGGTGAGCGGGTGCGGGAGCGGGTCGGCCACCCGCGTAACCGCCTCCCCCATGGCCGCCGTTTCTCGTACGACCCCCGCCTGGGTCGAGGAGGAAGTGAGCTTCCGGGTGGACGGGATGACCGTTTACGGCACCTGGCGCCATCCGGCCCGGCCGGGTGCGAAGGTCCCAGCTGCCCTGATCATCGCGGGCAGCGGTCCCACCGACCGCGACGGCAACAGCGCCGGGCTCAGCGGGATCGACACGTACAAGACCCTAGCCGGGGTGCTGTCTGCCGGCGGCGTGGCGAGCCTGCGCTACGACAAGCTCGGGAGCGGCAAGACCGGCCTCGGGCCGTACGCGTCCAAGATCGCCGACATCGGCATCGCCCCATTCGAACACGAGGCCAGGGCGGCGCTGGACTTCCTGGCCCGGCGGCCCGAGACCGACAAGCGGCGGCTCACGGTCATCGGGCACAGCGAGGGCGCCCTGTTCGCCCTCCTGCTCGCCACGAAATCGAGATCGAAGACGCGCGTCAACAGCCTGGGCCTGCTCGAACCGCTGAGCCGCCGATACCTCGACATCCTCAGCGGTCAGATCACCACCCAGATCAAGGCCCAACAGCAGGCAGGTACGATCACCGGCGCTCAGGCGGCCGAGGTCGAGGACGCCCTGGCCAGGGCCGTCGCGTCGCTGCGCGCCAACGGCACGGTCGCGGCGAACCTGCCCGGCGGATTGTCGAACGTGTTGTCCCCGGCGAACGCGAAATTCCTGTCGGAGGTCGACCGCGAGGACCCGGCCAAAGTGGCGGCCCGGCTCAAGGCGCACACCCCGGTTCTGCTGAGTTGCAGCGATGCGGACATCCAGGTGAGCTGCGACGACGTCGAGCACCTGGCCGCCGGGCTGGCGAAAGCCCCCGCCGCCACCGACTTCATCCGCCTGACCGGGATCAACCACGTACTCAAGGAGGACCCCAGCCGGACCGCGACCCACTACACAGAACCCCTGCCGTTCTCGTCCCAGCTCAAGCAGGCGCTCCCCGCGTTCGTCCGGGCTTACTGAGGACGTTCATGGCAGGCGAATGTGGTGGCCCTGCCAGCGGGCGCGCCACCAGCGCGTCACTCACCGGCGGGACCCCCGGTCTCCAGGAGGCGACCGTCCGCCAGCTCCAGCCACCGTTGTACGCCGATCGCGGCGAGAAAGCGTTCGTCGTGGCTGACCACCACGAACGCTCCCTGGTACGCGATCAGCGCACCCTCCAGCTGCGCCACGCTGACCAGGTCGAGGTTGTTCGTCGGCTCGTCGAGCAGCAGGAGCTGAGGCGCCGGCTCGGCGTACAGCACGCAGGCCAGGGTGGCCCGCAGCCGTTCACCGCCGGACAGCGCCGCCACCGGCAGGTGCGCACGCGCGCCGCGGAACAGGAAGCGGGCCAGCAGGTTCATCCGCTCCGCCGCCGCCATGCCGGGGGCGAAGGCGGCCAGGTTCTCCGCCGCGGTGCGCTCGACGTCGAGCAGGTCGAGTCGCTGCGACAAGTAGGCGACCCGCCCGTCTGCCCGCCTGGTCGTGCCGCCGTCCGGCTCCAGCTCGCCGCTGATCAGGCGCAGCAGGGTGGACTTGCCCGCACCGTTGGGGCCGCTCAGCGCGATGCGCTCGGGGCCGCGTACGGTCAGGTCGACGCCCGGCTCGGCGAACAGGCCGCGAGTCCGCAGGTGTTCGCCGAGGAAGACCGTGCGTCCGGCGGGTACGTTCGTCCCCGGCAGCTCCAGCGCGATCCTCTGGTCGTCGCGCAGCGCCCACCCGGCCTCCTCGAGCCGGGCCTGGGCGTCGCTGACCCGTGAGGCGTGCATCTGGCCCGCTCGGCCGGCCGACTCCTGGGCGCCGCGTTTCATGTTCCCGGCGAAGATGCGCGGTAGCCCGGCGTTCTTGAGGTTGCGGGCGGCGTTGCCCGCCCGGCGCTCGGCCCGCTCGCGGGCCTGCTGCATCTCCCGCTTTTCGCGCTTGAGGTCCTGCTCGGCGCTGCGCACGTTCCGTTCGGCGGCTTCCCGCTCGGCGCGTACGGCCTCCTCGTACGCGGTGAAGTCGCCGCCATAGAAGCGGACCTCGCCTCGGTCGAGCTCGGCGATGCGGTCCATGCGGTCGAGCAGGGCCCGGTCGTGGCTGACGACGAGCAGGCAGCCGGTCCACTCGCCGAGTACGTCGTAGAGCCTGCGGCGCGCGCCGAGGTCGAGGTTGTTCGTCGGCTCGTCGAGCAGGAGTACCTCGGGACTTTTGAGCAGCTGCGCGATCAGGCCGAGCGAGACGACCTGGCCACCACTGAGCGTGCCCAGGCGCCGGTCGAAGCCGATATCCGCGAGGCCGAGCCGGTCGAGCTGGGCACGGGTGCGCTCCTCGATGTCCCAGTCGTTGCCGATCGTGGTGAAGTGCTCCTCGCTCGCGTCGCCTGACTCGATGGCATCCAGCGCGGCGATCACCGGGGCGATGCCGAGCACTTCGGCCACGGTCGGCTCACCGACGAGGGGCAGGTTCTGCGGCAGGTAGCCGAGCACCCCTTCGACGGCGACGCCGCCGGAGGAGGGCCGCAGCTCGCCGGCCATCAGCTTGAGCAGCGTGCTCTTGCCCGCGCCGTTCGGGGCGACGAGGCCGGTACGGCCGCCGCCCACGGTGAAGGACAGGTCGTTGAAGACAGGGGTGTCGTCAGGCCAGGAGAAGGACAGGCCGGAACAGATGATGAACGCATCGGACATGCGACAGACCTCGATACGAGACCCGGGCGCGCGAATGGGCCCGGCAAAGGGACAGGGTTGGGGGTACGACGACGAGGGCCACGTCGGCGGCGGTCATGCGCGCCTGCCGGGGCCGGTCAACCTCCGGTATCACCCGGAGATGTCGTCGTCACCTGCCATGTCTGGTCTCCTAAGGTCTGAACACGAGCGTTTATCACCGTAGCAGCCGTCGGGGCCAGAGCGCGTCGGCCGTCTGCCACTTCTTCTCGCGCAGCCCGGTAAGCAGCCGGGTCAGCGGGCCGGTGGGGTGCCGACTCCTCGCAGCAGGGTGTCGACCACGATGTCGGCGGCCTGTGCGGCGCTCAGCTCGGACAGGTTCGCCGCGGCGTGTTCCATCAGCGACGGCAGGACCGTGGCCACCCAGCCGCGCGGCAGGTCGGAGCGCAGCAGGCCCTCGTCGGTGGCGCGCCGCAGGAAGGCGTCGACCTCGTCGATCAGACTGCGGCGACGCTCGCGGATCGCCATCTCGCGGAGCATGAGGCTCGTTTCCACGGGCCATTTGCGGTTGACGGCGATGATGCCCTCGACGTAGCGATGCAGCGCGACCGCGACCGGGGCCTCGCGCAGTCTGGCGGCCTCGATGGCCTGCTCGACCGCGTCGTAGCGGGCTCCGTAGACGGCGGCCATGAGGTCTTCGCGGGAGGCGAAGCGGCGGTAGACCGTGCGGCGGTCCACCCCCGCCTCGGCGGCGATGGCGGCGATGGTCGCTGAGGGGTCGTCTGCGAGCATGCGGGCGCCCGTGCTCAGGACGCGTTCCAGGTTGCGTGTCGCGTCTGCTCTCACCTGCCCAACATACCCCCCTCGCGTAGCACATGGCATAGCTTTACGTCACAGTTGTGCTGAGATTAAGTCAGTAAGTGCTACATTTATGTGACAGCTAATCGAGCAAAGGAACCACCCATGACCAAGACATGGCTCATCACTGGCGCCTCACGCGGCCTCGGACGCCGCCTCACCGAAGCCGTCCTCGAAGCGGGCGACCAGGTCATCGCCACCGCACGCAACCCCAAACAACTCGATGACCTGGTGGCCCGCCATGGCGACCGGATCCGAGCGGTCGCACTCGACGTCACCGACGCCGCCGCGGCCTCCCGAGCGGTCAAGGCGGCCACCGACGCCTTCGGCGGCCTCGACGTGGTCGTCAACAACGCCGGCTACGGCAACAGCGCACCGATCGAAGAGATGGCCGAAGACGACTTCCGCGCCCAGATCGAGACCAACCTCTTCGGCGTCGTGAACGTCACCCGGGCCGCCCTGCCCGTCCTGCGCACCCAAGGATCAGGAGTCTTCGTACAGTTCTCCTCCGTCGGAGGACGTGTCGGCGGTACCCCCGGAATGGGCGCTTATCAGACCGCGAAGTTCGCCGTCGAAGGCTTCTCCGAAGTCCTCGCCAACGAAGTCGCACCCTTCGGCATCAAGGTCATCATCGTCGAGCCGGGGGCGTTCCGTACCGACTGGCAGGGTTCCTCCATGGAGATCCACCCCGTCGGCCCCGACTACGAGCAGACCGTGGGCGCCATCCACCGCTTCCGACGCGACACCGACGGCACCCAGCCCGGCGACCCCGCCCGCGCCGCCAAGATCATCATTGACGTGGTCCGGGACGACCACCCACCTCGGCGGCTCCTCCTCGGTAGCGACGCCGTCGCCCTCGCCCAGAAGGCCGCCGAGATCCGCGCCGCCGAGACCGAGAAATGGGCCGACGTCAGCCGCTCGGCCGACTACCCCGCCGATGCCGACGAACGCTAGCCACCAGAAACCCGTGCGTCACTCGTGTGGTTGTGGGGTGGTGGGGCGCCCGGGCAGGTCGTGCTGGGTGAACATGTCGATCAGCAGCCGGATCGGCAGGCCGGCCTCGGTCGGGTAGCGGAAGTGCTCGTCGAGGTTGAGGCTGTAGTGGTTGCGGCGGCCGACTCTGTCGCGGGAGAGGTAGCCGGCCTGGTGCAGGTCGGTCACGATGCCTTGCACGGCGCGTTCGGTGATGCCGATGCCGGCGGCGATGTCGCGCATCCGCGCCTGTGGGTCGCGGGCGATCTCCAGCAGGACGCGGGCGTGATGGGTCAGGAACGTCCAAGTGGACGAACGGTCGTCGGATGCGCTCACGGGTCTTCACCTTCTCCGCCCCCGGCGGTTAACAGCAGCTGCGGGGCGGACTGTACCCTCTCTTCCCAGAAGATCCTATGGGGAAAAGTCTTTCCGGTATCGGTCTTCGGGATTAAAGTTCGGATGCGAGGAAGGAATCGCGCCCGTACTCGGCCAGCCCTGAGAGGACGTCATGACCGTCGTGCCGCAGTCGGCCGCCTGCTGAGCGGGCCGTCAAGCCGCCATGCCCCCTTTGAGCCTGGACAGCCAACGCCTGATCACCGGCGTGCTGATCACCGTGACCGGCGAGGTGGACACCACCAACGCCGCCCAATTGGAGACCTACCTCAGTCGGCAGGTCCGTGCCGGCGAGCCGTTGCTGCTCGACCTGGGCGGGCTGACCTTCCTCGACAGCATGGGCCTGCACCTGCTGATACGCCTCAACGCGGCCTTGAGCGAACAGGGTGCCGCACTCCATCTGGCGGCCGTACGCGGCGCACCCGCCCGCATCCTCGAGATCACCGGCCTGTCATCGGCCCTGAACATCCACACCACCGCGGAGCAGGCCATCACCAGCATCCTGGCCGAGCAGGCCCAGCCATAGGAGCCTGCCCAGGACTCATCCGCTG
Organism: Nonomuraea sp. NPDC049129; assembly: GCF_040648495.1. Classification (NCBI taxonomy): domain Bacteria; kingdom Bacillati; phylum Actinomycetota; class Actinomycetes; order Streptosporangiales; family Streptosporangiaceae; genus Nonomuraea; species Nonomuraea sp. NPDC049129. The sequence continues at coordinate 153,947 of NZ_JBEZDU010000008.1, read as the reverse complement.
CTCATGCTGGTACTTGACTTCATGTCGACATGAAGTCGCATGCTTGCCCCCATGTCTTCCGAACAACAGGAATCGCTCATCCGGCTGCTGGACGTCGTCGACGCCCTGCCGGACGCTGTCGGGTTGCGCGCACGGTCGTACGAGCTGCTTGATCTTCCGCACGGCTCCGCCGTGGTGGATGTCGGGTGCGGCGCCGGGCGGGCGGATCGTGCTCATCGGGCAGGACTGGGACACCCTCGTCATCGACTCCGACGACCCGGCGCTCACGCGGACCATCGTCCACGCGCGCGCCGACCAGGTGACCAACCCCCGGGCCGCCCGTTCCTATCGCAACCTGCTGCTCGACGCCGGGTTCGAGGATGACCGCCGTGGAGACTGCCGAGCCGGTCTCGTCGAAGGTGCTCTATGAGGCGGTCGGGCCGGTGGGTGGCTCGGCCAGGCGGCTGTTCAAGGTGTGGCGGAAGGCCGGTCTGCGGGTTCACGCGGCGGCCTGACGTCGGCCTCCTGTTAGCGGCGGCCAGTCGGCTCCAGATTTACGAGGCGTGTGCCTTGATCGCCACGCTGGTCAGGGCGAGGAGCAGTTCGAGGTCGGGTTCGGCGTCCACCTGCACGGCCACCCAGGCGCTGTCGGCGCAGGCGTGCACCTGGTCGCAGACCCGCAGATGCGGTTCGAGCCGGTCGATCGCCGCCGCCGTCAGACGCAGGTGCACCTCGTCCCGGCCGGACGGGCGCAGGATCTCGGTGCCCCGCACCGCGAAGGCCACGCCGCGCCGGGTGTCACTGACCGCCAGAGCCGGCCAGGAGCGCAGCTCGGCCATCGCCCGGGCCACATAGGGCCCGTGACGCAGACTCGCCCGCCGCCAGACGGAGATCCCTGCCACAACCTCAATGCTGCTCTACTGCACACCGCATCGCCATGCCGCGTTCTTCAACCGTTATCTGTTATTCAGACGCAAGGGGCCCCCGGGCACGGGTGGAAACACTTGCGGAGATGCCGGACACCTAGTGAGGTGTTCCGGCATTCTTCGGTTAGGAGACACCCGTGCAGGATCAACGCGTGCCACCCGACACGCGAGATCGTTTCGAGGCGCTCTATCTCGCCTGTTATCCGGCAGTACATCGCTATGCGATACGTCGTACCGATTCCGTGGACGACGTCGCCGATGTGATCGCGGAGACCTTCCTCGCCGCGTGGCGGCGGCTGGATGACGTACCCGAGGGCGAGGCCGCCGTGCTCTGGCTGTACGGCGCGGCCCGGCGGGTCCTGGCCAATCACCGGCGCGGCGAGTCGCGCCGTACCGCGCTGGCCTCGCGGCTCCGTGGCGAACTGGCCGTCGGACAGGGGCAGACGGCCGCCGACCCACGGACCGAGGCTGTACGCACCGCTTTCGCCGCCCTGAACGCGGCCGACCGGGACGTGCTCGCCCTGGCCTGCTGGGAGGAGCTGACCGGCCCGCAGATCGCCAAGGTGCTGGGCTGCAGCAGCACCGCCGCCCGGCTCCGGCTGCATCGGGCCCGCAAACGACTGGCTCGGCTGCTCGACACGACCGCGACGGACGAGGTCACCGTGATGACCGCGCTGAGGGGAGAAACCCGATGAACAAGATCGACCGCATGGTGTCCGCCATCGATCCGGCCGCCGAGTACGCCGAGCCTTCCATGGGCCAGGGCGTTCAGGACCTCCTCGCGGAGATCGTGGCGACCCCGCCCGCCCGCCGTCGGCCCTCCTGGACGCCGATGCGTCGTCCCGTGCTGGCGGGGGTGGCCGTCGCGGGCATCGCCGCGGCCGCGCTGGTGGCCGTGCCGTTGGTCTCCGGGGCGCCGAGTGCGGCGTACGCGGTGGTGAAGAACGCCGACGGCACCGTTCAGGTGACGGTCAAGGAGTTCCGGGACCCCGACGGGCTGGAGGCCATGCTCAGGAGCGCGGGGATCGTGGCTGACGTGACGTTCACGGAAGCGGACAAGCAGTGCGCCCGTGGGCGTTTCGTCGGCGCGGACCTGGCCTACGACCCGCCGAGCACCAAGAACATGACCGAGCAGCAGCGCAAGGAGTTCGACAAGCCGGACAACTGGCGCTCCCGAGACGTCGCCGCGCCGATCAACAAGGACACCTTCGTGATCTCCCCCCGTTTCATGCGCCCGGAGGAGACGCTCGTCCTGGAGTTCCGACCGGGTAACTACGCCGGAATGGACTATGCGTTCCTCCCCTATCTGGCCAAGGCCGGCAGCCCGATCGCGCCCTGCCGGCTCGTGAAGGCGAACTCCGATGAGGAGCTCGCCAAGAAGCTGGCCGGAAACTGAGTACAGCCGAGCACGCTCTGCGGCATACCGTGGCCTGATGGCTGACGATATGTTCGAACATCCGCGTCTGGCCTCGATCTATGACGCGCTCGACCCCGACCGTGGTGATCTGGACGCGTATGTGGCCATCGTCCATGAGCTCGGTGCCCGTACCCTGCTGGATGTGGGGTGCGGGACGGGGACGTTCGCGCTGCTCCTGGCCGGTCGCGGCGTCGACGTCATAGGCGTCGACCCGGCCCGCGCGTCGCTCGATGTCGCGCGGGCCAAGCCGAACGGCGAGCGGGTGCGCTGGCTCCACGGTGACGCGACGGCCCTTCCCCCGATGCAAGTCGATCTGGCCACCATGACGGGAAATGTCGCCCAAGCGATCATGGACCCGCGCGATTGGGAGGGGACGTTACGTGGGGTCTACGACGCGTTGCGGCCCGGTGGACATCTCGTGTTCGAGACCCGGGATCCGGCGAAACGCGCTTGGGAGGGGTGGGATCGCGCGGCGACGTACAAGGTCACCGAGATTCAGGGCGTCGGCGCGGTGGAGAGCTGGTGCGATGTGCTCGACGTCAGCGGGCCACTGGTGACCTTCCGCGGGACGCACGTCTTCGGCTCGGACGGGCAGGTGCTGACCTCGCACTCGACCCTGCGCTTCCGCGAGCGTGACGAGGTCGAGGCGGCGCTGGTCGCCCATGGGTTCACCGTGGAGGAAGTACGTGGTGCGCCCGACCGGCCCGGCCTGGAGTTCGTGTTCTTCGCCCGGCGGCCCCCGGCGGTCAGTGTTCTTTGAACAGGGTCCTGCACAGCCGTGCCCTGAGTCCCTGCAGCCGGACGCAAGCCGAGCGGTGCTTGGCCCTCACATGACGGCGGGTCTTCGCGGTCTTGACGCGATGTTTCCGCTCGACAGCAGGATGGGCAGCCTTCCGAACTACCCGATGAGCAACTCGATGAGCAGCCGGACGGGCAACTGGGCGGGCAGCGGGAGGGGCAGCGGGCTTCGGCGCCGCGTTGACCTGCTCAGGGGCTGACGGCGCGGCCTCACCGGTCGTGACCGACATCGCCGCCACCCGTGGCCGCAGCGACGATTGACGCTCCTGTACGGTCCGGCCCACCGAGTATCCGAGCCCGCTACCGAAGCCCATGGCCCCGGCGAGCGCCAGCGCCATGCACGCCGATCCCCACCGCCGTCGTGGCGGGGTCGGTGTCCTGCGAATGAACGCTGACGGCGGAAGCATGTCCATCATCATCACCCCCGGAGATCATGAGCTGACAGTTAGTGGGCGATCACGAAGCGTTATGACTTCAAGATTTCCACGCAGCTCCCGGGTCAACCCTCCAACCGGGCAGGAAAGCCGAAAGGGCCGGCCCCGCGACGCGGAACCGGCCCGGACAAGGCCCTCAGAAGGTGAGGATGGTCACCCCAGGCCGCTCTTCATGGCGGTGATCAGCTCACCGCCGGTGGTGTCGCCGCTGAGCTCCCAGAAGAACGCGCCGCCCAGGCCCTGGCTCTTCGAGTAGCTCATCTTGCCGCCGATCGTGCTCGGGGTGTCGTAGCTCCACCATTGGCCCCCGCAGTAGGCGTACGCGGTGCCGGCGACGGTGCCGGTGGCCGGGCAGCGGGTCTTGAGCACCTTGTAGTCCTCGATGCCCTGTTCGTACGTGCCGGGCGCCGGCCCTGTCGCCGTGCCGCCGGGGGCGGACTGCGTGACCCCGCTCCAGCCGCGGCCGTAGAACCCGATGCCGAGCAGCAGCTTGTTCGACGGCACGCCCTTGCTCTTGAGCTTCTGGATGGCGTTGTCGGAGTAGAAGCCCGGTGTCGGGATGCCCGCGTACGAGGTGAGCGGCGAGTGCGGGGCCGTGGGGCCCTGCGCCGCGAAGGCGCCGAAGAAGTCGTACGTCATGACGTTGTACCAGTCGACGTACTGAGCGGCGCCGCCGTAGTCGGCCGCGTCGATCTTGCCACCGCTGGTGCCGTCGGCGGTGATGGCCGCGGTGACGAGGTTGCCGGACCCGAAGCGGGAGCGCAGGGCCGACATGACGTTCTTGAACGCCGCCGGGCCACTGCTGTCGCAGCTGAGACCGCAGGCGTTCGGGTACTCCCAGTCGATGTCGATGCCGTCGAACACGTCCGCCCAGCGCGGGTCCTCGACCAGGTTGTAGCAGGAGTTGGCGAAGGCGGTCGGGTTCTGCGCGGCCTGGCCGAAGCCGCCGGACCAGGTCCAGCCGCCGAAGGAGAACAGCACCTTCAGGTTCGGGTACTTCTTCTTGAGCTTGCGCAGCTGGTTGAAGCTGCCGCGCAACGCGCCCGCGTCCCAGGTGTCGGCGACGCCGTCCACGCTCTCGCCCGCCTGGTAGAAGCGGTCGTAGTCGGCGTAGCTGTCGCCGATGGCGCACTGCCCGTTCGTCACGTTGCCGAAGGCGTAGTTGATGTGGGTCAGCTTGGCGGCCGAGCCGCTGGTGTCGATGCTCTTGACGTGGTAGCCGCGCTGGTAGACGCCCCACTGGACGAAGTACCCGAGCACCTTGTTGCCGCCGCCGGTGCACCCGGTGGTCGCGCCGGTGACCTGGGCGCTGGCCGCGGACTCGCCCACCGAGTTGTACGCCTTGACCGTGTACGTATGCGACGTACAGGCGCCCAGCGACCCGATGGTGGCCGACGTACCGGTCACGGTCGCCTTGACCGTGCTCCCCTCGTAGACGCGGTAACCGGTGACGGTTCCGGAAGAGGCGCCCCACGACAGGGCGATCGAGCTGCCGGTCGTGCCGGTGACACTGGGCGTGCCGGGCTGGCCGGGAGCGCCGGTGCCGCCCGGGGTGGTGGCGGTGACGGAGTTGCCGGCGGCCGAGACGTTCCCGGCGGCGTCACGGGCGCGGACCGTGTAGGTGTAGCTGGTGGCGGCCGCGAGCCCGCTGTCGGTGTAGGAGGTGCCGGTGACCGTGGTCACCCGCGTCGAGCCGCGATAGACGTCATAGCCGGTGACGCCGACGTTGTCGGTGGCGGCGTCCCAGGCCAGCGAGACGCTGCTGGAGGTGGTGCCCGTCGAACGCAGGTTGCCGGGCACGGACGGCGCGGTGGTGTCGGTGCCGCCACCGGTGACCGGTTTCCACAGGGCGGGTACGTTCGGCGGCTCCCAGCCGGGCTGGGACGTATGACTCTGGACGCACTCGTAGTCGACGCCGTTGTAGGTGACGCGGGTCCCTGCCGTGTACGCGGTCCACGGGGCCCAGGCGGCGGCGAAGGCGACCGAGCTGGCGCCGTACGCGCCGGTAGGTGCGGCGACCGTCGCGGTCAGCGGCAGGAGCAGCGCCGCCAGGACCGCGAGGCCCTTCTTCAGGATCGTGTGTCTCATGGTGGTCCGACCTCCGGCGGTTTTGGGGGTGGGTGGGAGGCCCGACAAGAAACTTATAGGAAAGTTTCCTGTCAATTATGAGACGACGCTAGCCGCCGCCTGCGAGATCGTCAATACGGGCGGTCAATTTTTGTCATACACGGAATTAACACCCGGCCCGGCAGTCTTCATCGTGACCGGCCGGTCGTCACAGCTCACAACCCTCAGAGAACCGTCAGAGAAGAGAGTCACATGAGACGCGCACTCGGTGCCGCCATCATCGCCGTGGCGGCCTTCGGCACCACCGCTGCCGTGTCCGCCCCCGCATTCGCCTCGGACGACCCGTCACAGCCCCAGCTGATCACCAGCGACCAGGTCGCGCCCATCCTGGAGTGCTCGGAGCCCGACGTCATGTTCAAAGGCGAGGAGGGCAAGAGGATCAGCCTCAAGGACGGCCGGTTCGAGGATGAGGACGGCAAGCTCATCAGGGGTAAGAAGATGCGCGTCTTCTCGGAGCGGCTGGGCCCCGAGGACGACGCCTGCGGGCCGGACGAGAAGATGAAGTGCGTGGTCAAGCACCGCGAAGGCGGCCGGGTCAATGTCCGGTTCCGCGATGAGAAGGGCGTTCTGCACAAGCGCGCCTTCAAGAGCAAGAAGGGCGCGGAGTTCTTCACGAAGAAGGACAAGCACGTCATCAAGTGGGTCGGCTGCACCGTCGTGCGCTGATGCCTGACGAGGACTCGCCCTGACGGGCGAGTCCTCGTGGCCCTACTTGCCGTCCGGGACGGCGGGCTGCTCGTTCGTCCAGCCCACCTTGTACGTCTCCACCTTGGTCTTGGCCGGGAACGGCTTCCCGTCGACCGTGGTGTCGGTGTACTCGGCCAGCAGCGTCATGGTCTTGGCGTCTATGAGGAGTTGCTGCTTGAGCACCGTGCCCTTGGTGGTGAGCGTCGGCAGGGCGAACTTCTGCCCGGAGCGGTTCAGCGGATCCTGGGCCCGCCCGACGTCGGTGACGCCCTTGGTGGTCTTGAACGCCTGGAAGGCGGCGCTCCTGACCTTCTGCGGGACCGGGTTCTCCCAGAGCATCCGGCTCAGATCGATGGCCACGTAACGGTCGAGGTGGGACTCCCAGTCCTCGATCTTGGAATTCGGGGCGGTGGTCTTCGCCTCGTCCGCGGCCTCCTTGATCCAGGTCTTCACGCCGGCGACGACATACTTCTTGAGGGCGACCGGATCCGACGGCAGATCCTGGAGCTGCTGGTACGTCACGTACCTCTCGCCCAGGCGGAAGCCCTTGGGGGCGTCTTTCGTCGGCCCCACGTGCCCCTCACCGGGCTCCGTGGACAGGGAGATCTTCATGCCTTCCGTACGGTAGGTCCACGAGGTCGGGGAGCCGTCGGCGCGCCAGGCCGCCTCGTCCTTCTCGGTCTTGGGCCGAGCCCCAAGCGGCCGGAAACCGAACCAGCTCTTGCCCTCAGGTGACTGCCAGACGGTGGACGCCTGCCGCTCCGCCAGCCAGTAGCCGCTGCCGACCGGACGCGGATGGGTCCTGCTCAGGATCGTGTCGACCCGCCAGTACTTGCCCTCGGGCGGGGTCGCCTGCGCGGGTACGGCGAGCGCTCCGGTGAAGGCCAAACCGGCGACTGCGGCGATCAGCGATCTCACTTGTGCTCCTTCAGTGGGTTGTCATCTGTCCAGACGCTCTCCTGGATCGCGGTGAACTCCAGGAGACGGCCATCGTCCGTGGCGCGCGTCTCGATCGAGAGGGGCTTCCCGGTGGCCGGATCGATCACCAGCCGGGTACGGGTGCCCCCCGCGTACTCGGTCACGGGACGCTGCGCGGACTGGTATTCGAGGGCCTGCCCGATACGCCCGAGCGTGTCCGTCACCTGCCCGACGGCCGAGACCCCGGGCATCGACGCGAGCAGCCGGTAGGCGGCGGCCCGGGTCTCGCTCGTCACCGGCGCGTACACGAGCAGGCTCACGGCGTTGTCGACGAGCACCCGATCGTCCACGTCGGAGAAGAGCGCACGCAGCCCCTCGGGAGTCGTCGGCACCTCGTTCATCCTGGTCAGCGGCTTACCGGCCAGGAGGATGCGGAAGTCCCAGTCCTCGCTGGAAAAGGTCCACGGCTTGCCCCGCGCCGCCCGGACGATGCCCTCGGCCCGGTCGTCGGTGATCAGGCCGGGCGTCTTGCCCTGTCCGTAGATCCAGGTCGTCGGCGCGCCGGCCGCCCGCCAGGCGGCCGCGCCCTCGGAGCCCACGGGCACGGCGCCGAGGTAGGTCTCGCGGTACCAGGTAAGGGCCTCCGGATCCGCTGGGATCCAGGATTCCATCGACTTGCTCTGCCGCAGCAGGTAGTGGTGGCCCGGGTCGTAGAACTCGCGGCCGTCGACCACCTTGCTGCCCCACCAGGAGCCCGCGTCGGGCGTCGCGGCCACCGAGGTCGCGGCGGCCAGCAGGATCTGGTTGGCGCTCATCGGGGCGACCGCACCGTGCGTGGCGGGCGGCCCGCCCGGCGACACGGAGGTGGTGGCCAGCAGGGCCACGGCGGCCGCCCCGGCCAGGCCGAGCCCCAGCGTGCTCCATCTGGCGGCCCTGCGGCGCCGCCGTGCCCCCTCGTGAGCGAACGCGCCGACCAGCCGTTCGCGCCCGGCCCGCCGGACCTCCGGCGACAGCGGCGGCGCGGGCAGCAGTTCGCGCACCGCCCGGTAATCATCCATCAGAGCCTCCAAGCAAGGGATTGACGCCGCCCAGGGCGGCACGAAGCTTCCTGCGCACCCGTGACAGACGGGACCCGACGGTGCCGTACGGGATGCCCAGCGCCTCGGCCACCTCCCCATGGCTCAGCTCGCCCAGGGCGCTCAGCAGCAGCACGTCCCGGTCGCCGTCCGAGAGCGCCTGCAGCTCCGCCGTGAGCCGCGCCTGCTCGTTCGCGGCGTCGACGCGGCTGACCACGCGTTCCTCGTGACCGTGGTCCGTGCCCGCGGGAGCGGCCGCGCTGCGGCGCAGCGCGGCCAGCTTCCTGGTCTCGGTACGGCGATGGATCGCGATCAGATTAGAAGCGATGCCGTACAACCAGGGACGCACCTCCCCGCGTTCGCGATCGAACGTGGTGCGCTTCCTGAACGCGGTGAGAAACACCTCGGCGGCGAGGTCGTCGGCGGCCTCCTGACCGAGCCGCCTGCCCAGGTACGCGTGGATCTCTCCGATATAGCGGTCGTAGAGCTCCCCGAACCGCTCGGGTTTTCGGTACGACGCCTCCACCAGGTCCGCGTCGCTGATCGCCCCCGAGGGATCAACGAGCCGGAGCCGAGCCGTCATGTTGGCAGTCACACCTGTACTCAACCGATGGGGCGATCTGCTTTCACGGCCCTCAGCCGTCGATGGCCACCAGGTGCGGTTCGCCCGCGACCAGCTCGACCTCCTCCCGTTGCCCGGAGGCGCGGTGGATCAGGGTGATCCGCTGGTCCACGGGCGAGCGCAGCACCGCCCGCACGCTCCCCTCTCCCCAGGTCAGCTCCTCGACGACGACCCGCCCCCGGCAGGTGACGCCGCGGATCGTCCCCTTCGGCAGCAGCTCGGGTACGGCGGGCAGCAGCTCCACGACCCCCGGCCGGGAGTCCACCAGCAGCTCGATGACCAGCCCGTGCAGGGTGTGCGCGGCGTCGGCGTTGTAGATCTCCCGGCCCGGGTTGTGCGAGGTCATGAGCGATCGGAACAGCATGTCTGTGCCCAGGATCTTCATCAGGTTCGCCTGGGCCAGCCCCGCGTCCTTCAGCCGGGCCGCCGCCAGCGCCCGGTGCAGGCTGCCGTGAGCCGACAGGTTCTCGTCGCCGCGCAACTCCAGGGCGCGGTGCGCGGCCGCGGCCAGCTCCGGCTCGTCGTCGGGGTTGATCTCGTGCAGCGGCCACACCGGATAGAGGTGGCTGACGTGCCGGTGATCCTCGTGCGGGGCCGCCTCCCACGCCCACTCCGTGAGCGCGCCCCGCTCGTCGATCCGGTACGGCGGCAGCCGCTCGGCCAGCGGTGATCCGGCCAGGCCCAGGGCGTGCCGGGCCGCCGCGATGTCCATCGTAGCGTTGACGCTCGCGTACGAGGAGCCCTCGGGACCCACCTCGGGCGAGAACGACGGCACGATCACGAAGTCGGCCCCGGCCAGGAACTCCTCCCAGAACGCCGCCGCCTCCGCCAGCCAGCCGGGCAGCTCTTCGGGCAGGTCACCGGTGACCTGGTGGTGCTCGTGGAGCGGGTACAGCAGCCAGTCGGCCCCGGCCAGCCACATCGTCCACGGCCAGTCCTCGTCGAAATGGAACAGGTAGCCGCTCTCCCCGTCGGTACGGCTCGGCGCGAGGATGCCGTCGACGCCGTAGATCTCGCGGGCGTTGACCCGCCAGTGGTCGATCTGGTCGCGGATCAGGGCGGCGTACCCCGTCATGAGCTCGGGCATCGCGCCGATGTTCACCCCGGCCATCTGCAGGTTGAGGTTGGCGTCGGTGGTGAAGTCGCCCGACCAGGCCGCTCCCCACGCGCCGAGCCAGAGACCGGTGAGCCGGGGTGGCAGCACGCCCGATGAGCTGAGCAGCAGGTAGCGGCCCGAGTGGAACAACCGCTCGACCAACGCGGGACCAGGCTCAGCGATCAGCTCGCGGACCGGCGGGTCCCCGGCCACACCCAGGTCGAGGGTGACCCGCTCGTAGATGGGCCGATGGATGGCGACATGCCGCGCCAGCAGCTCGTCGTACCGATGCCCGGCCAAGGTTGTGAGAGCGGCCTCCAGCCGGTCGGTGCCCCAGCCGGGCTCCTCGTACCGGTCCAGCTTCGTCAGCAGCAGCGTCTCGCCCCGCGTCACCACCGCGTCGCCGGACACGGAGACGTCGGCGGCCAGGACGAGCGTCAGCCCCTCGAACCCGGCGGCGCCCAGCCCGGCCGGATAGGCGCCGCGAGCACTCAGGAAGACGTGCCCATCCTTCTCGTAAGCAGTGGTCTGGTAGAGGACGTCGTCGGGCTTGCCCGGCAGCTCGCCCGTCAGACGCAGCCTCAGCTCACCGGTCAGCCGCTGGACCACGACGGAGTCGGCCCGCGAGACGAACGCGTGGTGTGCGCGCCCACCCGACGTGACCGCGATCTCCCCGGTCGCGAAGTCGGTGACCCGCCGATACGGCCCGGCGGCGAACGCGCCCTCGACGACCAGCTCGTACCCCGGATGGAACGCCTGCGTCCAGGCCAGACTCCGCCCATCGGCCACCACCCGCTGCGCCTCGGCGGCCCGCCCGGACAGGATCAGCTCGCGGATCTCCTCCAGCCGGTCGGCGATGGCGGGCGGGCGCAGGTCGCGGGAGCCGTTGGGCAGGACGAAGCGGTGATGGTCGAACACCACGCGCTGGGCGTGCGGCTCGCCGTAGACCATGATCCCGTACTCGCCGTTGCCGGAAAGGAACGCGTCCTCCCAGGTCAGCGCGGGCTCTGTGTCGTGAATGCGGTGCGCGGGCATCGGACCTCCGGCGGCGGGAAGCGCTTTCCCAGCCACCCTATTAAATGCTACACATGCTTGACGCAGCGAAAAAAGGATGTCGAAATAGGGACGTGTCCGAGACAGCGCCCGAGGTGTCCTTCGACACCCACCCCGACCGCTACCGCCACCTCCGCGTCGAGTACGACGGCGAGATCGCCCGCATCGTCCTCCAGGTGGATGAGCACGGCGGCCTGGTCCCCGGCTACGAGCTCAAGCTCAACTCCTACGACCTGGGCGTGGACATCGAGCTGTACGACGCGGTCCAGCGCCTGCGCTTCGAGCACCCCGAGGTCCGCGCCGTGATCATCACCGGCGGCCTGGAGAAGGTGTTCTGCGCGGGCGCCAACATCAGGATGCTGGCCGGGTCATCGCACTCCTGGAAGGTGAACTTCTGCAAGTTCACCAACGAGACCCGCAACGGCATCGAGGACGCGACCGCGAACTCCGGCCAGACCTACCTCGCGGCGATCAACGGCACGGCGGCCGGCGGCGGCTTCGAGCTGGCGCTGGCCTGCGACCGGATCATCCTGCTGGACGACGGCTCCACGGCCGTGTCGCTGCCGGAGGTGCCGCTGCTCGCCGTACTGCCCGGCACCGGGGGCCTGACCCGGCTGGTCGACAAGCGCGGCGTACGCAAGGACCTGGCGGACGTGTTCGCCACGCGCAGCGAGGGCGTGCGCGGCTCGCGCGCGGTGGAGTGGGGCCTGGTCGACGAGGCGGTGCCGCGCAGCAGGTTCGAGGAGACGGTACGGCAGCGCGCCGCCGAGGCCGCCGCCCGCTCCACCCGCCCGCGCGACGCCAAGGGGATCGCGCTGACCCCGCTGGAGCGCGAGGTGAGCGCCGACGCGATCCGCTACCCGAACGTCACCGCGGACCTGGACCGGGCGAACGGGCTGGTCACCATCACGGCGTACGGCCCTCGACAGGACATCGAGTCCTGGCCACTGGCGCTCACCAGGGAGCTGGACGACCTGATCCTGCGGCTGCGCACCAACGAACTGGAGCTGGGCACCTGGGTGATCAAGACCGAGGGCGACGCCCGGCGCGTACTCGAAGCCTGGGAGGGCGACGGCTGGCCGGCCGACGAGATCCGGCACTATTTCAAGCGCACGCTCAAACGCCTGGACGTGACGAGCCGCAGCCTGATCGCGCTGATCGAGCCGGGCAGCTGCTTCGCCGGGCCGCTGCTGGAGCTGGCGCTGGCCTGCGACCGCCAGTACATGTACGACGAAGAGGGCACGGCGATCACCCTCACCGAGGCGAACTTCGGCGCGTTCCCCATGGGCAACGGCCTGTCCCGGCTGGCCGCCCGCTTCCTCGGCGATCCCGGCCACCTCGCCAAGCTGCGGCAGGAGACCGGCCGCGAGATCGACGCCGCCGAGGCGGAGGAGCAGGGCCTGGTCACCTTCGCGCTCGACGACATCGACTGGGCGGACGAGGTACGCATCGCGCTGGAGGAGCGGGCGGCCCTGAGCCCGGACGCGTTGACCGCTATGGAGGCCAACCACCGCTTCGCCGGCCCCGAGACGCTGGAGACGAAGATCTTCGCCCGGCTCACCGCCTGGCAGAACTGGGTGTTCAACCGGCCCAACGCCGCCGGTCCCGAGGGCGCGCTGCGCCGCTACGGCACCGGGCAGCGGCCCGCCTTCGACCGGAAACGAGTGTGAGATGTCCATCGACTACGGCGAGCGCATCCCGAACAACGTCAACCTGGCCGAGGACCGGCGGCTGCAACGGGCGCTGGAGTCGTGGCAGCCCGGCTTCCTGCGCTGGTGGGGCGAGATGGGACCGGCGCTGCCGACCCAGGACGTCTACCTGCGTACGGCGGTGGCGGTGGGCCGGGAGGGCTGGGCGCACTTCGGCCACGTGGCGCTGCCCGAATACCGGTGGGGCATCTTCCTGGCCGAGCGCGACCCCGACCGGCGCATCGCCTTCGGCCAGCACCGAGGACAGCCGGTCTGGCAGCAGGTGCCCGGCGAGTTCCGCGCCGAGCTGCAGCGGCTCATCGTGGTGCAGGGCGACACCGAGCCGGCCAGCGTGGAGCAGCAGCGCCGCCTCGGGCTGACCGCGCCCAGCCTGTACGACCTGCGCAACCTGTTCCAGGTCAACGTCGAGGAGGGCCGGCACCTGTGGGCCATGGTCTACCTGCTGCACGCCTACTTCGGCCGCGCCGGTCGCGACGAGGCCGACGCGCTGCTGCTGCGCAACTCCGGCAGCGAGGACTCGCCGCGCATCCTGGGCGCCTTCAACGAGGAGACGCCGGACTGGCTGTCGTTCTTCATGTTCACCTACTTCACCGACCGCGACGGCAAGTACCAGCTGGGCACGCTGAAGGAGAGCGCGTTCGATCCGCTCAGCCGTACGTGTGAGTTCATGCTGAAGGAGGAGGCCCACCACATGTTCGTCGGCACCACCGGCGTGGACCGGGTGGTGGAGCGCACCGCGACGCTGATGCGCGAGCACGACACCGACGACATCCAGAAATATGGCGGCATCCCGCTTGATGTCATCCAGAAGTACATCAACTTCCACTACAGCGTCAGCCTGGACCTGTTCGGCGGCGAGACCTCCACGAACGTGGCCAACTACTACACGGCCGGGCTCAAGGGCCGCTGGCAGGAGGAACGCCGCAAGGACGACCACCTGCTCACCGAGGCGGCCACCACCGTCCAGCAGGTCGTGGACGGCCGCCTGGCCGACGTGCGCCTGCCCGCGCTGACCGCGCTCAACGCCGACCTGCGTGGGGAGTACATCGCCGACTGCGCCACCGGCCTGACCCGGTGGAACCGCATCCTGGACGGCGTCGCCACCCTCTACCTGCCGCATGTCGGCTTCAACCGCCAGGTCGGCGCGTTCGCCGGGCACCACCTCACCCCGGACGGCCGCCTCGTCGACCAGGCGACCTGGGAGCGCGACCGGGACCGCTGGCTGCCCACTCCCGCCGACAAGGCGTACGTCCACAGCCTGATGCGGCCGGTCTACGAACCCGGCAAGATCGCCGCCTGGCTGGCCCCGCCGCGCAACGGCATCAACGGCCGGCCGCTCGACTACGAGTACGTCCACCTCTGAGGGGTCATGGATGCCTCGGGCTCGGGCCTTGGACGGCGACCGCGGGGGGACGGCCACCGTACAGCTCGCTGACCGTCACGAAGTGGAAGCCGCGCTTGGACAGCCTCTTCAGCACCTGGGGGATCGCCGCCACGGTGGTCGGCCTGATGTCATGAAAAAGAATGATTGATCCGGGTCGCGCTGGGCCGACCGCGGCACGGGTCACATGGCCGCTGTTGCGGTACAACCAGTCCAGGGTGTCCACGCTCCACAGCACCAGCGGGTGCGGCGACTGCCTGCGTACGACGCGGTCGAAGGCACCGTACGGCGGGCGGACCAGCGTGGGCGTCACCCCGGTCGCCTTTCGGATCGCCTGGTCGGTCCTGGCCAGGTCCGCTCGCACCGCACGGGCGGACAGCCTGGTCAGGTCGCGGTGCGACCAGCTGTGGTTGCCGATCTCGTGCCCGGCCCGCAGGGCGCCGCGCACCACGCCGGGGCGGGCGACCACGTTCTGCCCGACGACGAAGAACGTGGCCCGCGCCCGGTACCTGGCCAGATACTGGAGCAACCTGGGGGTGTACGGACTCGGGCCGTCGTCGAAGGTGAGCGCCACGCACTTGACCCGGCGGCAGTCGACCGAGCCGTCCGCCGTATATCCGGGCAGCGCCATGCGGCCGGACGGACGCATGACCTGGGCCTGCGCCCGCCGGCCGAAGTCCGACAGCAGCGGCTCCACCTCGGCGCGCGGCAACACGGCCTGCACCTGGCCGACGGCCCCCGCCGCCACCTCCCCTTCGTCGAAGGTCACGACCAGATCGCCGTCCTTGGTGAAACCCAGGTCGTCGAGCGTCTGGGCGCTCCGGTCGGCGAGCCGCGCCTCCTCGGTCAGCGCCTTCTCGGTCAGCACCTTCTCCGTCAGCGCCTCGAACCCGCTCATGGACGCCGCGTCGATGAGCGACATGGCGGGCACGACCTGGCCCTTGACCCCGTCGTACCAGAGCGACGTCGTCGACTTGCCGTCGCCCGCGCCCCCGAGCTGGTAGACGGTGAACCGGACCCCGATCACATCGCCCGAGGCCGCCACGAAGCCGAACCCGACGTTCAGCTCGGGCGCCTTCCCGTCCTGCTCGCCGCACCCGCTCTCCCGCGCCCACTTCAGGAACGTGGCCCGCCGCGCCTCGACCAGCCGGCGCAGCGCGTCCGTCAGCGGCTGCGCGCCCGGCACCTGCGGGTACGTGGTCGACCAGGCACAGGATCCCTCGTTGCCGTTGTCGCGAACCACCCGCAGCCCGCGGATCCACGTCGGCGCGACCGTCACGACCGGGTCCTCCGAGCGGACGGAGGCCTGCCACACCTCGGACGCCTGCCCGATCCCCCCGCACGATGTCGATGTCAACGTGACCACCGCCAATGCGGCCACCAGACCCCTCATGATCACGACCCCCCGCCGTTTCCGCCCCTGACCCGTTCGACTCCTCGTTCCAGCTATTGGTTCGCCAAACAGACCATCCTGGATGGTCTACTTCGACGGTAACTCGGCCGGTCAGCTACGTTTGCGCAGCATGAGTGACAATCGCATCCCGCCCCCCTTCATCGCCGACGAGCGCGCCATGCTCACCAACTGGCTCGACTGGCATCGCGAGACCCTGGCCGTCAAGTGCGAGGGCCTGTCGGAGGAGCAGCTGCGGCACCGTTCCGCCCCGCCGTCGACCATGTCGCTGCTCGGCTTGGTCCGTCACATGGCTCACGTGGAGCGGGCCTGGTACCGGGGGGTGCTGAACGGCGAGGACGTCCCGAAGCTGTGGGGCAAGGACACCAACCAAGACGCGGACTTCGACGACGTTGACACCGCCTCGGCCGACGAGGCGTTCAAGACCTGGCAGACCGAGATCGAGCACGCCCGCGAGGTGTCGGCCGAGGTGCCGCTCGACGCCCTGGGCAAGGCACAGCGCCACGGGCAGGACTGCTCCCACCGGTGGATCCTCGTCCACATGATCGAGGAGTACGCCCGCCACAACGGCCACGCCGACATCCTGCGTGAGCAGATCGACGGTGTGACGGGCGAATAGCGTCCCCCGCTGACGTCCCCCGCCCGGCACGCGGCGCTCAGCTAGGCCGCCGAGCACGCGGCGCTCGATCAGGCCACTGAGCACGCGGCGCTCAGCCAGGCCGCTGAGAGGGCAGAGGTGGGTTATATACCTACTATCTAGGTAGGATATGGTGGTTTTAGTTCCAGCGACCACCGTGAAGGATGTCCCATGCGTTCCGCCGCGCTCACCATGCTCACCGCCTCGGGGCTGGCCGTCTCGGGGCTCCTCGCCGCCTGTGGCAGCAGCGGTCCCGCCGTCCAGGCGCAGGCCGCCGGCGGGGCACCCGTCTACGGGGGCACGCTGACCTACCTGGAGCATCAGCCGCCCACCTGCCTCTACCTGCCCGCCGCCGGTTTCTATCCGAACGGCGGCGTGCTGAACCAGCTCACCGACAAGCTGACCTGGCAGGACCCGAAGACGCTGCGGATCGAGCCGTGGATCGCCACCAAGTGGGAGGTGAACAAGGACGCCACCGAATACACCTTCCACCTGCGCGACGGCGTGACCTTCAGCGACGGCAGCCCGCTCGACGCCTCGGCCGTGGCCGCCAACTTCGACGTGTACGGCCTCGGCGACACCGACCTCAAGCTGCCCCCGGCCGAGTTCGTCAACAACTACGAACGTAGTGAGGTCATCGACAACAGAACCGTGCGCTTCCATTTCAAGAAGCCGTCACCCGGTTTTCTGCAAGGAACCTCGGTCATCGGCGCGGGCCTGGTGTCGAAGAAGACGATCTCGCTGCCGTACGAACAGCAGTGCCAGCTCAAGAACGTCATCGGGTCCGGCCCGTTCACCGTGGCGAAACAGGTCGTGGACAAGGAGATCGACCTGACCGCCCGCAAGGACTACAACTGGGCGCCGGCGTCGTCGAAGCACCAGGGCCGCGCGTACCTCGACACCATCAAGATCATCGTGACGCCCGAGGACAACGTGCGGGTGGGCGCGCTCACCTCCGGCCAAGCCGACTACGTCCGCTACGTCCAGGCTTATGACGAAAAAACCGTCAAGGACGCGAATTTCAAGATTTATGCGGAGCCGACCAGAGGCGTGAACAACGGCCTCTACCTGCGGCCCGGCAACAGCATCCTCAGCGACCTCGACGTACGCAAGGCGCTCCAGGCCGGAACCAACGCCAAGGAGGTGGTCGACACCCTGTTCACCCCGAGCTACCCGGTCGCCACCTCGGTCCTCAGCCACCTCGCCCATGGGTACGTCGACCTGTCCAAGGAGCTCGCCTACGACCCGGCCAAGGCCAACGCCCTGCTCGACAAGGCCGGCTGGGCGCGCGGCGCCGACGGCATCCGCGCCAAGGACGGCAAGCCGCTCCAGCTGGGCGTCTTCGTCTCGGGCCCGCAACCGCTGTCCAAGCAGACCCTCGAACTCATCGCCCAGCAGTGGACCAAGATCGGCGTGAAGCTGGAGATCCGCCCCGCCGACGCCGGCACCCAGGCCGTCGACATCAAGAACGCGGAGAAGACCGCCATCGCCCACTCGATGGTCGGCCGCGCCGACGAGGACGTGATCAAGAGCCACTTCCACAGCCAGAACCGCGACGTCATCCTGTCCAAGGACACCAAGCTCGACAAGCTCCTGGAGGAGGAGTCGGCCCTGGCGGACAAGGCCGCCCGCGACGCCAAGGTCGGCGAGATCCAGCGCTACGTGGTGGACCAGGGTTACGCGATCCCGCTGTTCGAGGAGCCGCAGGTCTACGGCGCCGCCCCGTACGTCCAGGGTGTCGCCTTCGAGGCGGTGGCCAGGCCCACGTTCTACTCGGTCTGGCTGTCGAAGCGGTGACCCGATACGTCCTGCTGCGCGTCGGGCAGGCGGCGCTGGTGCTGTGGGCCGCCTTCACGGCGGGCTACGTACTCCTCCAGCTCCTGCCCGGCGACTCGATCCTGATCAAGTTCCAGAACCCGGAGCTCGGGCTGTCGCCCCAGCAGATCGCCGAGATCCGCGCCTACTACGGCGGCGGCGACCCGCCGATCATCGGCTACCTCCACACGCTGCTCGGCTTCCTGCGCGGCGGCTTCGGCTACTCGATCGACACCGGCACGCCGGTGGTCGAACGGCTGGCCGAGGCGCTGCCGGAGACGGCCAAGCTGGCCACGGCGGGGTTCGCGCTGGCCCTGCTGATCGCCGTGGTGCTCGCCTTCGCCGCCGGGTACAGCCGTACGTCCTGGCTGCGCGGGGCGCTGCTGGCGGTGCCGTCGCTGTTCGTCTCGGTGCCCGCCTTCTGGCTGGGGATCCTGCTGATCCAGGTGTTCTCCTTCCGGCTCGGGCTGGTGCCGGTGATCGGCGGCAGCCCGACGCAGCAACTCCTGCTGCCGGTGCTGACGCTGGCCGTGCCGATCTCGGCGCCGATCGCGCAGGTGCTGGCACGCGGCATCGACCAGGTGTACACCCAGCCGTTCGTACCCGTCGTGGCCGCCAAGGGCGCGTCGCGGTGGTGGATCCTGTGGCGGCACGTGGCTCGCAACGCGGTGCTGCCCGCGCTGACCGTCGCCGGGATGACGTTCGGCGAGCTCATCGCGGGGTCGGTCGTCACCGAGACGGTCTTCGGCCGCAACGGCATCGGACGGCTGACCGAGCAGGCGGTCAACGCGCAGGACACGCCGGTGATGCTGGCCGTCGTGGTGCTCGCGAGCACCGTGTTCGTCCTGGTCAACCTGGGCGTGGACCTGCTGTTCCCGGTGCTCGACCCCCGGCTGAAGGCGGCGGCGTGAAGATCCTGTCCTGGTTGACGATCGCTCTCGTCGTGCTCTGGGCCGTCGTGCCCGCCCTGTTCACCGGGTACGACCCGCTGGCCGGGGTGCCGGCCGAGAAGCTGCGCCCGCCGAGCCCCGAGCACCTGTTCGGCACCGACGCCGTGGGCCGCGACCTGTTCGCCCGCGTGGTGCACGGCTCCGTGCACTCCCTGTCGGGCGCGTTCGTCGCCGTCGCCGTGGGTCTGCTCGCGGGCACGCTGCTCGGTCTGCTGGCCGGGTCGACCGGCGGGTTGCTCGACGACGCCGTCATGCGGGTGGCCGACGTCCTGCTGTCCGTGCCCGGCCTGCTCCTGGCGCTGACGGTGATCATCCTGCTCGGTCCCGGCACGATCAATGTGGCGATCGCGGTGGGCATCGGGTCCGTCGCCGCCTTCGCCCGCCTGTCGCGCTCGGAGGTCGTACGGGTGCGCCGGTCCGACTACGTGGAGGCCGCGTTCGGCAGCGGCGGCCGGTTCCCGGCCGTGCTCTGGCGGCACGTCCTGCCCAACTCGCTCGGCCCGGTCATCGCGCTGGCCGCCCTGCAGTTCGGGGTGGCGATCCTGGCCATCTCGACGCTCGGCTTCCTGGGCTACGGCGCCGAGCCACCGACGCCCGAATGGGGACTGCTCATCTCGGAGGGCCGCAACTACCTGGCCACCTCGTGGTGGCTGACGACGCTGCCCGGCGTGGTGGTCGTGGCCGTGGTACTGGCCGCGAGCCGAATCAGCCGCTCGATCGGAAGGAACACGACATGAGCTGGTCGATTGGAGGCCCCAACCAATGAGCCTCCTGGACGTACGCGACCTCGCGGTCTCCTACGACGCCCGGCCGGCGGTCCAGGGGATCTCCTTCACGGTCGAGCCCGGCGAGGTGGTCGCGGTGGTCGGCGAGTCCGGCTCCGGCAAGACGACCACCGCCCACTCGATCATCGGCCTGCTGCCCCCTAACGCCACCCTCGACAGCGGCCAGATCTTGCTCGGCGACTCCGACCTGGCCACCTGGTCCACCCGCCGGATGGAATCGATCAGGGGCGCCCAGATCGGCCTGATCCCGCAGGACCCGTCCAACTCCCTGAACCCGGTCAAGACCGTCGGCGCCCAGATCGGCGAGGTCCTGCGCATCCACAAACGCGGCGACCGTCGTACGATCTCCCGCCGCGTCGTGGACCTGCTCACCCGCGTCGGCCTGCCGGACCCGGAGACGCGCGCCCGCCAATACCCGCACGAGCTGTCCGGCGGGATGCGTCAGCGGGTCCTCATCGCCATCGCCATCGCCCTGGAACCGCGGCTCGTCATCGCCGACGAGCCGACGAGCGCACTGGACGTCACGGTGCAGCGGCGCATCCTGGATCTCATCGACGACCTGCGCGCCGAGTTCGGTACGGCGGTGCTGCTGGTCACCCACGACCTGGGCATCGCCGCGAACCGCTCGGACCGCCTGATCGTCATGAAGGACGGCCGGATCGAGGAGCAGGGCCCGTCGAGCCAGGTCCTGTCAGTTCCGCAGGCCGCCTATACCGGGCAGCTGCTGCGCGACGCGCCCGCGCTGTCCGTGCGCGAGTTCCGCGCGGTAGCGGAGGCCACAGACGAGGAACCCGCGATCGTGGTCCGCGACCTGGTCAAGGAGTTCCGCGTCGGGAGACGTCCGTTCCGCGCTGTCGACGGGGTGTCCTTCGAGGTACGCCCCGGCACCACGCACGCTCTCGTGGGCGAGTCCGGATCGGGCAAGACGACCACGGCCCGCATGGTCGTACGCTTCGCCGAGCCCACCTCCGGCACCGTCACGATCGCCGGAGCGGGAACGGTCGTCGGGGGGAGAGCGGGGCGCGACTTCCGGCGCCACGTGCAGCTCGTCTACCAGAACCCCTACGGCTCGCTCGACCCCCGGCAGTCCATCGCCGCGATCGTGGAGGAGCCGCTGCGCAACTTCCGGCTCGGGGACCGCGCCGCCCGCCGCCGCAGGGTGCGTGATCTGATGGAACGTGTGGCGCTCCCCGAGAGCCTGCTCGACCGCAGGCCACGCGAGCTGTCCGGCGGCCAGCGGCAGCGCGTGGCCATCGCCCGCGCGCTGGCCGTCGATCCGGGGGTCGTGGTGCTCGACGAGGCGGTCTCCGCGCTCGACGTGACCGTACAGGCGCAGATCCTGGACCTGCTCGAAGAGCTCCAGCGTGACCTGGGGCTGACTTATCTGTTCATCTCGCACGACCTCGCGGTGGTGCGCCAGATCTCACACACCGTTTCCGTCATGAACAAGGGACGCATAGTGGAATTCGGAACCACACAACGGGTCTTCACCGACCCACAGCACGACTACACCCGCGAACTCCTGGCCGCGATCCCGGAGCCGGTGCGATGAGGCTGGGATTCTTCAGCCGACTGCTCGACGAGGTGCCCGCTGACGAGCGCTACCGGCTGGCCGCCGAGCAGATCGGGCACGCGGAGTCCTTCGGGTTCGACACGGCGTGGGTGGCGCAGCACCACTTCGACGGCGCGGAGGGCGGGCTGCCCGCGCCGCTGGTCTTCCTCGCGCACGTCGCCGCGCGTACCAGCCGGATCAGGCTCGGCACCGGCATCATCACGCTGCCGCTCGAACATCCGGTACGCGTTGCCGAGGACACCGCCGTACTCGATCTGCTGACCGGCGGCCGGCTCGAAGTGGGCGTCGGCAGCGGCGGCACGCCGTCGTCGTTCACCGCGTTCGGGAAGGAGAGCGCGCGGCGGGCGGCCGTCTACGCCGAGCATCTGGCGGTGCTCGTCGACGCCTGGTCGGGCCGCGACCTCGGCGGCGGCAACCGGCTCTATCCCGCGGCGCCGCGCCTGCTCGACGCCGTCTGGGAGGCGACGTTCTCGGTGAGCGGCGGCGCCAGGGCGGGGCGGGCGGGCAACGGGCTGATGCTGTCGCGTACCCAGCCACGCCCTGAGGAGCATCCCGAGGCGACGCTGGCGGAGATCCAGCGGCCCATCGTGGACGCCTACTACGAGAACCTGCCGGCGGGCACCGCGCCCCGGATCGTGGCGTCGCGGACCGCGTTCGTGGCCGACAGCCGGGCCGAGGCGCTGCGGTACGCCGAACGCGGGCTGAGCCGCGCCCGGCTGCCCTTCGAGACCTCCCGCGACCGCATCACCGCCTTCGACGTGCACGTGGGGACCCCGCAGGACGTCATCGACAGCCTCAAGGCCGATCCCACGCTCGACCGGGTCACCGACCTGGTCCTGCAGGTGCACTCGGTCGACCCACCGCACCCGCTGATCCTCCGCTCCATCGAACTGCTGGCGACCGAGGTCGCCCCCGCGTTCGGCTGGGCCCCGAACACCACGGAATTGAGCACCACATGATCGACGTGATCGACCACCTGGTGGGGATCGAGCCGGACTCCCCGCTCGATCGCCTGCGTGACCGGCGGCCGGACGCCCGCGAGCACGCCCAGCGCGGCTTCGACGCGCTGCTCACCCCTGACGTGCCCGGCGCGGTCTCGCTGGTCGAGCGGGACGCGGTGGCGGCCTTCGTGACGGGCCTGCACAGCGATCCCCGTACCGCCCGCTTCTACGCCGACCGGCTCGCCGAGCTGGCTCCCGAACTGCTCGGCGCGGTCCGGCTGGAGATCGAGGCCGGGAGTACGACCGGCCCCTACGGCGCCTACCCCGCCGACGGACCGCTCGCCGCCGAGAGCGACGAAGGGCTGCGCTACCGGGCCCGGCAGCCCGAAGCGCTCGGGGCGCGGCTCGCCGCCGCCTTCGAGCACGCGCACCTGCTGGTGTTCCGCCCGCGCGAGGCCGACCCCAAGGACCTGCGGGCGCTCGCGGACGCGGGCTGGAGCGACGCGGCCATCGTGACGCTCTCGCAGCTCGTGGCCTTCCTCAGCTTCCAGATCCGGGTGGTCGCGGGCCTGCGGCTGCTCGGCGCCGCCCAGAAGGAGACCACCGCATGACCGGCTTCACCACCGACCAACTGGGCTGGAAGCCGTGGCTGGCGCCGCTGGCCGAACACGAGCTGACCGAGGCCCACCGAGAGGCCCTGGTAGACGCGTCCCGGGCCGCATCCCCGTACTTCAGGCTGCTCGCCCGCGACCCGGAGATCCTGCACGCACGGACCAAGACCGACAACGACATCTTCTACAACACCAAGGGCGGCCTGCCGCGCCCGGAGCGCGAGCTGGCCGCCACCGCCACCTCGCGCCGCAACGGGTGCGTCTTCTGCGCCTCTGTGCACGCGCGGTTCGCGGCGCACTACTCCAAACGGCCCGACGACGTACGACGGCTGCTCGACGAGGGCGTGGCGGCGCCGCAGGACGGGCGGTGGCGGGCCGTCATCGACGCCTCGGTGGCGCTGGCGGCCACGCCGTCCGAGTTCGGCGCCGAGCACATCGAGGCGCTACGCGCGGCCGGGCTGGACGATCTGGCGATCAGCGACACGATTCACGCGGCGGCCTTCTTCAACTGGGCGAACCGGCTCATGCTCTCGCTAGGAGAGCCCACCAGCGACCGGAAGGCAGACCAGTGACCGATCCGCACCTCGACCACCTCGTCTACGCCGTACCCGACCTCCTGCTCGGCGTCGCCGACTTCGCCGCGCGCACCGGAGTCACCCCGGCGGCCGGAGGCCGTCACCCCGGCGGCACCGCCAACTACCTGGTCTCCTTCGGCGATACCTCCTACCTGGAGATCATCGGGCCAGACCCGGAGGCCGAGGACGGCCTCCAGCGCTCCGTCTTCGACCTGGAGACCCTGTCCGAGCCACAGCTCATCACCTGGGCCGTACACCCGACCGACCTCGACAAGTCCGTACGGCAGGCCCGCGAGCACGGCTACGACCCCGGCGACGTCGAGCCGCTGTCCCGGCGCACCCCCGACGGCACCCTGCTGGAGTGGCGGCTCACCAGGCGGGACGATTCCGCGCCGGTCAGGCCGGTGCCGTTCCTCATCGACTGGGGCGGCACCACCCACCCCGCGGCGTCGGGACTGCCCCGGCTGGGCCTGGCCGCCTTCAGCGCCGTACACCCGGAGCCCTCCGCGCTCCGCCGCGACCTGACCGCGCTGGGCGTCGAGCTGGACATCGCCGAGGGCCCGGAGATCGCGTTGCGGGCGGTGCTGGACACCCCTCTCGGCCAGGTGACCTTGGCCTGAACCGCCCATTTCGTTGGCTTGATCGCGGGCTAGCCGCAAGAATGGCGCGATGGCTGACACTACGGAGACCGACTGGGTCTCCAGGTTCGCGGATGAGGTGATCTCCGAGGCGGAGCGTCGTGCCCCGGGGAAACCGATCGTCTGCGCCTCCGGATTGAGCCCGTCCGGGCCGATCCACCTGGGTAACCTGCGGGAGGTCACGACTCCGCACCTGGTCGCCGACGAGATCCGCCGCCGCGGCCTCGACTGCGTGCACCTGCTGTCGTGGGACGACTACGACCGCTTCCGCAGGGTGCCCGCGGGCATCGACCCGTCCTGGGCCGACCACATCGGCAAGCCCTTGACCTCGGTGCCCGCCCCGCCGGGCAGCCCGTACGCGAACTGGGCCGAGCACTTCAAAGCGCCGATGATCGAGGCGCTGGCCGGCCTCGGCATCACCTACACCGGCATCAGCCAGACCGAGCAATACTCCGCCGGCACCTACCGCGAGCAGATCCTGCTCGCCATGCGCGAGCGGGAACGGATCAACGCGGTCCTGGCCCGCTACCGCACCAAGGAGACGGCCCGCACCGAGGCGGTGGATTACTACCCCTACAGGCCCTATTGCGAGATGTGCGAGCGGGATCTCACGACGGTCACCGCCTATGACGACGACAGCACCGAGCTGGCGTACGTGTGCGAGTGCGGGTTCGGGGAGACCGTTCGCCTGGCCGAACACGACCGCGGCAAGCTGGTGTGGAAGGTCGACTGGCCGATGCGGTGGGCGTACGAGGGCGTGGTGTTCGAGCCCTCGGGCGTCGACCATCACTCCCCCGGCTCGGCCTGGGTGGTCGGCGGGCAGATCGTGGGCGAGGTGTTCGGCGGCGAGCGGCCGATCGGCCCGATGTACGCCTTCGTCGGCATCACCGGCATGGCCAAGATGAGCAGCTCCAAGGGTGGCGTGCCGACTCCGTCCGACGCGCTGGAGATCATGGAGGCGCCGGTGCTGCGCTGGCTGTACGCGCGGCGCAAGCCCTCCCAGTCCTTCAAGATCGCCTTCGACCAGGAGATCCAGCGGCTCTACGACGAGTGGGACAGCCTCGGCCGCAAGGTCGCCACCGACGCGGCCCAACCCGCCGAGCTGGCCGCCTACGAGCGGGCCGTACGCACGGCCGAGGGCCCGCTGACCGCCACGCCGCGGCCGGTGCCGTACCGGACGTTGGCCTCCGTCGTCGACATCACCACGGGCGACGACGACCAGACGCTACGGATCCTGCGCGACGTCGACGGCGAGCTCACCTCGCTCGACGAGGCCCGGCCCCGGCTCGACCGCGCGCAGCGCTGGGTCGACACCCAGGTGCCCGCCGACCAGCGCACCCGCGTGCGCGAGTCGCCCGACGCCGAGTTGCTCGCCGCGCTCGACGAGGACGAACGTGACTCGCTGCGGCTGCTGGTCGACGGACTCGACGAGCACTGGTCACTCGACGGGCTGACCACGCTGGTCTACGGCGTGCCGAAGGTACGAGCCGGGCTGGCGCCCGACGCCAAGGCCACGCCCGAGCTGAAGACGGCGCAGCGAGCCTTCTTCGCCCTGCTGTACCGGCTCCTGGTCAACCGCGACACCGGCCCGCGCCTCCCCACCCTCCTCCTGGCCGTCGGCGCCGACCAGGTCCGGAAGCTGGTCGGCGCTTGAGCCGGCTCCGCCCGCGTTACCGGCTCGCCGCCGCCGCGACCGATCTCTACTTCCGTGGTGCTTGGCGCGGACCTGGAGCTGTTGGCCGGGCTGATCCGGAGCCGTCCGCTACATGTGGTCGTGCTGGCCCCTGACGCCCGCCGAGACGGTCGACGAGATCCTCGCCAGGGCCGCGGAGGCCGTCGTCCACGTGGAGCCCGCCGCCTGACCGACGCGGTCGCACAGTCGCCATCAGACGGTCGCCGTCGTGCGGTCGCCGCCTGGCGGACGCCGTCAGACAGTGGCCCATCGGACGGTCACTTGCGGCCGGTTCGGGGTGGGCTGGGGCGTTCAGGCGGCAGGACCTCGACCGAGGTCTTGCGGATGTGGTCGTAGACCAGCGACGTACGCACGTCGGCGATGTTGCGGTGCCGTGAGACGTGGTCGAGCACGAAGTCACGCAGGTGGCCCGTGTCGCGCACGGCCACTTGGATGATGAAGTCGTCGCCGCCCGACACCACGAAGATCGCCAGTGTCTCGGGCAGCGTGGCCACGTAGTCGCGGAACCCCTCGACCGACTCTCGAATCTTGGGGTGCAGCCGTACGTGGATGAGCGCCTGCACCGGACGGCCGATGGCGGCCAGGTTGACCTCGGCGTGGAAGCCTTCGATCACCCCGTTGCCGCGCAGCGACCGCACCCGTTCGAGGCAGGTCGAGGGCGCGATGCCGATCCGCTCGGCGAGCTCGCGGTTGGTCTGGCGGCCGTCGCGCTGCAACTCGACGACGATGGCCGTATCAAGTTCGTCCACGCCCGCATCCTGCCACGAATCTCCGAACTTTCTTCGGAATCCGCCACCCCGACTTGTCGATCCAGCAGCGAAAAGTGCAATCTCCCCTCATAAGTTCGGAGAAGGAGAGATGGATGACCGTGCTCGCCGACTGGATCGACCGCCTCGACCACCGTAGCGACCTGCCCACCCGGGAGCTCCCGGTGAAGTGGGTGATGGTGATGGACCGCGACCTGCCCCGCGGCCTCCAGGCGAACGCCGCCGCCTGCCTCGCCGCCTCCGTGGGCCGTACGGTGCCCGCGATCCTCGGCCCGGGCGGCACCGACGCCGGCGGCCACGCGCATGCCGGACTGCCGTGGATCGGCTGCACGGTGCTGGCCGCGCCCGCCGCGATCGTCAGCCGGGTGCGGGCCGACGCCGCCGCCGAGCCCGACCTGGTCGTCACCGACATGGCGGCCATCGCCCAGCGGACGAACGTCTACGACGACTACCTGGCCGAGCTCGCTCGCACCGAGGACCCGCCCTATTACGCGGTCAGCCTGCTCGGCCCGCGCGCCGCGGTGGAGCGCCACACCGGGCGGCTTCCTTTGCTCCGCTAAATATCCGGCTGCCTCAGTTGGGCTGAAACCCGGGACTATATAAGCGGACATATACATATAACCGCAATCGATGCAAGAAGCTGTCAAGCGGCTTGCATGCGGGCCAGCGCACCTTCGGGGCATGAACAAGCCCTTCGCCGTGAGCGTCACTGTAGTCGTTCCTGCGATGAACGAGGCAGGCAATCTCCCTCACGTCTTCGCGACGCTGCCCACCTGGATCGACGAAGTAGTCCTCGTCGACGGCAACTCGACCGACAACACGGTAGCCGTGGCCCGGCGGCTCCGGCCCGACCTGCGCGTGGTGGCGCAGTCGGGACGCGGCAAGGGCAACGCCCTCATTGAGGGATTCGCGGCGGCACGTGGCGACATCATCGTCATGATCGACGCCGATGGGTCGACCGACGGTGGAGAGATTTTCTCCTTCGTCAGCGCCCTGGTTCAAGGCGCCGATTTCGCCAAGGGCTCCAGGTACGCCCCTGGCGGTGGCTCCGACGACATCAGCCCGCTGCGCTCGCTCGGCAACAAGGTCCTCACGGGCCTGACGAACCTGCTGTACGGCACCCACTACACGGACCTGTGCTACGGCTACAACGCGTTCTGGGCCCACCACCTGGACGCGATGGCACTGGACTGCGACGGTTTCGAGATCGAGACGCTGATGAACGTCCGAGCCGCCCAGGCCGGACTCCGCATCAGCGAGGTGCCCAGCCACGAGCACTCCCGCATCCACGGCGAGAGCAACCTGCACGCCGTACGCGATGGCTGGCGCGTACTCAAGACGATCCTCCGGGAGCGCACCAGAGGGGCGATGGCTCCGCACGCCCAGGTGGCGCTCGCCGAGTGAACGGTGCCATTCTCGGACGATGCGCTACATAGTCATCGGAGCAGGAGCAGTTGGCGGCACTATCGGGGCACGGTTGTTCCAGGGCGGGCACGAGGTCGTGCTGGTCGCGCGCGGCGCCCACTATGAGGCGCTGAAGAGCGGCGGGCTGCGCCTGATCACGCCCGACTCCACCGAGACCCTGGACGTGCCCGTGGCCGACGGCCCTGTGCCGACGCGCGACGACGACGTGCTGATCGTGGCGACCAAGTCGCAGGACACGATCAGCGCGCTCGACCCGTGGCCCAGGCA
This sequence comes from Nonomuraea sp. NPDC049129, assembly GCF_040648495.1. Classification (NCBI taxonomy): domain Bacteria; kingdom Bacillati; phylum Actinomycetota; class Actinomycetes; order Streptosporangiales; family Streptosporangiaceae; genus Nonomuraea; species Nonomuraea sp. NPDC049129. The sequence continues at coordinate 125,636 of NZ_JBEZDU010000008.1, read as the reverse complement.
CCTGCCGGTGGTGTGCGCCCAGAACGGCGTCGACAACGAGCGGACCGTCCTGCGGAGGTTCGAGAAGGTTTACGGCATGTGCGTGTGGCTGCCCGCCTCACACCTGGAGCCCGGAACGGTCGCGGCCTTCGGCCACCCGTACTCGGGCATGCTGCATGTCGGACGTTATCCACAGGGTGTGGATGAAATCTCCCGGCAGCTCGTCACCGACCTCAACAAGAGCGGCATGTACGGGCTCGACGCACCAGACGTCATGCGCTGGAAGTACGCCAAGTTGCTCGGCAACCTGAACAACGCCGTCGACGCGGTCTGCCGGAGCGGTTCCGGCGGCGAGGCGCTGACCGAGCAGGCCAGGGCCGAGGGCATGGCCGTGCTGGAGGAGGCGGGCATCCCCTACGCCACGCCGAGCGAGCAGGCGGAGGTCCGCGGCAACAAGGTGGACAACCGGCCGATCGAGGGCATCGAACGCGGCGGCGGATCCTCCTGGCAGAGCCTGGCCAGGTCCAGCGGCTCGATCGAGGCCGACTACCTCAACGGCGAGATCGTGCTGCTCGGCCGCGAGTACGGGATCCCGACCCCGGCCAACGAGGTGCTCCAGCGCGAGGCCAACCGCCACGCGCGCGAGAAGCTGCCGCCCGGCTCGATGTCGGCCGCCGAACTGGCCGCGCTCATCGACGAGCGTTCCGCAGCCGTATCCCGCTGAAGCCCAGCGTGCTGGCCGTCACCTCGTTCCAGAACGGCCAGAGGTTGTCCAGCACGCGCAGCTGGATCCCGGCCTCCTCGTGCAGGTCCAAGAGATCCGGCACCGGCTCAGCCGGGCCGAGCGGCTTCACCGGCACCTCGGCCACGAGCGCGTGCCCGTCGTCGCCGATGGCGCGGAAAGGGCCGGCGGGCAGCCGGTAGGCGTAAAGGCCGACGTCCATGAGGGCCTTGAGCCAGCCGTACTCGATGGCGTGCACCCGGTCGCCGCAGCCCGCGCCGATGATCCGGTCGGCGTCTGCCTCGCTGGTGCCGGCCGTTTTCCAGGCCATCGCCCGCGGGCAGGCCCGCGGGAACCAGTAGTCGGGACAGCGCTCGTAGCCGACCGCCCAGACGTACGGCTCGCGCAGGGCGGAGGTCGGCGCCACGTGCGGCACGAACAGCTCGATCGTCGGGTCCTCGGAGAAGTGCAGCACTTGGCCGGGCTCAGGTCTCATGATCTCCATGATGACCGGCAACCCCGGCCGGATCGGCGATCGCGGGGCATAGTCCGCCCGAGCCGGGGCAGTAGAGACTCGCTCTGACGACAGGGAGTGAGCTGAAATGATCTTGCTGGGTCTACTCCTGGTCCTGCTCGCCGGTGGCGCCATCGCCTTGGTGGCCGCCGAGGAGACCTCCAGGTACATTCTGTTCGGCTACACGTTCGAATTCAATTCGTTCGGCATGTTCATCGCCGGTGCCGTGACCACGGCCGTGCTGCTGCTGGGCATCGCGATGATCAGCTCCGGTTCCCGCCGGTCGGCCAAGCGTCGCCGCCAGAAGCGCGTGGCGAGCGCCGAGGCCTCCAGCCGGGTGGCCCGGCTCGAAGAGGAGAAGCGCGAGCTGGAGCGGAAGCTGCAGCACGAGCACGCCGCCACGCGCGAGCCTGAGCACGCGCGTGAGCCGGACATGCGCGAGACGCAGAACCTGCGCGTCCCCGAGCAGGTGCGCGCGCCTGAGCACGCACGCCGGGCCGAGCCTGTGAACGAGTCCGAGTCGACCGACCGGCTCGTGGCCGGTGGCGCCGAGAACACCAGGCGGCGGTAGCCCTGAGCGCGGCAGGCGCGGGGGCGTCAGGGCCCTCGCGCCGAGCCGTCGCCAGAAATCCCGGCAAAAGGGGGTGTACTCTGCGAGGCGATCTCATCATGCCTCCGGAGGTCGCATGCCCCCCACGCGTGGCCGTCCCATCGCCATCAAGCTCCTCATCCTGCTGATCGTCCCGCTCACGTCATTGGTCGGCCTGTGGGCCTTCGCGGCGACACTGACCGGCGGCGACGGCCTGCGCCTGCTGGAGATCAACGATCTGGTGACGAACCTGGCCGACCCGTCCGAGCAGATCAACGTCGAGCTCCAGAACGAGCGGCTGGCCTCCGTCGAGTTCCTGACGACCAAGCGCGGCACCACCCAGCTGGCCAGGCAACGCGCCCGGACGGACAAGGCCGTCGCGGACTTCCGCAAGCTGGCCGGCGACCAGCAGGCCATCTCGTCCGGGATGGCCGTGCAGCTCAGAGCCCTGTACGACCGGCTCGACGCGCTACCCGCGATCCGCCGCCAGGTCGATGGCGGAAACCCCGCCCCGCTCGACGTGATCGACGGCTACAGCCAGATCGCCGACGCCTCCTTCCGCATGTACGACGCGATGATCCTCATGCCGGACATGACGCTCTACCGGCAGGCCCGCGCCGTCACCATGCTGGGCGAGGCCAAGGACCTGCTGTCGAGAGAGCGGGCGATCATCGCCGTAGTCCTGGACAGGGGCAAGGCGACCACCCTTGAGCGCCGTGAGTTCACCGGCATGGTCGCCACCAGGCGCCTGCTCTACACCCAGGCGCTGTCCCACCTCGACTCCGAGCTGCGCGGGCCGTACGAGCAGCTGGTCTCCTCGCCCGCCTACCGCGAGTTCATGCGCGCGGAGGACGCCATCATGGGCCAGGCCACCACGAACGGCCTGCCCGCCACGGCGGCCACCTGGCCCGTCGACGCGAGCAACCTGTGGACGGCCGTCGATCGCAACCAACGCCAGGCCGTACGGGAGATCACGCAGCGCGTCACGCCCGCTGCCGTCAACGTGCTGATCAAGATCGGCGTTGCGGGCGGCGTCGGCCTGCTCGCGGTCCTCGCCTCCATCCTGCTGTCGCTCCGCTTCCGCGGTCGCCTGGTACGCGAGCTCGCCGGGCTCCGCGACGCCGCCACCGAGCTGGCTGAGGTACGCCTGGTGGCGCTGGTCAAGCGGCTGCGTACGAACGTCGGCGCGCCGACGCCTGACGAGCTGCCGCCGCTGGAGGTGAAGACCGACACCAGCGAGGTGCTGGACATCGTGCAGGCGTTCAACAACGTGCAGGCCACGGCCGTGACAGCGGCGCTGAGCCAGGCCAGGCTGCGTCACGGCGTCAGCCAGGTCTTCGTCAACCTGGCCCGGCGCAACCAGACGCTGCTCCACCGCCAGTTGCTGCAGCTCGACAGCATGGAACGCGGGGCGGAGGAGCCCGAGACGCTCGGCGACCTGTTCAAGCTCGACCACCTCACGACCCGTATGCGCAGGCACGCGGAGAGCCTCATCATCCTGTCCGACCAGGCGCCCGGCCGGGGCTGGCGCAACCCGGTGCCGATCCACGACGTGCTGCGCGCGGCCGTGGCCGAGGTCGAGGAGTATCCGCGGGTCGAGGTGCTGCAGCCGCCGCCTGTCTCCCTGGTCGGCTCGGCGGTCACCGACGTCGCCCACCTGATGGCCGAGCTGATCGAGAACGCCACGCTCTTCTCGCCGCCGCAGACCCGGGTGGACCTGCGGACCACGATCACCCCGCATGGAGTGACCGTCGAGGTCGAGGACCGCGGTCTCGGCCTGACCAGGGTCGAGCTCGACGAGCTCAACACGCGGCTGGCCGAGATGCCGGAGTTCGACCTGGCGCAGAGTGACCAGCTGGGGCTGTTCGTGGTGGCCAGGCTGGCGGCCAGGAACGGGATCAAGGTCACGCTCGACGTCTCGCCGTACGGGGGGCTCACCGCTCTCGTCAGCCTCCCCGCCGACCTGCTGGCCGACCAGCCGGTACCCGCCTGAGGACCCTCCTACGGAAAGCTGAGGTCCAGGAACGGGTCGCTGAAGTGGGCGGTGGCCAGGACCGCGCGCTCGGCCCGCAGCGCGCCGAGCACCTCGGCGCGGGTGGCGGCGGCCGCCGCCGGGTCGTCGTCGTAGACGTAACGGACGCTCGGATCGGCCAGCTGCGCCGGGTGCAGCACCAGGTCGCCGATCATCGCCAGCTCGCCCAGCCGGACGATCTGGTGGCCTGGGGTGTGCCCCGGGGTGAGCTGGACGCGTACGCCCGGCGCGACCTGGGAATCGCCGTCGACCACCTGCAACTGGCCCTTGATGGGAGTGACGATCTGGTCGAGCATCGCGCCGTGGGCCGCGTCGACCTCGGCCTGCTGGAGAACGTACCTGGCGTTCTCGAACAGCGGCCGGCCGTCCGCGACCGCGCCACTGGCGTGGTCGCTGTGCAGGTGCGTGAGGATCACGGTGCCGACGTCGGCCGGTTCGACCCCGGCGGCGGCCAGCTCACCGGGCAGTGTCCCCGGCACCGGCGCCCAAGTCGACGCCGGTGAGTCCGCGGCGCCGATGCCGGTGTCGACCAGGGTGACCCGGCCCGCCCGGTCACGTAGCAAGTAACAGTGGAAGTGCAGGATCCACGGCTCGTCCGCGAGCCCTCCCCCCGGAAACATCTCGGTGAGCGGGCGGCGGATCGCCGGGCCCATGGGACCCACGGCGTCGCAGAGAGGCGTCACTTCGACGCCGGAGATCGTGCGCGGCTTGTGTGGCATTCGCCCAGATTAGGCGGCCACGCGCTGGCGCGGAACGTACTCGTTCTCGACGTCGGCGGCGTAGACGGCGCGGCTGCAGTGGGCGCACCGATAGATGATCGGGCCCTCGTCGAGCTCGTTGTGACACCGTGGGCAACGGGTGCTGGTCTTCATCGTGATCCCCCCAAGGAGTTCGTGGTTCTATGAAAGCCTCATCGGATTGCAGCGGCCCTGCATCTCACTTGACAGGTTGCCGGTGCGTTGATGGGCGATCTGTGTCGTCGTGCACACCTGCTGCGGGTAATTCGCAGCACTCGGGCACCGAGGAGAACATTGTTACGCCGCGCCCCCGGCGGCGAGGCGGAAGAGCCGAGAACCCCCCGGGAATAGCCCAAGCGGGCTAGGTGTTGTATGGGCCGGAACGTGTGATACGTTGCCAGCGGCGTTGAGCTTCCAGCTCCGCCACTTCCCCCATAGCCCGCCCGGTGTTCCCGGGCCCGGCTCATTCTTCACACTCGCCGGCTTTCTTCGGCGGTGCCCTCGAGGAGGGTTCATCATGTCTGTTCAAACCATTCCCAAACCGCGCTCCGGTGCGCCCATTCGGCAGGTCAGTGGCCTGCTCGACGTACGGGAGAAGGGCGCCTTCATCCGCGCGGGACACCTGCCCGGCCCCGATGACGTCCGCGTGCCGCCCGACCGGGTCAAGCAGCTCGGCCTGCGCCCCGGCGACCACGTCGTCGCCACCGTCGCGGGCGGCAAACCGGTCGAGGTCGAGTCCGTCAACGGCACCGCCGACTGGCGGTACCGCCCGCACTTCGCGGACCTGATCCCGATCCATCCCACCGAACGCCTGCGCATCGAGACCGAGTCGCTCAGCACCCGCGTCATCGACCTGTTCGCGCCCATCGGCAAGGGCCAGCGCGGGCTCATCGTGGCCCCGCCCAAGGCCGGCAAGACCATGGTCATGCAGGCGCTCGCGGCGGCCATCGCGCGCAATCACCCGGAGACGCACCTCATGGTCGTGCTCGTCGGCGAGCGGCCGGAAGAGGTCACGGAGATGCGCGCCTCCATCCAGGGCGAGGTCTTCTACTCGACCTTCGACCACCCCGACCGCGACCACACCGCCGTCGCCGAGCTGGCCATCGAACGCGCCAAGCGCCTCGTGGAGAACGGCGAGGACGTCGTGGTACTGCTCGACTCGCTGACGCGGCTCGGGCGCGCGTACAACAACCTGGCCCCCGGCGGGGGCCGCGTGCTCACCGGCGGCATCGACGCCACCGCGCTGTACCCGCCGAAGCGCTTCTTCGGCTCCGCGCGCAACGTGGAGGGCGGCGGCTCCCTGACCATCCTGGCCACCGTGCTGGTGGACACGGGGTCGCGCATGGACAACAGCCTGTACGAGGAGTTCAAGGGCACCGGGAACATGGAGGTGCACCTGGCCCGCGACCTGGCCGAACGACGCCTCTTCCCCGCGGTCGACCTGGGCATCTCCGGCACCCGCCGAGAGGAGATCCTGCTGCCGGCCGGCGAGCGGCAGGTGGTCTGGAAGCTGCGCCGGATGCTCGGCGCGCTCGATCGGCAGCAGGGGCTGGAGCTGCTGGTCGGCAAGCTCCGCGAGACGCCCTCCAACGCGGCCTTCCTGCTTGAGGCCGGCGCCTGACCCCCTGGCGCGTCAGGTCCCCCGGGCCATGACAATGGGCGCATGCTTGCTGACATCATCAAATACCTGGCCTGCCCCGTCTGCGCCCGTGAGATGTGGTCGGCGGGTGACACGCTCCGCTGCGCCGAAGGCCATGCGTACGACGTGGCCAAGCAGGGCTATGTGAGTCTCCTGGTCGGCTCGCGGACACCGGGAACGGCTGACAGCGCGGCAATGGTGGCGGCGCGGGCCGAGTTCCTGGGAACCGGACACTACGCTCCGCTCGCCGACGCGCTCGCCGAGAGTGTGCGGTTGAGGATATTCGGCGCCAATGGCCGGGAAGACGATGCTTTCCGTAGGGATAGGTTCTCGGCACTGCCGGACGCGGCGGCCGAGAAGGCGTACCGTAGTGCCGCAGTGGCTCGTGGAGCAGGGACGGCGCGGCAGGACGCCGATCACGCGCCGGAGCCCGTGATCGTTGATGCCGGAGCCGGGACCGGTTACTACCTGGCGACGGTGCTGAGAGCGGTGGACCGTGGCATCGGGATGGCATTCGACGTTTCCAAGCACGCCGTGCGGCGTGCCGCTCGGTCGCATCCGAGGGCCGGCGCCTTCGTGGCCGACGTGTGGCGGCCGTTGCCCATCAGGGACGGGGTGGCCGACGTGGTGATCGACGTGTTCGCGCCGCGGAACGGTCCCGAGTTCCGGCGCATTCTGCGGCCTGGCGGCGCGGTGGTCGTCGTGACACCCGCTCAGGCGCATCTGAGCCCGCTCGTCGAGGAGCTGGGGCTGCTCTCCGTCGATGAGGAGAAGGAGCGGCGGCTGGCCAGGAGCCTGGAAGGCTTCGAGGAGACCGAGCGGCGGACGGTCGAGTTCGATCTGGAGCTGGGTCCCGACGAGGTCGCCGGTGTGGTGGGGATGGGACCGAGCGCGTGGCACACTGAGGCGGCCGAGCTGGCGGAGCGGATTTCGAACTATCTGTCACGGGATGCCGTGAAAAAGCGGGAAAAAGTGGCGGCCAAGGCCGCGTTCCACCTGTCTATCTTCGAGGCCCCGCCGCGATCAAGGGCTGTTCCTTGACGGACATCTGGGACTCGTGTTAATGATGGGGCATTTAGCCCGAAATTCCCCCACATTCCCGGAGTATTTCCGCGAGACAAGCGCAATACTGGACGGCAACCCACGCCCGGAGGCGGGGCGAGAGGGAGGGGGGCGCGCCGGATGAAGGCCGAGGAACGCTGGCAGGCCAGGTTCCGAGCGTCGCGCATGACGTTGCCCTCCTGGGCACGGCTGGCCCCGAACCGCTCGATCTATCGCTCCAACGCCACCGGCACCTGGGAGGTCTACGCCTGGGACCGTGCCAGCGGCGCCAACCGCCAGGTGACCGACCGGCCCAAGGGCACGGCCCACGCCGCGATCGACCCCACCGGCCAGTGGATCTACTGGTTCGCCGACACCGAGGGCGATGAGTTCGGCACGTGGTGGCGCCAGCCGTTCACCGGCGGCCCCGACGAGCCGGTCGCTCCCGACCTGGAGCCCGGCCAGCCGGGCGGTATCGCCCTGTCCATGGCGGGCCACGCGGCGATCAGCCTCGCCAGCGAGGGCTCGTTCAGGATCCATCTGGTACGGCCCGGCGAACCGTCTCGCCTGCTGTACGAGCACGCCGAGGCGGCCTGGGTCGCCGACATGTCCCTCGACGGCTCACTTATCGCGATAAATCATGCCGAGTATGGCGACTTCCGTCATCCGGCGCTCCGCGTCGTACGCCCGAACGGCGACGTCGTCGGCGAGCTCTACGACGGCCCCGACAAGGGCGTGATCGGCCTCAAGTTCGCCCCGGTGCCGGGCGACCGCCGGATGCTCGCCCTGCACGAGCGCCGTCAGCGTCAGGCGCCCCTGGTCTGGGACCCGGCGACCGACGAGCAGCGCGAGATCTGGATGAAGGACTCCGGCGAGCTGACCGCCAGCTGGTACGACGACGGCCGCGGCCTGCTGATCCTCCGCGACAACCGCGCCCGCAGCTATCTGCACCGCTACGACCTCGCGGGCGGCGGGCTGACCCTGCTCGAGACGCCCCACGGCGTGATCGACGCCGCGGCCCCGCGCCCCGGCGGCAACGTCGAATACTCCTGGTCCAGCGCCTCCCGGCCACCGGTGATCCGCTCCAGCAACGGCCAGGTCGTGCTCAACTCCAGCGGCCCCTCGGCACCGCCGAGCGTGCCCGTCGAGGACCTCGACGTGCCCGGCCCCGGCGGCAGGATCCACGCGCTGGTCTCCCGTCCCGAGTCCGGCGCCGCGCCGTTCCCGACCGTCTTCCTGCTGCACGGCGGCCCGACGACGCACGACCGCGACGCCTTCTCCCCCGAGGTCGCGGCCTGGGTGGACGCCGGCTTCGCGGTGGTGCGGGTCAACTACCGCGGTTCGACCGGCTACGGCTCGGCCTGGCGCGACGCGCTCCACAGCGACATCGGCCACATCGAGCTGGCCGACGTCGCCGCCGTACGCGAGCACGTCGTGGAGCGCGGTATCGCCGACCCCGCCAGAATGCTGCTGACGGGCACCGCCTGGGGCGGCTACCTCACGCTGCTCGGCCTCGGCACCCAGCCCGAGCTGTGGACGGCCGGCATCGCGGCGGTGCCGATCGCCTGCCACGAGACCTCCTACGAGGACGAGGCCGAGAGCCTGCGCGCCTACCACCGCGCGCTGCTGGGCGGCTCGCCCGACGAGCAGCCCGAACGCTATGCGGCCAGCTCTCCGATCACGTACGTGGACCGGGTGGAGAGTCCGGTGCTGATCCTGGCCGGCGAGAACGACAGCCGCTGCCCGTTGCGGCAGATCGAGAAGTATGTGGCGAAACTTGCTGAGCACGGGCGGGAGCATGAGGTTTACGCCTACGACGCCATCCGTGGCTCGCTGGTCATGTCCGAACGGATCGCACAAATCGCGCTACAGCTTGAATTCGCCCGCAAGCATGTAAATCCACACTGATAATCGACCATTCGCCAAGTCGGCAGTCAGCCGAAAAGGCCCACGAGGGTCAGCGGACGTGAAGGACATCGAGGGGTCCGCGGGCGCGGAGGACGTCGAGGGATCAGCAGGGGCGGAGGACCTCGGGGTCAGCGGGCGCGGAGGACCACGATCGCGAGGTCGTCCGCGCTCGGCTCCGTGGCGAAGTCGGCCGCCCCTCGGCGGATCCGCTCGGCCACCGCGCGGGCCGACAGCCCGGCGCACTCGGCGAGCAGCTTGGCCAGCCCGCCGTCGTCGTCGAGCAGCCGCCCGCCCGAGCGCCGCTCCGTCACCCCGTCGGTCACCGCCAGCAGCACGTCGCCGTGGTCGAGATGCAGCGTGTCGGCCTCGAACACCACCTCGTGGAAGACCCCGAGCAGCGACTGCGGGGTCGTCACCGTCTCGACCACGCCGCTCGGCTTGAGGCGCAGCGCCTCGGGATGACCGGCGGACACCAGGCGTACCTCAAGACCGGTCGGCACCGGCGTGATGTCGCCGTGCAGCAGCGTGAGGAACCTGGCCCGCTCGCCCTCCTCCAAGATCGCCTGGTTGAGGCGGCCGAGCACCGCCGCCACCCCGTAGCCTTCGCGGGCGAGCAGGCGCAGGGTGTGGCGGGCCAGACCGGTCACGGCGGCGGCCTCCGGGCCGGTGCCGCACACGTCGCCGATCGCGAACCGCCAGGAGTCGTCGCCGGCCTTGAACAGGTCGTAGAAATCGCCCCCGACCTCGTTGGCCTCGCCGGCGGGCTCGTACACGACGCCGTAGTCGAGGCCGGGCACCTCGGGCTCGTTCGGCGGGAGCAGGCTGCGCTGGAGCGCCCGGTTGGCCGCGGCCTGCTGGGCGTAGACGCGGGCGTTGTCGGTGGCCAGCGCGGCCCGCCTGGCGATGTCCTCGGCGAACTGGATGACCTCGTCGGGGAAGCGGTCGGGCCGGCCCAGGCACATCATGCCCAGGCCCCGGCCGCGCGCGGTCAGCGGGACCGCGAGCACCTGCGAGTCGGCCAGGTGGACGGTGGAGGTGACGTGGGCGTCGGCGATCATCGCGTCCATGTCGCCCAGTTGCTCGCGCAGCCCGTCGATCCTGGCCTCGTCGGCGTGCCAGAGGTAGACCAGCCGCAGCGGTCCGACAGCGGTGTCAGAGGTGTAGACGGCGCACCAGCTCGCCAGTCGCGGCACCACGATCTGGGCGATGATGGCGGGCACCATGTCGGGGTCGAGAGTGCCCGCGAGGAGGTCACTCGCGTCAGCCAGGAACCCCAGCCAATGCGGCCCTCTGGCGCTCTCCTCCAGCCATTCGGATGCCACTCTGTCCGTTGAGCCGGGTAGCGTGAGTCTTGCCCAATGGACACGAGAATCACCTGCGAAGGTGATTCCCCACTCCTCCACCCCCACAGACGGAGCCTTCGGGTCGCCCTGCGAGGTGCTCCGCTGTCTCAACTCGACCTGCACGGCGTCACCAAAATGCTTCCAGATGACTTCGAACGGCTCGTCCACCACCTGTTGTGCCAGGTCACCCGCGACCTGCTCGGCCAGATGCAGCACGCTGCCGACTGCCCACGCGGTCATCACCTCACGGGTGAACCTCATCGCAGCCGTCACGGCGGTGTCGCCGGGCGCGAACGTAGCGGCCAGCACCGCATGGGGAGTAGCAGTCATCGCATCGTGCCTACCACACTTCCTGCTGACTTGGGGTAAATCCAAGGACGCGACTATGAGCTACTCATCGTGACAGACTTGACTCACTCGCGGTGGCACCCCGGGAGTGAAGGAGGCCCCATGACAACGGCCAAGGCCGCATTGAGCTCTGAGGAGAGGACTTACACCGAGTCGGACCTCGTCCCGATCCTGGAGACCCTCTTCTCCTGGCGCGACGGCGACTTCCGCCGCCGGGTCCCGCATGCCCCGGCCGGCATCCTCAGTGAAGTGCGGTTGCTGCTCAACGAAGTGGCCGATCGTCGCGAACATCTCGCCAACGAGCTGGTGCGCGTACGCAAGGAAGTTGTCAAGGAGGGCCGCTTCGGCGAGCGGCTGACACCGGGGCCGGGAGTCGGCGCCTGGGCGGAGAGCGTCGAGTCGGTCAACATGTTGATCGACGCCCTGGTGAGCCCGGTGAGCGGTGCCGCCGACGTGATCGACGCGGTGGCCAAGGGCGACCTGTCGCGGCGGATCGACCTCGACCGCTCGGCCCGCGGCGAGGTGCGCCGCCTGGGCAAGGCGATCAATGGCATGGTCGACCAGCTCGCGCTGTTCAACTCCGAGGTCACGCGGGTGGCCAGGGAGGCCGGCACCGAGGGCCGGCTGGGTGGCGGTGCCAACCTGCGCGGCATGTCCGGCAGCTGGCGCGACCTCACCGAGGCCGTCAACACGATGTCCTCCCGGGTGGCCGCGCAGGTGCGTGACATCGCGGTCGTGACCACCGCCGTGGCCAAGGGCGACCTGAGCCGCAAGGTGACGGTCGACGCCGTGGGCGAGATGTTCGAGCTCAAGAACACCGTCAACACGATGGTGGACCAGCTTTCCGGCTTCGCCGAGGAGGTCACCCGAGTCGCCCGCGAGGTCGGCACACAGGGCCAGCTCGGCGGCCAGGCCCGGGTGTCGGGCGTGTCGGGCGTCTGGAAGGACCTCACCGACAACGTCAACTTCATGGCCAACAACCTCACCAGCCAAGTACGCAGCATCGCGACCGTGGCCACGGCGGTGGCCCAGGGCAACCTGTCGAAGAAGATCACCGTCGACGCGGAGGGCGAGATCCTCCAGCTCAAGGACACCCTCAACACGATGGTCGACCAGCTGTCGTCCTTCGCCGACGAGGTGACCCGCGTGGCGCGCGAGGTCGGCACCGAGGGCAAGCTGGGCGGGCGGGCCGAGGTGAAGGGCGTGTCGGGCGTCTGGAAGGACCTCACCGACAACGTCAACTCCATGGCGTACAACCTGACCTATCAGGTACGCAACATCGCCCAGGTGACGACGGCCGTGGCCAACGGCGACCTCACCCGCAAGATCGACGTGGACGCCCAGGGCGAGATCCTGGAGCTCAAGTCGACCATGAACACGATGGTCGAGCAGCTGTCGTCGTTCGCCTCCGAGGTGACCCGAGTCGCCCGCGAGGTGGGCACCGAGGGGCAGCTAGGCGGCCAGGCACAGGTACGCGGCGTCTCCGGGGTCTGGAAGGACCTCACGGAGAACGTCAACTCCATGGCCAACAACCTGACCTCCCAGGTGCGCCAGATCGCGGCGGTCTCCTCCGCGGTGGCCCAGGGCGACCTGTCGAAGAAGATCACCGTTGACGCGCAGGGCGAGATCCTCCAGCTCAAGGACACCCTCAACACGATGGTCGACCAGCTGTCGTCCTTCGCCGACGAGGTGACCCGAGTCGCCCGCGAGGTCGGCACACAGGGTCAGCTCGGCGGCCAGGCCCGGGTGCAGGGCGTGTCGGGTGTCTGGAAGGACCTCACCGACAACGTCAACTTCATGGCCAACAACCTGACCTACCAGGTACGCAACATCGCCGAGGTGACCACCGCGGTCGCCAACGGCGACCTCACCCGCAAGATCGACGTGGACGCCCAGGGCGAGATCCTGGCGCTCAAGACCACCATCAACCGGATGGTCGACCAGCTGTCGTCGTTCGCCTCCGAGGTGACCCGAGTCGCCCGCGAGGTGGGCTCCGAAGGCCAGCTCGGCGGCCAGGCGCGGGTCGAGGGCGTGGAAGGCACCTGGAAGCGGCTCACCGAGAGCGTCAACGAACTGGCCGGCAACCTCACCACGCAGGTACGCGCGATCGCCACCGTGACCAGCGCCGTGGCCAGAGGCGACCTGACCCGTTCGATCGCCGTCGAGGCGCAGGGCGAGCTGGCGGAGCTCAAGGACAACATCAACTCGATGGTGGCCAACCTCCGCGAGACCACCCAGGCCAACCAGGAACAAGACTGGCTCAAGTCCAACCTGGCCCGCATCTCCCGGCTCATGCAGGGCCACCGCGACCTGTTCGAGGTGGCCAAGCTGACGATGAGCGAGCTGACGCCGCTGGTGTCGGCCCGCTATGGCGCCTTCTACGGCGTCGATCCCGAAGGCGAGCACGAGCTGCTGCTGATCGGCGGCTACGGCGTACGCCCAGACCGTGGCCCGCGCCAGCGCTTCGCGGTCGGCGAGGGCATCGTCGGCCAGGCCGCGGCCCAGGGCCGGCACATCGTCCTCGACGACGTGCCGCCGCGGTTCATCACCATCGACAGCGGCCTCAGCCAGTCGACGCCCGCGCAGATCGTCGTACTCCCGATCCTGTTCGAGAACCGCGTCCTGGGCGTGCTGGAGCTGGCCTCCTTCACCCCGTTCGGCGAGGTGCACCTCGACTTCCTGACCCAGCTCGTCGAGACCATCGGCGTCACGATGAACACCATCATCGCCAACTCGCGCACCGAAGACCTGCTGACGGAGTCGCAGCGGCTCACCCGCGAGCTGCAGGAGCGCTCCGACGAGCTGCAGCGCCAGCAGGAGGAGCTGCGCAGGTCCAACGCCGAGCTGGAGGACAAGGCGGCGCTGCTGGCCAAGCAGAACCGCGCCATCGAGATCCAGAACTTCCAGATCGAGCAGGCCCGCCGCACGCTGGAGGAACGCGCCGAGCAGCTGGCCGTGTCCTCACGCTACAAGTCCGAGTTCCTCGCGAACATGTCCCACGAGCTGCGCACGCCGCTCAACAGCCTGCTCGTGCTGGCCAAGCTGCTGACCGAGAACGCCGAGGGCAACCTGACCTCGCAGCAGGTCGAGTTCGCCAGGACGATCCACGGCGCGGGCTCCGCGCTGCTCCAGCTGATCAACGACATGCTCGACCTGTCCAAGGTCGAGGCCGGCCGGATGGACATCCATCCGATCCAGGTGTCGCTGCCGAAGATGGTCGACCTCCTGGAGGCGGCGTTCGCGCCGCTGGCCCAGGACAAGGGGCTGGCGTTCGCCGTCGAGGTGGACTGCGACGTGCCGCAGGAACTGCGCGCCGACGAGCAGCGCCTGCAGCAGGTGCTGCGCAACCTGCTGTCCAACGCGGTGAAGTTCACCCCGAAGGGGGAGGTCAAGCTGCGGGTCACGCCGGTGCCGGCGGGGGTCCAGTTCGACGACGACACCCTGCACGGCGCCCACGACCTGCTGGCCTTCCAGGTGATCGACACCGGCATCGGCATCGCGCCCGACAAGCGTGAGGTCATCTTCGAGGCGTTCAGGCAGGCCGACGGCACCACCAGCCGCAAGTACGGCGGCACCGGGCTGGGCCTGTCGATCTGCCGCAAGATCGCCAGGCTGCTCGGCGGTGAGATCCACGTCGACAGCGAGCTGGGCAAGGGGAGCACGTTCACCCTTTACCTGCCGGCGTCCTACACCGGCCCGCTGGCCGAGACCGACACCGACGCCGTGGTCGAGCGCAGGCAGCTGCTCGCCGTGCCGGTCGAGGAGACCGCGGCCGCGCTGCACGAGCCGCCCATGCCGCTCGACCTGCCGCTGCCCGAGCTGATCGAGCCACCCGCCGAGACCACCCAGTGGCACGGCGACGACCCGCTCAACGGCGCGAAGATCCTCATCGTCGACGACGACATCCGCAATGTGTTCGCTCTGACCAGCGTCCTCGAACGGCATGGCTCCACGGTCGTCTACGCTGAAAACGGCCGGGAAGGAATCGAACAGCTCGAACGGAACGAGGACGTCGCTCTCGTGCTGATGGACATCATGATGCCGGAGATGGACGGCTGGGCCACGACCTCGGCCATCAGGCGCATGCCTCAGTTCGCCGATCTCCCGATCATCGCGTTGACCGCCAAGGTCATGCGGGGCGATCGTGAGAAGAGCATCGCCTCGGGCGCGTCCGACTACGTACCCAAGCCCGTCGACGTCGACCGGCTGCTCGAACGGCTGCGCGGTTGGCTCGGCCGGGGGCGGTCGAGCGGCGAGTCCACTGCCGAAGGGGCGTGATCCATGCCGGATCGTGCCAAGATCCTCCTGGTCGACGACCGCGAGGAGAACTTGATCGCCCTCGAAGCGATCCTGAGCTCGCTCGACCTGGTGCCCGTACGCGCCAGGTCCGGCGAGGAGGCGCTCAAGGCGCTGCTCAACACGGAGTTCGCGCTGATCCTGCTCGACGTGCGGATGCCGGGCATGGACGGGTTCGAGACGGCCGCCCACATCAAGCGGCGGGAGCGGACCCGCAACATCCCGATCATCTTTCTCACGGTGGTCGACAGCGCGCCCGACTACGCCTTCCGCGGCTACGCGGCGGGCGCCGTCGACTACCTGACCAAGCCGTTCGACCCGTGGGTGCTGCGGGCCAAGGTGTCGGTGTTCACCGAGCTGTACAACATGAACAAACGGCTGGCCGAGCAGGCGTCGATGCTGCGCGAGCGGCTGAGCGGCGAACTGCCGCCGGGCGCGGGTGACCAGGCGGCGATCCTGCCCGAGCTGTCGCGGCGGCTGACGGCGGTGGAGGACGAGCTGGGCAGGGTGCGGGAGCTGGCCAACAAGTCGCACGACCCGACGCTGTCCGTCCCGCTCGCCGACCTCGCCGACCGACTCGCCCACCTGCGCTCCGGCTTCGACGCCCTGTCGTAGGCCGCCGCGCCGTCCCTTGCCACGGTGCGAGAGACGCCGTCCCGTACGAGATGCGCTGTGCCTTTGTCCGTACGAGAGACGCCGTCTCATGTGCGTCCCCGAGGCTCATGTGCGTCCCTGAGGCGCTGAGATCGTTCTCAGAGGCGCCGCTGGCGTCTGGACGGCAGCGGCGGAGGCCCGGCCTCAGGGAGCGCGTCAGGCTAGTGTCTGGCGCGCTCCAAGGCGTCCCAGAAGCCGCGGCGCAGCGCGTGGCGTACCTCGTCGTGCAGCAGGAAGTCGATCGGCAGGGACGACCCCTGCAGCAGGCGGGCCTCCAGATCGGAGGGCATCCGCGGCTTGCGCGCGAGCACGGCCTCCAGCCACAGGGCCGGCGCGTCGCGGGCCACGGACTCGCCGAAGTCGTGCCCCTCGCGATGGGCGGCCTTGACGGCGTCGGACAGCGTGGTCGCCCCGGCCGTGGCCGCCGAGGGCTGCTGGGAGACCGGCGCGGGCTGCGGGCCGGTGTAGGCGCCGAGCTGCGAGGGCTGGTAAGTGCCGTTGGACTGCGGCGGCGGGGGCTGATAGGTGCCGTTGGACTGCGACGGCGGCGGTTGGTAGGTGCCGTTGGACTGCGACGCGAACTGCCCGGTCGTCGGCGCCTGCGGCTGCTGCGGGATGGGTCCGGTCACCGGGGCGGCCGACGGCGTCGGATCCGGCTGGTAATTGGCGTAGCTGGGCGGCGACTGCTGGCCACGTCCCGCCGATGGCATCGCGCCGTTGGCACCGGACTGGCTCGCCCGGTCGGCGGCGTGGCTGCCCCCGCTCGGCTGGGCGGGCGGCAGCTCCCGCTGCGCGTGGCCGTTGCCGGCCGACTGGTGATGTCCGTTGGACGCCTCGATGGCGCCGGCCACCACGTTGACGTAGGGGCGCAGGTGGACGCCGCCCAGCTCGATGATGTCGTCGCTCTCCTGCATGAGCGTGCGCGAGACCGCCCAGCTGCCGTCCACCGCGATGTGCACCACGGTCACCCGGACGCCGAGGTCCTGGGCGTCGCTGACGACCTGGGCGAGGTCCTCGTCACCGCTGACCACGACGGCGTCGCAGATGGCGCTGTTGCGGGCGAGGGTCATCAGGTCGCGGTGCACCTGGGCGTCCACGCCCTCGCGCCGACCGGGGCGGATGCGCGAGAGACGGAGCTTGAGGCCGGGGATGTCGGCGAGCACCTCGTGCTCCGGCGTACGGCGGCCTTCGACGGTCGCCTCATACCAGTAGCACCGCAGCATCGGCAGGCCGGTGCGCTCGCGCGAGAGGTTCGACAGGAGCTGCAAGAGCCCTGGATAGTCCCAGGCCACGGCTTCACGATGGCGGGTGCCATGCACGGCCATCGCGCCGTCGGCCAGCAGATAGCCAGCGTCCACGAACAGCGCGCAGCGATCCACTGACACGGCCCCTTTCCTGGTGGTCCGACCTAGCAGACTGTGCACCGTCAGAGCCGGATTCGCGGGCGGCCCTCTCTCAGGGTAATGAAAGCGGGTGATCGCGCGAGGTTAATCCCGACGATTCGCCCCTGCCCTGACCATACGCCGGTGCGTCCGGGCTGACCGTACCAATATGTCGGACTTTGGTCACTATCGTGCACGTACGTCACGACCGTGCACGCACGCTGACGGCGGCGATCGCGAACAACACCACATCCTTCCGCGTATCGATGGCCAGCGCCGGGTCATGGCCGAGTTCGCCGCCGAACGTGTCGACGTCGACACCGAACGTCATCCCTTTGGCGCCGTTGGACGAGCCGTCGAAGACGTTGTCCGCGTCACGGTCGCCTCCTGCGGGGGTGAGCGGCCCCGAACCCAGAGAGAGCCGATCACCGTCGAGATCGGCATCACCGCCCCAGGTCACCACCTCGATCCGAGCAGGCACCAGCCCGCCCGACGGAACCCGCCTGGACGAGCCCCCGGAGACCGGGCGCCTGCTCGGGACTCGCGCGCGCACGGCCACAGGAGCCACGCTCCCTTGTGGGCGTCCCGGGCCTCGCGCGAGTTCAGGCGCGGAGACCAGCCCGTCCAGCGGGATCCGGGCCTGACCCGCCTCACCGCCGATGACGGTCGGTGTGTCGAGCACCACGGCGTGGCTGTACGGCTCGGTCGGATCGGTCGCGATCACCACCAGACTCCATCCGGCGTGCTGCGCGACCCCCTCCCCCATCGGCGGATCGGCCGCCCACCACGTGCCCTCCTGCCTGACACTCCCGACCAGCCCGGTCACGTCGGCGAACGCCTGGTAGGCGGGCCCAGAGGGCAACTCGCGGACCGTCACCTGCTCGGGCCTGATGAACAGGTAACGCCGCCGACCCGGCGGCCGCAGTCTGATCGGCCCCGTGTTCTCCCCACTGGCCGACCAGTAGAGGCCCGCCCACACGACCCGACCGCCCGGGGGCAATCGCAGCATGGCGCCGCTGGAGGCGTACGTATCCGGCACCCCATCCCCGTCGACGACCGCCATGGGCCACAGCTCGTCGTCCCGCCTGTCGCCCTCCCGCCGCCGGGCCTCCGCGCAGCCGTCGCGCTCCAGCGGGCAACTCAGGAGCGAGTTGCCGACCGCCCTGACCGTCACCTTGCCGTCGGTGGCAAACCTGGCGGGCATGCCCTCCCGCCGTACCCCGGCCGCTGACCGCGCCCCGATCCGCAGCGAACCGGACGTGATCCGCACAGCGGGCCCGTCGCCCTGGGGCGTCTGGGCGGCCACCTGAACGCGCAGAAACACGGCGGTGCGACGACGCGCCTCAAGCGGCCCCCTGGCACACACGGCGCCGTGCCCGGCCGGGCGACAAGTCCAGCCATCCAGGGTCCCAACGGGCGTAACCATCGCAACACCGTGACCGTAGCCACCGGGCTGGATCGGCGCCCCACCCGCCGCGACACTGTGCTCGTAGGCACCCGGCTGGATCGGTGCGGCGCCGTCCCCGTCGCCGCCCCGCTGGATCGGTGCCGCTCCGTGGTCGGAACCGAGCGGGCGGGTCAGGGTCACGCCTGCGGCGGTGCCATGACGGTTATCGCCCGATGGGATCAGCGTGACGCCTGCGGGCAGGTCCACGGTGGCCGTGAGTTCGGCGGTCGGGGCGTTGCCCGAGTTGCGGAGTCGTAGCCCGATGATGCCGGGCTGGTCGCGGACCAGTGCGCCGAGCACGCCGATCGTGGCGTGCAGGCGCGCCCGGTGCCCCCTCGCCGCCGACGGGGTGTCCGGCCGACCGGGAGGAACCCGCGTGGGCTTGTCGGCCGGTCGTACGGGAGGCGGCCCCGCTGACGCGACGGGCTTGGCGACCGGCCTCGGCATCGGCTCCTCGGCCGAGACCAGCGTGAACGCGGCGGCGGCCGCGACAGCGGCGGCGGTACCACCCGCCACCGCCGCCTGTGCGTACGTGGGCACGCCCCGAACCCAGCCGAACACACGCCTGGGCACGCCCCGAACCCAGCCGAGCGCGGGCCTGGGCCGGCCCCGGACACAGCTGAGCACGTATCTGGGCAGGAGCCAAAGCTGGCCGAGCGCACATCTGGGCGCCCGGCGCACCCGGCCGAGCACCTGTCCGGACGCTCGCCACACCCAGCTGAACACGCGCCCGGGCGCCTGCCACACCCGACCGAGCATGTACGCGGCCACCCGCCGCGCCCGATCGGACACCTGCCCGGACGTCTCCCGCGCCCTCCCGAACAGCCGCCCGGGCGCCCGCCCCAAGCGGCCCAGTGTGCCCGGAAGGCCATCCGGGCCGTCGCTCGGGGTTCTCTCGTTGGCCAGTGCCGCCGCGTACCCCGCGAAGACCGGCCCCGTGATCAGGGGTCCGATGATGACACGTAGCCCCCGGCTCACGTCCGTCAGTTCCAGCAGGACCGCGCGGCATTCGGGGCAGCCGCTCACGTGCTCGTCCACCGCCTTGGAGTCGCGCCTGGCCAGCACGCCCCGGACGTAACGGCTCATCTTGCCCAGCGCCAGCCGGCACGTGTGGGGCGGTGGCGCGGCCAGGTGCGCCTGCAGGTACGCCTGGCGCAGGCCCGCGAGAGCCCGGCGGGCGAGGTCGGTGACGCCGTTGGCTGACAGGCCGAGCAGCGGGGCCACGTCGGCGGGCGGCAAGTGCTCGACCTCGGTGTGCCAGAGCACCGCCCGCCACCGCTCGGGCAGCGACAGGAACGCCTTGGCGATCAGCGATCGTTCGAGGCCGATGAGTGCCGGGTCGATGAAGGGCACACCGGGATCGACCGGCTCGATCCCGCCCATAGCCGCCTGCCGCTCGGCCCCGCCCACGGCCGCCTGGCACTCGCCCCCACCCACGGCCGCCCGCCGCTCTGTCCGGCCTATGACCGCCTGGCCCTCGATTCTGCCCAGGATCACCTGGCGTTCGATCCCGCCCGTGGTCGCCTGGCGTTCGACCCCGCGCAGGGCTATCTGGCCGTCGGCCACCCGCGTACGGTCATAGACGGTGCGTCGCACAACCGTCAGCAGGTACGTTCTGAAGCCCGCCGAAGGACCGCCGCCACGGCCGACGAGGTCGAGGATCTTGGTGAACGACTCGGCGACCACGTCGTCGGCCTCGGCCTCACCCCTGACGAGCTGGCGGGCCAGCGAGCGCGCGGCGGCCACGTGGCGGTCGTGGAGCTCGCGGTAGGCGGTGGCGTCGCCGACTCGGACCGCGTGGAGAAGATCCGCATCGCTCTGCGGCGATTCTGCACTCATAGTGACCTCACGATTACCCAGAGTTTACCTCCGAGCATTCCGCAGCCACCGTCCCGGCTAAACCGCAGGGCCGTGTTTACCTTCCGACGACCCTCTCGGCCCTCCCGGCGGCACTCCCGAGCCTCCGGCGGCCCGCTCGGACCGGTGGCACTCCCGGGCCCTCCCGCGGCCCTCTCAGACCTTCCAGTGGCACTCCTTGGCCTTCCGGCGACCCTCAGAGACCTTCCGACGGACCTTTCGGGCCTTCCGGCAGTGCTCCCGGCTGGCCGTAGGTGGACCTCCTGGTCGGCCGTACGCGGGCCGCCTGGACGTACCGCGAGGACCCTAAGCTGGGACCCATGACAGACCGCGACAACCTGCTCGCCGAGATCAAGAAGAAGGCCGTCGTGCACGGCAAGGTCGTACTCTCCTCGGGCCAGGAGGCCGACTTCTACCTGGACCTGCGCCGGATCACGCTCGACGGGGTGGCCGCGCCCCTGGTCGGCAGGGTGATGCTCGACCTGACCAAGGATCTGGAGTACGACGCCGTGGGCGGGCTGACGTTGGGCGCCGATCCCGTCGCGACCGCGATGATGCACGCCGCCGCCGCGCAAGGGCGCCCGCTCGACGCGTTCGTGGTGCGCAAGGCGCAGAAGGCGCACGGCATGCAGCGCAGGATCGAGGGTCCGGAGGTCAAGGGTCGTCGCGTGCTGGCCGTCGAGGACACCTCCACGACCGGCGCCTCCCCGCTGACGGCCGTCGAGGCGCTGCGTGAGGCGGGCGCGGAGGTGGTCGCCGTGGCCACGATCGTCGAGCGCGGCGCGGCGCGGCGAATGGCCGAGGAGGGGCTCGACTACCGCTCCGCGTTCACGCTCCAGGACCTCGGGCTGTGAACACCTCCCACGCCCCGTTCACGCCCGACGACTCCGGACTGTGAACGCCTCCCGCGCGCCGGCCTTGCCCTGCGCGCGGGGCTTGCCGTTCTCGGTCACCACGACCGTGGCGGCGTCGCTGAGCACCACGTCGAGCTCGGGTTCGAAGTAGCTGACCTCTTCGCCCCTGCTCATGTCGCGATATTGCAGCACATCACCGCCCGGCACGCGGACCGTGACGAGGGGGCAGGTGTCCGCTACGCACTCGATGCGGACGGTCGGCACCTGGGCACTGGCCTGCGGCTGGGCCGCGACCTTCCCGCGTTCGGGCTGCTGCTGCCGCGTGTCGAGCGAGGTGAGCAGCGCGCGACCGCCGACGACCAGGAGCGTCACCACGGCCACCGCCGCCAGAACGGCGAGCGCGAGGCGGGCGAGGCCCATCGGATCTGACCTGTGGCGTCCCACAAGGGGGAGCGTACTCGTAGGCGGGGTCGATCTCGATCACTAAAAGATCGCTAAACGATCGTCAGTGGGATCAGCGCACGCGGTGGTGCTTGCCGTTGGGCTCCGGTAGTTGCTTGCCGGCCCTGCGGGTCTTCACGACCTCGACGATGATCGGGATCAGCGAGATGAGCACGATGAGGAAGACACCCGGCAGGATGTACTTGTCGATCTTGGTCGGATCGACCTGGTTGCCGAGGAAGTGGCCGATCAGCAGCATGCTCTCGACCCACAGCACGCCACCGACCACGTTCCACAGAAAGAACGTGCGGGCCGGCATCTCCAGGACGCCGGCGACCGGATTGAGGAACGTGCGGACGATCGGTACGAAGCGCGCGATGATCACCGCTCTGGCCGGGCCGAACTTCACGAAGAAGTGCTCGGCCTTCTCCACATACTCCCTCTTGAACAGCCGTGAGTCCGGCTTGTCGAAGAGTCTCCTGCCGATCTTGACCCCTATGAGGTGGCCGAGTTGGGCGCCCGCCACCGCGCACAGCGGCGTGGCGATCAGCAGCACGGGGAAGGACAGCGGCTCGATGCCAATCCCCTTCGCCGCGGCGGCGGAGCTGAAAATGCCCGCGGCGACGAGCAACGAGTCACCGGGCAGGAAGAACCCGATGAGCAAGCCCGTCTCGGCGAAGATGATCGCCAGAACGCCGACGGTCGCGAAGGCGCCGAGCATCGTCAGCCACCACGTCGGGTCCAGGAGATTGGAAAGCCAGTCCACGGGGTGAGCCTACCCGTCGCGAACGGCCTTGGCCGCCGCGCGTTGTCTCTACCACGCGGGGTAGCGGAACGGGATACTGGGCTGCGCGAAGCCGTACTTCTCAGGGAGATGAAGCATGCCTATAGCAACCCCAGAGGTCTATGCCGAGATGCTCGACCGCGCGAAGGCGGGCGGATTCGCCTACCCGGCAATCAACGTGACCTCTTCCCAGACGCTCAACGCCGCGCTCCGCGGCTTCGCCGAGGCCGGGAGCGACGGCATCGTCCAGGTGTCGACGGGCGGCGCGGAGTTCCTGTCCGGCGCCACGGTCAAGGACATGGTGACGGGCGCGACGGCGCTGGCCGAGTACGCCAGGGTGATCGCCGCCAAATACCCGGTGACGGTCGCGCTGCACACCGACCACTGCCCCAAGGACAAGCTCGACGGCTTCATGCGGCCGTTGATCGACATCTCGCTGGAGCGGGTCTCCAAGGGTCTCGACCCGCTCTTCCAGTCGCACATGTGGGACGGCTCGGCCGTACCCCTGGAGGAGAACCTGGAGATCGCCAAGGAGCTCATCGACAAGTGCCACCGCGCCAACATCATCATGGAGATGGAGATCGGCGTCGTCGGCGGCGAGGAGGACGGCGTCGTCGGCGAGATGAACGAGAAGCTCTACACCACGACCGAGGACGCGCTGGCCACGGCCGAGGCCGTGGGGCTCGGTGAGAAGGGCCGCTACCTGCTGGCCGCCACGTTCGGCAACGTGCACGGCGTCTACAAGCCGGGGCACGTCAAGCTGCGGCCCAGCGTGCTGAAGGAGATCCAGGACGCCGTCGGCGCCAAGTACGGCAAGGACAAACCGTTCGATCTGGTCTTCCACGGCGGTTCCGGGTCGGCGATGGAGGAGATCCACGAGGCGATCTCCTACGGCGTCGTCAAGATGAACGTCGACACCGACACCCAATACGCCTTCACCAGGCCGATCGCGGACCACATGTTCCGCAACTACGACGGCGTACTCAAGGTCGACGGCGACGTCGGCAGCAAGAAGGCCTACGACCCGCGCGCCTACGGCAAGGCGGCCGAGGCCGGCATGGCGGCCCGCGTCGTCGAGGCCTGTGAGCACCTGAAATCCGCTGGGACGAAGATCTCCTAGCCACTGCGGCGGCTCGGCGGGTATGACTTGTCCTATGGATAACCTTCTCGCCGGGCCGCCCCCGACTCAACTGCCGGACCTGCCCGAGGCCAGGGAGGCGCTGGAAGCCGGCGCCAAGGCCGCCGACGTGGCGGCCCGTTTCCCCGCCTACCCGGCGGCCTGGGCCACGCTCGCGGAGGAGTACTTCGCGCAGGGCCACGCCGTCACCTCCTACGCTTTCGCGCGCACCGGCTACCACCGCGGGCTCGACCAGCTCCGCCGGAGCGGCTGGAAGGGGCACGGTCCCATCCCCTGGGAGCACGAGCCGAACCGCGGCTTCCTGCGCTGCCTCTACTCGCTCTCCAGGGCCGCCCAGGCGATCGGCGAGAAGGACGAGGCCGAACGATGCTTGCAATTCCTCAAGGACAGCAGCGAGAGCGCCTATGACGCGCTGGCCAAGAACTAGCACTTGGGACGAATAGGCCGACTCGGGTAGTCTCTCTACGCAAGAGCCCCTGTCGCACTTGCGCCAGGGGTTTCGTTTTGTGCTCGGGAGACTGAACCATGCCGGCTGCCGTTCTCGTTGGTGCCCAATGGGGCGATGAGGGCAAGGGCAAGGCCACCGACCTCCTCGGTGGCGACGTCGACTACGTCGTCCGCTACCAGGGTGGCAACAACGCGGGTCACACCGTGGTCATCGGTGACCAGAAATACGCACTGCACCTTCTGCCCACCGGAATCCTGTCGCCGCACGTCGTGCCGGTGATCGGCAACGGGGTCGTCATCGACCCCGGGGTCCTGCTCAGCGAGATCGACGGGCTGGCCGCGCGCGGCATCTCCGCCGAGCGCCTGCTGATCTCCGCCGACGCGCACCTGATCATGCCCCACCACAAGGCGCTCGACAAAGTGACCGAGCGCTACCTGGGCAAGGCCAAGATCGGCACGACGGGCCGGGGCATCGGCCCCGCCTACGGCGACAAGATCTACCGGATGGGCGTACGCGTCCAGGACCTGCTCGACCCCGGCATCCTGGCCAAGAAGATCGAGGTCGCGCTGACCGAGAAGAACCAGGTGCTCACCAAGGTCTACAACCGGCGCGGCATCGAGGCCGAGGCCGTCGTGGAGGAGTACCTGGGCTACGCCGAACGCCTCAAGCCGCACATCGCCGACACCTCACTGGTGCTGAGCCGGGCGCTGGACGAGGACAAGTTCGTGCTGCTGGAGGGTGGTCAGGGCACGCTGCTCGACATCGACCACGGCACCTACCCGTTCGTCACCTCCTCCTCACCGACGGCCGGCGGCGCCTGCGCCGGGTCCGGCATCCCGCCGATGCGGCTCACGAAGGTGATCGGCATCCTCAAGGCGTACACCACCCGTGTCGGTTCCGGCCCGTTCCCCACGGAGCTGGAGGACGAGATGGGCGAGTGGCTGCGCAAGACCGGCGGCGAGTACGGCGTGACCACCGGCCGCAACCGGCGCTGCGGCTGGTTCGACGCGGTCATCGCCCGCTACGCGACCAGGATCAACGGGGTCACCGACTTCTTCCTCACCAAGCTGGACGTGCTGTCCGGGCTGGAGCGGATCCCGGTGTGCGTCGCCTATGACGTCGACGGCACGCGGCACGACGAGATCCCGATGACGCAGACGGACTTCCACCACGCCAAGCCGGTGTACGAGGAGTTCCCCGGCTGGCAGGAGGACATCACCGGCGCCAAGACCTTCGACGACCTGCCGCCCAACGCGCAGTCGTACGTGCGGGCGCTGGAGGAGATGAGCGGCGCGCCGATCTCCGCGATCGGCGTCGGCCCCGGCCGTGACCAGACGCTGGTGCTCCGCTCGCTCGTCTGACCCAACCGGTTCACGGGTACGGCCGGCACCGCGTCGCCGGCCGTACCCGAACGACCGTAAAAGCCCCCCAGGACGTCAGGAGGCGGCCAGGACGGCAGCGGTCATCGGGGTGCGGGTCGTCCAGCCGATGCTCCGGTAGAGGGCCTGACCGGCGGGAGTGGCCACCAGGATGCCCGTCCTGGCGCCACGCGAGGCGGCGGTGTCGGCCAGGGCCGTCATGACCACGCGGCCCAGGCCGCGGCGGCGGTGGTTCGGGGCGGTCTCGACCTGGTCCACGACCGCCGTACGCCCGGTGACCGCGATCTGCCCCCGGGCCGCGATCTCGCCCGCCGCCGTGAGCAGGCGGGCCACGGTCACGTCCGACCGGGTGGTGACGGCCAGCGTGTAGCCGTCGGGAGCCTCGACCCGGCCCCGCGACAGCGGCCCCGTCATCATGAACTCCGGCTCGTCGATGGACCACGCCGACGTGAGCCAGGGGACGACCGTCTCCGCGGGTGCGCAGAGCTTGAGCCAGGTGCCCGGAGTGCTGATCGTCTCGGCCAGCAACCGCAGGTCGCCGGGGGTGGGCGCGGGCAGCACGTGGCGGGCGACGTGGCCGGGCCGGCCGACGTCCACTCGCAGGCCCCATGGCTCCCGTACGGGCCGCGGGGCGCTGCGCGAGACCACCCAGCCGTCGACCCAGGCCTGGACGATTTCCGGCCGGACCGTTTCGAGTGCCTCCGTCATGACCGCCAGCTTATTGCCACAGAGTCGCATTTATCGACCTAATAAATGCCGTGCGTGGCGCGGCGACCTGCGCTTACTCTCCGGGCATGGAGATCCGTCGTGCCACCGAGCCCGAGGTCGTCGAGGCGGCCGGTCACCTCTTCGACTCCGCTCCCCTACCGGAGGCCACCGCGAAGTTCCTGGCGGACGAGCGCCACCACCTGCTCATCGCCTACGTGGACGAGACCCCGGCCGGGATGATCACCGGGGTCGAGACCACCCACCCCGACAAGGGGACCGAGATGTTCCTCTACGAGCTCGGCGTGGACGAGTCCTTCCGTGGCCGGGGCATCGCCAGGGCGCTGGTCGCGGCCCTGGAAGGGCTCGCTCGCGAGCGCGGCTGCCACGGCATGTGGATGGCGACGGACGAGGGCAACGAGGCGGCCCAGGCCACGTACAGCGGCGCGGGCGGGGTACCTGAGAAGGACCAGGTGGTCTATGTGTGGACGTTCAGCCAGGAATAGCCATACCCACCACAAAAAGGGCGCGGCGTGGCACGTCGTGCTCGTGGCGCGCGGCAGGTAGTGTCCCCGGTGTGCGCGTTGAGATTCACGGTCATCGGGGAGCGAGGGGCCTCTGGCCCGAGAACACTCTTCCGGGGCTGAGCCGCACGATGGAGCTCGGGGTGCACGCGCTCGAGTTCGACGTCGCGCTCACCGCCGATCGGCGGCTCGTGTTGACGCACGACCTCACGGTCTCGGCCGTGACCAGTGCCGACACGCGGCCGATCGCGAAGGACGACCCCCACTTCCCCTATGTCGGCAAGCCGATCAACTCGCTCGGGCTGGCGCAGCTGCGCATGCTCGATGTGGGCGTACGGCTGCCCCGGCACGCCGACGATCCCTTCGCGCTGACGCAGCGGCCGATGCCGGAGACCCGGATGCCCACGCTGGGCGCGGTGCTCGGGCTGGTCAACGCCTATGAGGCCGAGGACGTACGCCTGCACGTCGAGCTCAAGTCCGACCCGACCAGGCCGGAGCTGACGGCCGATCCCGAGCTGTTCACCGAGATGGTGCTCGAGGAGTTCGACCGGCACGGCAGGCTGGACAACGCGGCGATACTCAGCTTCGACTGGCGGATCATCGGCCACGCCGCCCGGCTGGCGCCGGGCACGCGGCGCTTCGCGCTGATCGAGCTCGACACCCTGCACTGGAACGGCCCGCTGGGCGACGACATCCCGGCCGCCGCCCGCGAGGCGGGGGCCACGACGCTGTCGCCCGAGCACGTGATGGTGAATGAGGACCTGATGGCCCAGGTGGCGGCGGCGGGGCTGGACGTGGCGGTCTGGACCGTCAACGACAAGGCGCTGGCGGCCCGGATGCTGGACCTGGGGGTGGCGGGGATCGTCACCGACTACCCCGATCGGATGCGCGAGCTGTGGCGGGAGCGCGGACTGCGACTGCCCGACCCCGTCGGCCCGCTCAAGCGGCCCGTCGGAGTCTGACGGTCTAAAGCCAGCCGTTGCGGCGGAAGCCTCGGTGCAGCAGGACGCAGGCCGTGATCATCACACCGAGCACCGCCGGATAGCCCCACACCTGGTTGGTCTCGGGCATGAAGTCGAAGTTCATGCCGTAGATCCCGGCGATCATCGTCGGCACGGCCAGAATGGCCACCCAGGACGAGATCTTGCGCATGTCCTCGTTGGCCAAGGCGTTCGAGCGGGCCAGCGCCGCCTGCAGGATCGAGCTGCACAGTTCGTTCGACGACTCGACCTGCTCGCACACGCGGGAGAGGTGGTCGCCGACGTCACGGAAGTATTCGCGCATCTCCGACGGGATCACCCGGCGCTGCGGCAGCGCGGCCAGCGGGGCCTGGAGCGGCGTGACGGCCCGCTTCAGCTCCAGCATCTCCCGCTTGAGCTGGTAGATGCGGTTGATGTCGCGGGAGCTGACGTCGGCGAAGACGGTCGCCTCGACCTCTTCGAGTTCGAGCTGCATGAGGTCGGCGACCTGCAGGTAGCGGTCGACGACGTGGTCGGCGATGGCGTGCAGCACGCCCGCCGGCCCGCGGTTCATCAGCTCGGGCTTGTCCTCGAGCCGCTCGCGCACCTCGGTGAGGGGACAGTGCCGGCCGTGCCGTACGGTCACCACGAAGTCGACGCCGAGGAACACCATGATCTCGCCCGTGGCGATGATCTCGCTGGTGGCGGTCAGCTCGTCGTGGTCGAGGTAGGCGATGGACTTGAGCACCATGAACAGGGAGTCGCCGTAGCGCTCGACCTTGGGGCGCTGGTGGGCTTTGACCGCGTCCTCGACGGACAGCGGGTGCAGGCCGAACACGCCGGCCAGCCACTCGACCTCGGGGGCGGCGGGCTCGTGCAGGCCGACCCAGACGAACGCCTTGGCGCCGTCGGAGCGGCTGTTGTGCTCGCGGACCAGCTCGAGCGACTCCTCGATGCCCGGGGCGACGACCTTCTCGCCCTTGATGTAGGCGCCGAACTCGACGATGGAGTCAACGGGAGGCACGCAGACCTCACGCAGCGGCTTGGTGAGCTGGCGCGAGACATGCGGCTGTGCGGGGTGACGGGTGGTGCGACGGAAAAGCGTAGACGTGCGCATGGCAGTCCCTTTCCGCCCGACCTGGCACGCTCCACGCGCGACGAAAAGTCACCTCAATCAACGAAAGTACGTGGAGGCACGATCAGGCTGCCGGATTGGAGTGGTCGGGGGCATACACGGTGTACGTGGGTGAGCACGTACTGCTGGGATCACCAGGTTTCATCCCGGACCACCTCCAATCACAAGAGATGCCATAAAGCCGCCCTAAGTTACCACAGGCGGATGGACCCGACTGACGATACTCTCCGACGGGTCCTGACAGCAGGTAGAACTCCACAAAGATTCCCGCCTATTCCCACACTTCGACTGCTCAGTTCCCACATTTCGAGTGCCCAGGCTGGTCTGACGCGGGTGCGCCGGGTGGCCGTCCGGCCGTCCCTGCCACAATGGGGCGGTGCGCGTTCTAGTCATCGGCTCCGGCGGGCGTGAACACGCCCTGTGCCGCTCACTCATGCTCGATCCCCAGGTCACCGAGCTCCACAGCGCCCCCGGCAACGCGGGCATGGAGGAGATCTCGGCCCCGCATCCGGTCACGGCCACCGATCCCGCCCAGGTGACCGAGCTGGCCCTACGACTCGGCGCCGACCTGGTGGTGGTGGGCCCCGAGGCGCCCTTGGTGGCGGGCGTGGCCGACGCGGTGCGCGCCGCGGGCATCGCCTGCTTCGGTCCGTCGAGCCGGGCGGCGATGATCGAGGGCTCCAAGGCGTTCGCCAAGGAGATCATGACGGCCGCCGACGTCCCCACGGCCAGGGCGCGGGCCTGCGTCACGCCCGAGGAGGCCGCTCAGGCCCTCGACGAGTTCGGCGCCCCGTACGTGGTCAAGGACGACGGGCTGGCGGCGGGCAAGGGCGTGGTCGTCACCGGCGACCGGGAGCAGGCGCTCGCGCACGCGGCGGCGTGCGAGCGGGTGGTGATCGAGGAGTTCCTCGACGGGCCCGAGGTCTCGCTGTTCGCGCTCTGCGACGGCAAGACGGCCGTGCCGCTGCAGCCCGCCCAGGACTTCAAGCGCGCCTACGACGGCGACGAAGGCCCCAACACCGGCGGCATGGGCTCCTACACCCCGCTCACCTGGGCCCCCGAAGGGCTCACCGAGCAGGTCATGCGCGAGGTCGTCCAGCCGACGATCGACGAGCTGGCCCGGCGCGGCAGCCCGTTCCAGGGCGTCCTGTACGTGGGCCTGGCCCTGACCGCGAAGGGGCCGAAGGTGATCGAGTTCAACGCGCGCTTCGGCGACCCGGAGACCCAGGTGGTGCTCGACCGCCTGGAGACGCCGCTGGCCGGGCTGCTGGCGGCCTGCGCCACCGGGCGGCTGAGCGAGCATCCGGCGCCGGTGTTCCGCGCGGGGTCGGCGGTCGCCGTGGTCGTCGCGGCCGAGAACTACCCCGACGCCCCGGTCAAGGGCGACGTCATCGAAGGGCTCGACCCCATCGGCGGCGCCTACGTCCTCCACGCCGGCACGAAGCGGGTCGACGGCCAGGTTCTCTCCGACGGCGGGCGGGTGCTCAACGTGGTCGGCACCGGCCCCGACCAGGAGACGGCCCGCCGCAACGCCTATGAGCTGGTCTCGCGCATACGGCTGCGCGGCTCGCACCACAGGACGGACATCGCCCGATGAAGCACCTGCACTCCGGCAAGATCCGCGATCTCTACCAGACCGACGACGGTCAGCTGCTGATGGTCGCCTCCGACCGGATCTCGGCCTTCGACTACGTGCTCGAGTCCGAGATCCCCGACAAGGGGGCCATCCTCACGCAGATGTCGCTGTGGTGGTTCGAGCAGCTGGCCGACCTGGTGCCCCATCACCTCATCGGGCCGGGGCCCGACTCCCGCAGCGTGCTGTGCCGGCCGCTGTCGATGGTGCCCGTCGAGTGCGTGGCGCGCGGCTACCTGACCGGCTCGGGCCTGGTCGACTACCGGCGCGAAGGGGCGGTCTCGGGGATCGAGCTGCCGCCGGGCCTCGAAGACGGGTCCCGGCTGCCCGAGCCGATCTTCACGCCCTCGACGAAGGCCCCGGTCGGCCAGCACGACGAGCCGATCTCCTTCGAGCGGGTCGTCGGCGACGTGGGCGCGGAGACGGCCGAGGAGCTGCGCCGGATCACGCTCGCCGTCTACACGCGCGGCGCCGAGATCGCCCGCGAGCGGGGCATCATCCTGGCCGACACCAAGATCGAGCTGGGTCGCGACGCCGACGGTGTGCTCACGCTGGGGGACGAGGTCTTGACGCCTGACTCGTCACGATTCTGGCCACTTGACCAGTGGCAGCCGGGACGCTCCCAACCGTCATTTGATAAGCAATATGTAAGGGATTGGCTGTTGTCGCCCGAATCGGGATGGGACAAAAGCTCCGGAACTCCCCCACCTCGCCTTCCCGACAAGGTAGTGGAACAGACCAGACAGCGTTATCTGGAAGCCTACGAGCGCGTCACTGGAGCTCCCTTTAGGGGATGATTCGGCTGGGGCAGCAGTGGTTAGCGGCTACTCTTGGCCCGGTCCAGCTCAGACCGAGACCTCCGAGGAGCCGCACGAATGGTCCGTTACCGCGTGCGCGGTGGCAACCCACTGCGTGGAACCGCCTTCATCCAGGGCGCGAAGAACGCCGTGCTGCCCATGATCGGTGCGGCCCTGCTTGCCCCCAAAGGCCGCACTGTCCTGCGCAACGTACCGATCATCGAGGACGTGCGGCGGGCGGTGGAGCTGGCCGAGGCCATCGGCGCGTACGTCGAGCTGCACGAGGCCGAGCGCACCCTGGTGATCGACGCCTCCCGGCTGACCAGCGCGGTGCTGCCCGCCGACATCGCCAGGCGCTTCCGCGGCTCGGTCCTGTTCACGCCCGCCCTGCTGCACCGGCTGGGCGAGGCGATCGTGGAGGGGGTCGGCGGCTGCAATCTCGGCAGTCGCAACCTCGACTTCCACTACCTGGGCTACAAGCGGCTGGGCGCGGTCGTCGACGAGGGCGAGACGGTCATCCACGTCAAGGCGTCCGGCCTGACGGGCGCGACCCTCTACCTCGACACCCCCTCGCACACCGGCACCGAGAACCTCATCATGGCCGCCGCCCTGGCCAAGGGCACCACCGTGATCGAGAACGCGGCGCTGGAGCCCGAGGTGCTCGACGTCATCGACATGCTCACCAAGATGGGCGCGCGGATCAGCGGCGGCGGCACCGGCTTCATCACCGTCGAGGGCGTCGACGAGTTGCAGGCCGTGGAGCACACCGTGATGCCGGACCGGCTCGACGCCGGTGTGTTCGCGATGGGCGCGGCGATCACCGGCGGCGACCTCAGCCTCGTGGGCACCGGCCTCGACCTGGGCGTCGTCCGCTACAAGCTGGAGCAGATGGGCGTCGACTTCGCCCGGCCCGGCGCGGTTCTCCACGTACGGTGCGAGCGGCCGCTGCGGCCGATCAACATCATCACCGACACCTACCCGGGCTTCGCCACCGACCTCCAGTCGCCGATGATGACGGTCGCCGCCCTGGCCGACGGCACCAGCTACATCCACGAGCGCATCTTCGACGGCCGCTTCGCGCTGGCCGGCGAGCTGAACAAGATGGGCGCCGACGTGGAGGTCGAGGGCAGCAGGGCGATCGTCAGGGGCGCCACCCCGCTGAAGGGCACCCGGGTGACGGCGCACGACCTGCGTTCCGGAATCGCGCTGGTGCTGGCCGGACTGGCCGCCGAAGGCGAGACCGTCATCGAGTCCGGATACCTCATCGACCGCGGGCACGCGCATCTCGCCGAGCGAATGCGGGCGCTGGGGGCGGACATTACACAAGAGATTTCCGACCGCTAAAAAGCGTGAGGAATACCTGCTTGAGCTGCTGATATACCTTCACAGCCAGTCAAGCAGAACGACTTTCCGGAAAAGTCGGGCGTGACATTATGGTCCCCGCGAGCGATCGTTCCAAAAGAGAGCACTGCAACAGACAGCAGGATGGGACGAACATTGGTCGAGAGGGCCGAAGAAACTCCCCGAGTGTCACGCCCGGGTGCCATGACACCGGACCTCACCATTGGTGTGGTCGGACCCCACGATCTGGTCGAGCGGGTCATGCTGATGGGGCACGCTGCTGCGCCACTTCCGTGCCGCCTTGTGGCGGCCGCCTACCGCGATGAGCAGGAGGCGCCCGACAAAGTGACGCGGCTCGGGCCCGGCGTGGACGCATGCCTGTTCGCCAGCCCGGTCCCCTACGACCTGGCCAGGCGCTCGGGTGTGCTGACGATGCCCGCGACCTACGTGCAGCTCGGCGGTGCGGCGCTGGTCGCCGCGCTGGCCAAGGCGGCGTTGGACTCGCGCATCGACCCGCAGCGGGTGAGCATCGACGTGGTGGCCAGGGCGGACGTCGAGGAGGCGTACACAGACCTCGGGATTGCCGCAACGGATGTCCACAGCCGCGACGAGCCGGGCGCCACCGGCACGATCGCGGCTTACCACGAGCG
Organism: Nonomuraea sp. NPDC049129; assembly: GCF_040648495.1. Lineage (NCBI taxonomy): Bacteria > Bacillati > Actinomycetota > Actinomycetes > Streptosporangiales > Streptosporangiaceae > Nonomuraea > Nonomuraea sp. NPDC049129. Next base: position 92,361 of record NZ_JBEZDU010000008.1, on the reverse strand, counting down.
CCTGGCCCGCCAGGGATCCACCACCGGCGCGCTCACGTGCCTGCCGGCGGTCGCCGAACGCCTCCAGGCGTCCGGCGTCCCGGCCATCAGGATCAGGCCGACCTCCGCGGCCGTGCGCACCGCGCTGCACACCGCAGCGCTGCTCGGTGCGCACCACCGCCTGGAGGAGTCGCAGCTCACCGTGGTGCTGGTCGAGGTGCCGACGTTACGCGAGCCGGTACGCCGCGCCGCGCCGCGTTACTGGCGCGACGAGCTCCGGCTGTCGCTGCATCGGCTGCTGGTCCAGGAGGCGAACCGCATCAACGCCACCGTCTGGCCGATCGACGATCACAGCTATCTGGTCACCGCGACCAGGGGCTCGATCGCCGCCGCGACCGACGGGTTCAGGGTGTTGCCGTTCGCCGCCAGGATCCGCGACGAGCTGGGACTGGCGGTCGAGGTCGGCGTGGGCATGGGACGCACCACCCACGACGCGGAGTCGCACGCACGGGCGGCTCTGGCGCGTACCCAGGCCGGTAAACAGGCCCAGGGCTTCGCCGTGGACCGTGAGGGCCGAGCGCTCATCCCGGCCCCGCGGATGCCCCCTCAGGGCTCCACCGCGCTCAAGCCCAAGGGCGTGGAGGTGCTGGCCCGGCTCGCCGCCAAGCTGGAGGGCGGCGACACCGTGGTTGACGCGGAGGGTGCGGGGAAGATGCTCGGAGTGACGCCGCGTACGGCTCGGCGGTTGCTGCGCACGTTGGTCGACGAGGGACTCGCGTGGCCGCTGCCGCCCAACCGTACGCCTCAGCCTGGCCGGCCGCGCCAGCTCTACCGCCTCATCGTGGAGAAGCTCGGGCCTCGCTGATCGCGCCCAGGTACGGGTCCGCCGTCCCCCCTTCCCTTTCCTGGGGCGGCGGGCCCCCTGCCTCTTCGGCCGGGTGTGTTTTTGGTCATGTGAACTAGTGATTGGCCGCGTCCGAAGAGGGTATGTATTGCGTCGCCCCCGATCGACGGGATTCGGACGGGGGCACCAAAGCCTCTCTGTCCCGTCGACTCAGCAGTCCGGGACCCGCCAGCGTTCTGTCGGGAACGCCCGCTATTGTCATGGCCTATGGCATCGGACACCCCTGACCGCCCTCCCCTGCTCGTCTGGAGCGCGCTGGTCATCGTTTATGTGGTCTGGGGTTCGACGTACCTCGGCATCAAGATCGCTGTTGAGACCATCCCGCCGATGCTCAGCGGGGCGCTGCGGTTCGTGACGGCGGCGGTGATCCTCGGCGGGTTCCTGGTCGCGCGCAAGGGCTGGGCGCCGTTCCGGATGACCCGGGCCCAGTTCGGCGGGGCCGCGCTGGTGGGGTTGCTCCTGCTGACCACCGGCAACGGCCTGCTGGCCGTGGCGGAGCGGAGCGTGTCCAGCGGGCTGGCCGCGCTGCTCGTCGCCTCCGTGCCGCTGTGGCTGGTGGTGTTCAGGATCGTGGCCAGAGATCGGCCGAAGGTGCTGACGCTGGTCGGCGTGCTGGTCGGGTTCGGCGGCGTGGCGGCACTGTCACTGAGCGGCGGTGGCGGGCCGGCGAGCACCAGCGGGATCGTGATCGTCCTGGTGGGGTCGCTGTCGTGGTCGGTCGGGTCGTTCCTGTCGGCGCGGATCCCGATGCCGGCCAACCCGTTCGCGGCCAGCACGATCGAGATGCTGGTGGGCGGGGCCGGGCTGGCCGTCACGGGCCTGTCGGTGGGCGAGCGGCTGGACGTCACGGCCGTCTCCGGACGGTCGTGGGCCGGGCTGGTCTACCTGATCCTGGTCGGGTCGCTGGTCGGTTTCACCGCCTTCAGCTGGCTGCTCAGCAACGCGCCGATCTCGCTGGTGTCGACCTACGCGTACGTCAACCCGGCGGTGGCGGTGCTCCTCGGCGCGCTCGTGGTGAGCGAGCAGGTGACCTGGCAGATCATGCTGGGCGGGTTGGTGATCCTCGTGGGCGTCGCCCTCGTGGTGTCCACGGAGCGACGACCCAAGGCGAAACGGCTCACCCCTGAAGAGGTCAGGGCTTAGGGGTTCATGGCGTTCAGGATCGGGACGAGCTCCCGTTCCTCGTAATCGAGGTGCGCTTCGAGCTCGGTCACGAGCCGATCCACCTCCGCGAGCACCTTCGGGGCGGGCGCGGCCGGCTCGCCGTCCGCGAGCAGTCCCTGAAGCTCGTCGAGGAGCCGGGAGACCGTCCCGTGCTCCTCGCGCAACCGGTCCACCACGAGGGTGAGCTCGGGATGCCGCCCTTCGACCCAAGGGAACATCCCGGCGTCCTCGAACGTGTGATGCTGATGGAGCCCCTGGCACAGGGTCAGGCAGTTGACCCGCAACTGCACGCCCAGGCCGCCGGTCCCGGACGCGGCGACCTCCTTGCGGATCAGCCGCAGCTCCCGGCGGAACGCGTCGTGCACCCGCACCAGGAAGTCACCCCCTCGCGTGCCGTCCGGAGCGCCGCCGAGCGGGGTCAGCGCGACCACGGGGATGACCCGGCTCGTCTTCGCCTGGTAGGCCGCCCAGCCGGGGTCCATCTCGACCGCCCGCGCGAAGGCGCTGTCGCGTTCCTCGTCTTCGAGGACGACCGCGTCGGCCGGGTAGGTGAAGATGCCGTCCTCCACGGTCACTCGCGGCGTGGCCAGGAGGTTGTGGTACCAGGCCGGGTGCTTGGGCGCCCCTCCGGCGGAGGCGATGATCAGCATGCGCTCGCCGTCCGGCAGGTAGCCGACCGGAGTGGTGTGCTGGGCGCCGGTCCTGGCGCCGGTGGTCGTCAGAAGGAGCAACCGGGCGCCGTCGAACATGGCGACCTGGCCCTGGTTGGCACGGAACTCGTCGATGATCTGCTGATTGAAGTCTTGGGGCATGCTCTGCTTGCTCTCCAGATGTGAGAAAGGGTTACGACGGGCGGATGCGCACGGCACGCCGTACCGGCCTCGGGCGGAGAGCCTCGATGAGCACGCGAGGGGAAAGGGCGGTCAGGCGATCACCGGACCGTCGGGCAGCACAACGGTCAGGCGATGGCCGGACCGCAGGGCAGCGCAAAGGATCGCGTGCGACGGTGGTGCCGGGCACCACCGGGCATGGGGACGACGCGCGGGCGCGCGATCAGATCAGGCGCTGCCTGTGAAGTGAGAAGTCACGACATCATCCCCTACAACCGGTGCCTCCATGCCGCCGACGTCCTCCGGCCGGCGACACGCGACAAGAGGCCCATTACACGGCCTGACCACACAAACTGTCAACTCGCCTTGAAGGCCGCCGCCGCCGCGAGGAACGTGTCGTTCGCCTCCGGGTCGCCGATCGAGACGCGGGCGCCCTCCCCCGCGAACGGCCGCACCGCCACGCCCACGGCCGCGCACGCCGCCGCGAAGTCGAGCGTGCGCTCGCCGAGCCGCAGCCAGACGAAGTTGGCTTCGGTCAGGGGGATGGTCCAGCCCTGGGCGATGAGCGACTCGCGCACCCGGGTCCGCTCCTTGACCACGGTGTCGACCCGCTCCATCAGCTCGTCCTCCGCGCGCAGGGAGGCGATGGCCGCGATCTGCGCGAGGTGGTTGACGGCGAACGGGATGATCGTCTTCCGGATGGCCGACGCCACCGCCTCGTGTCCCACCAGGTAACCGACACGCAGCCCCGCCAGACCGTAGGCCTTGGAGAAGGTACGCAGGACGCAGACGTTCGGCCGGTCGCGGTAGAGGGTGAGACCGTCGGGCACGTCCTCGTCGCGCACGTATTCGCGGTAGGCCTCGTCCAGGACCACCAGCACGTCGTCCGGCACCCGGTCGAGGAAGGCCACCAGCTCGGCCCGGCGGATCGCGGTGCCGGTGGGGTTGTTGGGGTTGCAGACGAAGATCATGCGCGTCCGGTCGGTGATCGCCTCGGCCATGGCGTCCAGATCGTGGTCCTCGCCCGCCAGCGGCACCCTGACCGACTCCGCCCCGGCCAGGTCGGCCAGCAGCGGATAGGCCTCGAACGACCGCCACGCGTAGATCACCTCGGCGCCGGGCTCACTGACGGCCTCGAACAGCTGCTGCGCCACGGTGACGGACCCCGCCCCGAGCGCGATGTGCTCGACCGGCACCTCGAACCGCTCTGCGATGGCCTCCGTCAGCTTGATCGCCCCCGGGTCGGGGTAGCGGTGGACCTGCCGCGCCCCCTCGGCGATCGCCTCGACCACGGACGGCAGCGGGTCGTAGGGCGACTCGTTGGAGGAGAGCTTGTACGAGCGGCCATCAGGAGACATGACGGCCTTGCCCGGCTTGTACGCCGGCATGGTGTCCAGAATCGAGCGGAAACGAGGCATGGCTTCACCCTAAAAGAAGCCGACCGGCAGGGCAGCATCGGGAGCCTGCTGAACAAAGTTGGCGAAATCTGCATCCGCAGGGCCATCGGCTCCGTTGTCTCCGGCGTGAGGCGGTTCGCTGCGACCGTGGAGGCGATCGTTCGAAAGAATGGGCGGAGCCATGGCTGAGCATCAGGATTCGGTGGAAACGGGATATGGCATCGGTGCCGTGTCCCGGCGGCTCGGCGTGCCCGCGGCCACGTTGCGCACCTGGAATCTGCGGTACGGCATCGGCCCGAGCGGCCGCAGCCGGGGCGGGCACCGCCGCTACGACGCCACGGATCTGCTCCGCCTGGAGGAGATGAACAGGTTGATCCGGGAGGGTGTCGCACCGGCGGAGGCGGCGCGGGCATCGCTGCGTCTGCGACCGGGGGCGGACCAGCGCGAACCGGCCGAGCCCGCCGCCCCTGGAGCCGGGGTGGCCGGGCCGGTGCCCACGACGGCGATGCTGGCCAGGGCCGCGACGAGGCTGGACGGCGGGGCCGTCGGCGCGGGGGTCACGGCCGCGATCGCGCGGCACGGCCCGGCCTGGACGTGGGAGCGGCTCGTCCTGCCCGTCTTCGCCACGATCAGCCGCCTGCAGCGCAGGACGGGGGCGGGCATCGAGGTCGAGCACCTGTTCTCCGACGGCGTCCTGGCGGCGCTGCATCCGCTGCTCGAACCGCCCGCGGCGCCGGTCAACCTCCGGCCCGTGTTGCTGGCGTGCGCGGAGGAGGAGCAGCACAGCCTGCCCCTGTACGCGGTCGGGGCCGTGCTGGCCGGGACCACGGGGGTGGCGGTGCGGCTGCTCGGCGCGCGGACGCCGTACGGGGCGCTGGCCGATGCGATCCGCACGCTGGGGCCGTGCGCGGTCTTCCTCTGGTCGCAACAGGCGCTGACGGGGGATCCGGCTCCGCTGGCGGCGCTGCCGCCGGTGCGGCCGCCGTACCGGGTGGTGGTAGGCGGTCCTGGCTGGTGGGATGGGCTGCCACGCGGAGTGACCAGGGTGGGTTCGCTCGAAGAGGCGGTGACCCGGCTGGTGGCGGCGGCGAGCTGATCAGGAGGCCGCGGTGACCAGGTTCTTCGGCAGCCGTCCGAAGATCAGCCGGTGGAAGGGGACCAGGGTCCACCAGTAGAGGTGGCCGAGGAGCCCGCGCGGGTAGAAGATGGCGCGCTGCTCGTAGACGGTTCTGCCGTCCTCCTGCCGTACGGCGAGCTCTAGCCAGGCCAGGCCAGGCAGCCGCATCTCGGCGCGCAGCCGCAGCAGGCGGCCGGACTCGATCTCCTCCACCCGCCAGAAGTCGATGGAGTCACCCACCCTGAGCCTGCGCGGGTCCCGTCGCCCGCGGCGCAGCCCGACGCCGCCGGCGATCCGGTCGAGCACGCCGCGGGCCCGCCATGCCACGGGAAGGGAGTACCAACCGTTGCCGCCGCCGATGCCCTCGATGACGTCCCACAACGCACCCGGCGGGACGTCGCTGGTCAGGGTGCGGCGGTCGATGTAGAGGCTGCCGCCGGCCCAGTCGGGGTCGGTGGGCAGGGGGTCGCTCGGGGCGCCCGGGGTGGAGGCGGAGGACCAGCGGGTCGCGACGTCGGCCTCCTTGATCTTCCGCAGGGCGAGGGCGACCGCGCGGCGGAATCCGATCAAACCTTCCGGCGGATCGGGAACGTAGGCGGCGATGTCGTGCTCGCGGCAGACCGCCTCGTTGCGCAGCGACTCCACCAGGGGTCGGGCGATGGTGGCCGGGACCGGCGTGACCAGGCCGACCCAGTGGCTGGACAGCCACGGGCTCAGCAAGGGCACCGGGATGATGCATCGCGGCGGCAACCCGGCGGCGGCCGCGTAGCCGCGCATCATGTCGGCGTAGGTCAACACGTCCGGGCCGCCGATGTCGAAGGCGCGGTCGACCTCCTCGGGGATGGACGCGCACGCCCGCAGGTAACGCAGCACGTCATGTACCGCGATGGGTTGCGTACGGCTGCGCACCCAGCGCGGCGTGGTCATCACCGGGAGCCGCTCGGTGAGGTAGCGCAGCATCTCGAACGAGGCGGAACCCGCGCCGATGATCACAGCGGCGCGCAGGACGACGGCGGGCACCCGGCAGCCCAGGAAGATGTCGGCGACCTCGGCGCGCGAGCGCAGGTGCGGTGACAGGTCCTCGTCTCCGGTGAGGCCGCCGAGGTAGACGATCCTGCGTATGCCCGCCGCCTCGGCGGCGGCGGCGAAGGCCCGCGCGGACCGGCGGTCGGCGTCGGCGAAACCCTTCCCGCCACCCATGGTGTGGATCAGGTAGTAGGCCACGTCGACGCCCTCCAGCGCGGCGCGCGTGGCAGCGGCGTCCAGGGCGTCGGCCGCCACGATCTCGGTGCTGCCCGCCCAGGGCAGGTCACGCAGGCGGGCAGGGGAGCGGACCATGCAGCGCACGCGATGCCCGGCGTCGAGGAGCTCGGGCACGAGTCGCCCGCCGATGTAGCCGGTCGCGCCCGTCACCAGCACTTGTCCCGATTCAGACACCCGATCGCTCCTTTCGTGCTGAATGACCTCTTGATCAGCGACGGCGAGCCGTGCATGCGCATCCGCTGATCAGGCGGGGACGTGGTCGCGCGGGCGCAGCGCGTCGGGGTAGGGCGACACGGCGATCCTGGGCCGGGTCATGCCGCCGCCGGCCGTTCGGCGACGGACTCCTGGGTGGGGATCAGGCGTCGCAGGCAGGCGCGTTCCTCGATCATCACTCCCCCAAATGATAAACGATTCAAAATCTATTCAACCTCGCCATACAGAGGGCCGACAACCAAGAACACGGAGATCGTGCACCGCTCCGGCGTCTGCCGCGGAAACCTGGGAGTGGAGACCGTCAACCGGGACCTGCGGATCCGCGACCATCCGCCGCTGAGCCTCGCCGGGCGCGGCTCGACCCTCTCCTAAGGGCGGCCGCGCTCCGCCTTGATCGCCGCGTGAGGCGCCGCCCCTAGGTTCGGGTGCTGTTCCTTCATGGAGCTATTCCTTCAAGGAGCGCAGCATCGGGGGGTGGAGCAGCTCGGCGGGGCCGCGGCGGTGGAGTTTGGCCGGGCGGCCGCCGTCGCGGGTGGTGGTGGCGCCCGTCTCGACCAGGAAGCCTTCCGCCTTGGTGACCTTGCGGTGGAAGTTGCGGGGGTCCAGGGGGCGGCCCCAGACGATCTCGTACACGCGCCGCAGGTCCGCCACCGTGAACTCCGGCGGGCAGAAGGCGGCGCCCAGCGAGGTGTATTCGAGCTTCGCCCGCGCCCGCTCGATGCCGTCCAGCATGATGCGCCGGTGGTCGAAGGCCATCACGGACAGGGTGTCGACGGGCTGCCAGCTCATGTGGGCCTTCTCCGAGGCCGGCAGGTCCGGAGCCAGGCCGAGGTAGGCGACGCTGACCACGCGCTGGCGGGGGTCGCGGTCCGGGTAGCCGTAGGTCTGGAGCTGCTCCAGGTGCACCGGGGCGCCGGGGAGGCCGGCGCGTTCGGCCAGGATGCGCTGGGCCGCCGCGGGGAGGTCCTCGTCGAGCTGGATGAAGCCGCCAGGCAGCGACCAGCGCCGCAGGAACGGCGGGTTGTCCCGGCGCCACACGAGGGCGCACAGGGCCTGGCAGCGCACGGTGAGCACGACCAGATCGACGCTCACCGGGATGCTCGGGACCATGGCAGGCACGTTACACGCCGACCGGCCCAGGTCGCCCTCAGCGGCGGGCGCGCTCACGCCGCGATGCGGACGTGGAGCGGCTCCGTGGTGGCCTTCCCCGTGGGGAGTTTCACGCCGACCTTGACCCATTCGTCCGGCGGCACCTGGGCCCAGTCGAACGGCACCCACGCCGTCTGCATGCCCTCCGGCAGATCCTCCAGCGGGTCCTCGTCGAGCCAGCCCACGGCGGAGATCACCAGTTCCTTCAGCTCGTCCCCGTACTGGAGGGTGACCGTGCCGTCCTTGAGGTTGTACCCGCGCACCTCCACCCCGTCCTGGATGTCGCGGGAGCGCCGGATGGCGTCCACCGCGATCGGGCGCTGCCAGTCCTGGCTGATCTGCGTTTCCAGCGAAGGGGAGCCGCAGGTCAGGAAGTCGCTCCACATGTAGGAGACAATTTTCTGAACGTACCTGCCGGCCATGGTGACGGCCTGGTCGAGGCGTTTCTTGTCGGTCTGACCGCGGGTCCCCTGCGGGGCGCACGGGCGATCACCGGAGGGCTCGAACGCCTCGACGTTCGCCCAGAGCTGCACGTCGAAGCCCGCCTGGAGCATCTGGTCGCGGGCGGCGGACATCTCGCGGTAGTAGTCGCGCGTCGAGCCGTGGTAGGCGGTGCCGTACGTGGTCTCGCCCACGACGGAGCGCAGCCGCTCGTCGACCTCGGTGTCGCGCTGGTCGGGCCAGAACAGGCCCACCTTGCCGGTGCCGCGGCTGTCCTGCGGCGCGATGATGCCCACCCCGGTCTTGGCCAGCGCCACGAACGCCGCGGCCACCTGTTTGGGCGTCTGCCCGAAGGGGACGCGCTTGCGGGCGTCGAGGTAGGGGCTGATGAGGATGGGCTTGCCCAGCTCCTGCTCCACGATCTGGTGCTGCTCGGCGTACACCTCAAGGGTGGGGTTGCCGGCGAGCGTGTCGGCCATCTGCACCTCGAACGGCTGGTAGACGCCACCGAGCGAGGTGCGCCCGGCGAAGCGCGCACCATAGTCCTGCAGGATGCGGCGGGTCAGCGTCCGAAGTGTGTCGATGTGCTTTTTGTTGGCCCTGGTCGGGGTCACGGGGTCGCGCGGCGCGAGCGGCAGCGCCGGGAAGACCTGCACACCGAACTGCTCACCGAGGTCGAGGAGTTGCGTCAGGCTGTCGGTGTCCGAGCCGGCGACGAGGATCAGGTCGTACGGCTTGGGCTTGGTGAAGTCGCAGGTGGCGTCGTCGGAGCCGTCCATCGGGGTGAGCACGCGGAAGTACACCCGCTTGCCCACGGTGATCTTGCGTTCCATCTGGGGGCAGCGGAACAGGCCGGGCCCGAACGACTCGTCGGTGCGGTAGACGTATGTGCGGGCGATCCGGTTCTTCGGGTTCGCCTTCTGAAGGTCGAGCTCGGCCGCGTCGCGGCAGCTCCGGCCGTCTTCCACGCAGTCCTTGTAGAGCGGGTCGAGCTGTCCGTCCTTGGTCTGCACGCGGCCCTCGTCGTCGGGGGTACGAAACTGCAGGCCATAGCCGATCCTGATGACCGTGTCGCCGCCGAGGTTGTGGATGTCCTCCATCTGGTGGCGCCAGGTGCAGGGGTTGGACTTGGGGGTGATCCAGTAGCCGGTGACGGCGTAGGGAGCCTTCTCCTTGGTCTCGAACGTTCCACACCGGTCGGTGACCTCGCTCACCTTAGGCGTGGGCTCCGTGCGGGTCGGCGTCGCCTTGGCCTGCTGGCTGGTCTTCTTCGGAGGTTCGTCATTGGGCAGCACGACGATCACGGCCGCGACGGCGGCCAGGATCGCAGCGCCGAGAAGCACGAGAAGCCAGCGCACGTTGAGGAACCTACCGCCCTAGTGATCTGCCGAGGATAAGCCGCTAGTTCTTGACGCCTGCCCACGATTCGAGCTGGGCCACGAACCTCTTGGCCGAGTTGGGCCAGTGGTGGTTCGCGCGGGCCGCCGCGTAGCCGCGCGCGCCCTGCGCCCGCCGCTCCCGTACGTCGTCCCTCAGCGTCAGTACGGCCTGGGCCACGGCCTTCGGGTCCTCCCACGGGACGACCACGCCGCTGTCATACCGCTCGACCAGCTCGACCGCGCGGGGAGACGGCGTCGTGATGACCGGGATGCCATGGGCCATGTACTCGACGATCTTCGTGGGCATCGAATGACGGTAGTTCGGCTCGTCGTGCAGCAGCGAGAGCCCGGCCAGCGCGCCGTCGAGCCGCTTCAGCGCCTCGTCGTTCGGCATGAAGTCGCGCCACTCCAGCAGGCCCTCCGTGACGGCCTGGTTGAGCATCGGCCGGCTGTACGGGTCGGCGTAGCCGATCAGCTCCACCGCCACCCGGTACGGCTGGAGCAACCGGGCCACCTCGACGGCCTCCATCACGCCCCGGGCCCTGGACAGCCACCCCAGGTACACCACCCGGTCGTCGCCGGGCGGCGTGACCGAGTCGGGGACCCAGGTCTCGTTCGGCACGATCAGGTGGGCGTGCTTGAACCGGCCCGCGTAGGCCGTCTCGGCCAGCAGCAGGTGCAGGTGGCGCTCGGCGGTGCCCTCCAGCATGCGGGCGAGGAAGCGTACCGGGGGCCGCAGCAGCGACGGCAGCCACGGCTTGAGGGAGAGCGTCGCCGGGGTGTCCTCGTGGACGTCCCAGACCACGGGCGGGCGGTTGCGCACGCCCCAGATCGCGAACAGCAACTCCGGATCGTGGATCAGCACGATGTCGACCTTGCGCCGCATGCGCTTGAACAGCCTGCGGGCGGCCCAGACCCCGGCCATGCGCTTACGCTGCGCGGCCCTGGGCAGATCGACGCCGTTGACCCAAGGACGAGGCACGACCCCGTGGGCGGTGAACGAGGCGGCATACGTGACCTCATGACCTGCATCCACGAGGGCACGGATCTGCCTATGCAGGATCCTCGCGTCCTCGGGGTTATGCACCACCGTCATGACGAGCACGTGCACTGCGCGCAGCCCTCCGTCGCTACAGCCGCTCGACGCGTTCACCCTCGGTGAGAACACCGCGGGTGTCGAGCACGAGCCTGGCCTTAGCCTCGACCATGTCGAGGTCGAACGCGGCGTGCTGCTGCAGCAGCAGCGTCACGTCGGCGCCGACCACGGCCTCGGCCAAGTCCTCTTCACGGGGCACCGGGGTGCCGTCGACCGACCACTCCTTGACATGCGGGTCCGCGAACGTGAGCTCGGCCCCCAGTTCCAGCAGCGCACGCGCCACCGGCAGGGCCGGGGTCTCCCGTTCATCGGCGATGTCCGGCTTGTAGGTCACGCCGAGCATAACCACCTTGGCGCCATTTACGGCCTTTTTATGCCTGTTGAGCAGACGCTGTACCCGTGCCACCACATAGGACGGCATCCGCTCGTTGATCTCCTGAGCCAGCTCGACGAACCTGAACGGGTAGCCGAGCTTGCGCACCGTATACGACAGGTACGACGGGTCGACGGGGATGCAGTGCCCCCCGACGCCGGGACCGGGCAGGAACTTCTGGAAGCCGAACGGCTTGGTGGCCGCGGCCTCGATCGACTCCCACAGGTCGATCCCCAGCTCGTCGCAGAAGATCGCCATCTCGTTGACGAGGGCGATGTTGACGTGCCGGTAGGTGTTCTCGAGCAGTTTGGCCATCTCGGCCTCGCGCGTGCCGCTGACCGGCACGACCTGCTCGATGAACTGGCCGTAGAACGCCGTCGCGCGGTCACGGCAGGTGCTCGTGTAGCCCCCGACCACCTTGGGCGTGTTCCGCAGCCCGAACTTGGGGTTGCCCGGGTCGATCCGCTCCGGCGAGAAGGCCAGGAAGAAGTCTTCCCCCGCGACCAGGCCCGAGGTCTCGAGAATCGGGCGGGCCACCTCGTCGGTGGTGCCCGGCCACGTCGTGGACTCGAGCACGACCAGTGTGCCCTTGCTCAGATTGCGCGCGACCGTCCCCGTGGCGCCCTCGACGGCGGACAGGTCCGGCCGGTGGTCCTCGTCCAGCGGAGTGGGCACGCAGATGACGATCGTGTTGCTCTTGGCCAGCACGGACTCATCGAGCGTGGCGCTGAACCCGTTGGTCAGCATGTGCTCGAGATCGGCATCGGTCAGGTCATCGATGTAGGACTGACCGGCGTTGAGCGCGTCGACCTTGCGGGGGTCGACGTCCACGCCGACGACCCGCAGACCGGCCGCGACCGCCTCCTTGGCGAGCGGCATGCCGACGTAGCCCAGGCCGATGACCGCCAAGTCGATTTCTGTCACAGCAGTGCCTTAGAGAGCCGGAAACAACACTTCATGGTCGCAAAGGCTATCTCAAGTCCACCTAGCTCACGCCTAATGCGACCGAACCCGTCACAACAGACAGCCAATCTGAAGGTCATCGTTCGGTAATGGAGCGGTAGAGAGACCGGTAAGTTTCGGCAACTCGGCCCCAAGTGCGCTTGGCGGCCACCTCTGCCCGGCCCGCCTCACCCATCGCCGCGCGCCTGGCAGGGTCCTCCCTGAGCGCGGCGAGCGCCTTGGCCAGCGCCTCCGGATCGCCCGGCGGCACCAGCAGCCCGGCGCCGTCGGATCCGACCAGCTCCGACAGCGCGGGCAGGTCGCTGAGCACGACCGGCTTGCCGAGCGCCATCGCCTCGACGGGCTTCAGCGGCGTCACGAGCCGGGTCACCCGCAGGTCCTCGCGGGGACAGGAGAAGATGTCGATGGCCGCCTGGGCCTGCAGCGCCTCGTCCGGACCCACACGGCCCGGCAGGAGCGCGCTCATCAGCCCCAGCTCGCCGACCAGCTCCAGCAGGTTCTCGCGCTCGGTGCCGTCGCCCACGATGAGCACCCGCACCGGCGTGCCCTCGTCGCGCAGCAGCGCCGCGGCCCGCAGCAGCGTCGCGAACCCCTCGTAGCCCACGATGCTGGACACCGACCCGACGACGATCTCGTCCTTCGCGATGCCCATGCTCGCTCTGAACGCCTCACCGTCGTAGGAGGCCGTGAGCAGCGAGTCGTCGACCGCGTTGGGCGCCAGGAAGATCCGCTCCCTGGGCACGCCCCGCTCGACGATCTCCGTGGCCATCGTCTCGGCCAGCGTGACGACCGCGTCGGCCTCGCGCATCAGGAACGCCTCGCGCTCGCGCTGGAGCACGTGGCGCTCGCTGCCGATCCGGCCGGGGTCGCGGGAGGCCCAGGTCTCCTCCAGGAAGCCGCGGACCTCGTAGACGAACGGCGTGCCGGTCCGCTCGCGTACGGCGTGCGCGATGGAGCCGTTGCGGTGGTCGGTGGCGGCGTGCAGCACCTGGGGCCGCAGCTCCGCGACGAGCTTGGTGACCCCCTCGGCGCCCTTGATGATCCGCCCGCGGGTCTCGAACGGCATCTCGCCGTGCCCGTCGGGCAGCAGCCGGTAGTAGGGGATCCCGTCGAGCTCCTCGAACGGCGGCGCGTCGGCGTGCCCCTGCAGCATCGGCCAGCCCCAGCTGGTGACCACGTGCGGATCCAGGCCCTTGGCCTGCTGCGCCATGACGATGCGGTGCGTACGGACCGTGTAGCCGGCCTGCGTGTACGGCAGGGCGTTGGTCACGCAGTGCAGGACCCGCCCGGCCACCCGGTCCACGACGGCCACCTTGGGCTGCGGCGGGATCGGGTCGGGGCTGATCGCGGCCAGCTCACCCCGGTAGTAGGCGGCCCTGCGCTTGACGAAGGGGTATTTGGTGTGTTCTTCGAGCACCGCCGCGGCCTGGCTGACCCGGCCCTGGTCCCAGTGCTCCTTGGCCTCGTTCCACGGCCCCTTGAGCACCCGCATGCTGAACTTGCGGACCGCGCGCCTGGCCCGGCGGGCGGCCGGCCAGGCGACCTTGCCCACGACGGGACGGAGGGCGGGCGGGAGCGACTCGGCCGCCGCCTGGGCCACGCGCACCGGGTCGGCCTTCACCTTCGTCATGACGACGCGGGAGACGATGATCGGGTGCTGCACGAAGCCCCTGATAAGGCCGCCGACACCGGCTCTAGCGGACTTGGCGGAAACCTTGCCGTTTGGTCTTGGGGAGTCTTCACGACTGGCGTCGGATGCCACGCGGTGACCGTACCATAGGCAGCGTTTTTTCCCTTCCGCTATGAAAGGCGAGGTCAATGAGGGAGAACCCCCTGGTCCTGCACGTTCTGGGCGCCCGTCCCAACTTCGTGAAAGCGGCCCCGGTGGTGCGGGCACTCGGTGAACTCGGCGTGCGGCAGGGCATCATCCACACCGGTCAGCACTATGACGCGCTGATGTCCGACGTGTTCTTCGCCGACCTCGGACTGCCGGAGCCGGTGGCCAATCTGGGCGTCGGTTCGGGCAGTCACGCGAAGCAGACCGCGGCGCTGCTCGTCGGCCTGGAGGAGGTCGTTCTCGAGCACGACCCCGACCTGGTGGTGGTCTACGGCGACGTGAACTCGACGCTGGCCGCGATCCTGGTCTGCGCCAAGCTGGGCGTACGCACCGCGCACGTCGAGGCGGGCCTGCGCTCGTTCGACCGGGGCATGCCGGAGGAGGTCAACAGGATCGTCACCGACTCCCTGTCGGACCTGCTCTTCGCCACCTCGCCCGACGCGCTCTCGCACCTGGCGGCCGAGGGCGTGCCCGCCGCCAAGGTGCACCTGGTGGGCAACCCCATGATCGACAGCCTCTTCTCCGCGCTGCCGGCGCTGGACCCGGCGCCCGTGGTGGCCCGGCTGGACATACCGGCTCGTTATGCCGTGGCGACCCTGCACCGCCCGGCGAACGTCGACACCCCCGAGGCGGCCAAGGAGCTGGTCTCGGCCGTGCTGGACGTCGCCCGCCAGATCCCGATCGTGGTGCCGATCCACCCCAGGGGGCGTACCCGGCTGGCCGAGGCGGGCCTGGTCGACGGTCCCTCGGTCAAGGTGATCGAGCCGCTGGGCTATGTGGACTTCCTCTCACTCGTCCGGGGCGCCGCGCTGGTGGTCACCGACTCGGGCGGCGTGCAGGAGGAGACGACGATGCTGGGCGTGCCGTGCCTGACGGTCCGGCCCAACACCGAGCGGCCGATCACGATCACGCATGGGACCAACCGGCTGGTCACCCCGGCCCTGCTGCCGGCCGCGGCCGAGAAGGCGCTGGCCGACGGGGCCACGACGCCGTCGGGTGAGCTGCCGCCGCTGTGGGACGGCGCCGCCGGGCCGCGGATCGCCCGGGTCATCTCGGCCTGGCTCAAGGGGGACAACCTCTCGCCCGCCGCACAGGGCGCGCGTTCCGAATAACCCCCTCATTCCGTACGGTCCCCGCCGTACCATGACATACCTCCGCTAAGTGATAAGGCGTGCATCCCCATGGCCGAAACCCCTGAAGAGCCCACGTACCAGCGACTCGGCCCCGTGAACTGGCTGCCCGAGGAGCGCAAGCTCGTCGAGCGCTATGAGGCGGACATCAGGGAGCTGCGCCGGCGGCTGGAGATAGCCGAGGCCAAGGCCGCCTATGCCACGTGGAAGCTGGAGGCCACCCAGGCCAAGCGGACGTTCAAGCTGGGTGAGGCGCTGGGGTCGAAGAGCCCGGGCAAGGTGCTGGAGGCGGTCAGGTCCAAGGACCGGGCGCCCAAGGCCCCGATCCCGGTCACCTTGGCCGTCGCGGCGGCCAACCACCGGCCGCCGCTGGTCGAGGTGCCGACCGTGAAGTGGCCGGCCGGGCCGGTGAACCGGCCGGACCTCAAGGTCGCCGTCATCCTGGACGACTTCTCGCGGCTGGCGTTCAGGTACGAGTGGGACCAGATCGAGTTCGGGCTCAAGGACTGGCCGGAGATCTTCGCCGAGAAGCGGCCTGACCTGCTGTTCTGCGAGTCGGCCTGGCACGGGAACCAGGGCCGCTGGCGCTACCAGATGACCGGGACGAACGCCCCCAAGGACCCGCTGCGCGACCTCGTGGCGTGGTGCCGCGCCGAGGGGATCCCGACGGTCTTCTGGAACAAGGAGGACCCGCCGAACTTCGAGTTCTTCATCGACACGGCCAAGCTGTTCGACTACGTGTTCACCTGCGACGGTGACATGGTCCCGAAATATCGTGAAACTTTGGGCCACGATCGGGTGGACGTACTCCAGTTCGCCGCCCAGCCCCGCGTGCACAACCCGATCCAGCAGAAGCAGGGCCGCCTGCACGACGTCGTCTTCGCCGGCATGTACTTCCGCGACAAGCATCCCGAGCGCCGCGAGCAGATGGAGACGGTCATCGACCCGATCCGCGAGCTGGGCCTGCACATCTTCGCCCGCAACGGCGAGGTCGACGAGAAGTACGCCTGGCCGGAGAAGTATCGCCCGCACATCGTGGGCGAGCTCCCCTACGACCAGATGCTCGCGGCCTACCGGATGTACAAGGTCTTCCTCAACGTCAACTCGGTGCTCGACTCGCCCACGATGTGCGCGCGCCGCGTGTTCGAGCTGTCGGCCTGCTCCACGCCGGTCGTCTCCGGGTGGTCCAGGGCGATCGAGGAGACGTTCGGCGACCTGCTGCCGATCGCCCGCGAGCCGGTCGAGTCGTACAACCAGGTGCTGCACCTGATCAACAGCCCGGAGCTGCGGGCCCGCATGGGGCACCTGGCGATGCGCGAGGTGTTCGACAAGCACCTGTTCACGCACCGGGTGGACCAGATACTCCGGTTCCTGGGGCGGCCCGTCACCACCGGGGCCCGGTCGATCTCCGTGGTGCTGCCGACCAACCGGGCCGCGCAGATCGAGCACGCGATCTCCTCGGTGGCCAAGCAGATCCACCGACCGCTGCAGCTCGTCATGGTCCTGCACGGCCTGGACATCGACCCGGTGGTGGTGGCCGACAAGGCCCGCATGGCGGGCATCTCCGACGTCGTCGTCCTGCCCGCCTCGGCCGAGCTGTCGCTGGGCGCCTGCATGAACCTGGGCATCGCCGCCGCCGAAGGCGACCTGATCGCCAAGATGGACGACGACAACCTGTACGGCGAGCACTACCTGTCGGACCTGGTCAGGGCCTTCGACTACACCGACGCGGAGCTGGTCGGCAAGGGCGCCCACTACTCCTACTTCGAGGGCCTCAACACCACCATGCTGCGGCTGCCGGGGCTGGAGCACCGGTACTCGTTCCTCGTGCAGGGCGGGACGTTCCTCGGCAAGGCGGACATGTTCCGGTCGTACGGCTTCGCGGACATCACCCGGGGCGAGGACACGCACCTGGTCCGCAGGCTGAAAGAGGACAAGGTCAAGATCTACTCCGCGGACCGGTTCAACTTCGTCTATTGGCGCAGCGCCGACGCCTCCATGCACACCTGGCAGGCCGACCACATCAAGCTGACCAGGAACGCCCAATTCTCTTTTGTCGGCCGACCGGACGATCACGTGCTTGTTTAGTTTTATCTGGTGATGCGGGCCAGATTCTGGTCGGCCAGGCCGGCGAGCTCGAACAGGTCGGCGGGCGCCACCTTCCGGCCGACGACGAGCATGCTCATGATGACCTTGCCGCGCCGGATGACCACCGAGCCGATCTGCGCGTCGCCGTGGCCGCCCGACGCGGTGGTCAGGTAGGCCCGGGACTCCTCGCCCCGCGTGGGCATGCCCAGGTCGCGCGTACGGTAGGTCACCCGCGTTCCGTGCACGTCGGCCCCGTAGGAGGCGCACTGCGCGGGCAGCGGCGCGGGAAAGGCGGAGGCGGGCATGGACACCAGCGCCTGGGTGATCGAGTCGCTGCCGGAGGAGAAGGCGACCACGGCGGCGGGCGCCTCCGCGACCTCGGGCTTGGTCAGGTCCAGCTGACCGGCCCCGCCGCACTCGGGCCGGTCGAGCTTGGCCTGGCGCACGGCGGAAAGACCCTGCCTGGTGGACTTGAGTGAGCCGAACGCCCCGGCCTCCGGCCCGTAGGCCAGGCTCATGCCCTTGGGGGTGGGCAGCAGGCCGGCCCGGAGCCTGGCCGCTCCGGGCGCGGACCGGGACGGGGACGGGGTGGCGGACGGGTCGGCGGGCGTGGTGCCGGACGGGTCGGCGGCCGGGGGCACGTCCGGCAGGGGCGCGCCCACGACCTCGTCGGCGGCACATCCCGATATGGCCATCATGCTCAGACAAATGAGAGAAAGAGCCTTAAGCATGAATTCTCCACTCCCCTAAAGCGACTTACAATAAAACGCTAGAGGAAGCGCGGAGTAACGAGCCGAGCAACGGCGCTATTCGCGTAATTCAGGTGATTCGCGAACGACCTCGGAGTTTGCTCCATTGGGAGTGGGGACGGGGACGACGGGCGCCTCCGACGCGGGCCGGTTGAGCAGCGTCCTGGCCAGGCCCAGACCGGCGCCGCCGAGCGTGAGCGCCTTGGCCAGCATCTCCTCCACACCCTGTGCGCCGTTGAGCACCACCATGTGCTCGACGTTGCCGAACGCCTTGGCGCCCGCCTCGACCACCTCGGGCCAGCGCTCGGCCAGCTGCTGGGCGACGACCGCCTCCTGGTTGGACGCCAGCGCGTCGGCGCGGGCCTTGATGGCGTCGGCCTGCGCCAGGCCCTTGGCCCGCGCCGCGTCCGCCTCGGCCATGCCGCGCAGCCTGGTCGCCTCGGCCTCGGCCTCCCCGAGCAGCCGGATGCCCTCCGCCTCGGCCTGAGCCCGCGCCACGGCGG
The DNA here is from genome assembly GCF_040648495.1 of Nonomuraea sp. NPDC049129. Taxonomy (NCBI): domain Bacteria; kingdom Bacillati; phylum Actinomycetota; class Actinomycetes; order Streptosporangiales; family Streptosporangiaceae; genus Nonomuraea; species Nonomuraea sp. NPDC049129. Next base: position 73,786 of record NZ_JBEZDU010000008.1, on the reverse strand, counting down.
CCCGCCGCTCCGCCTCGGCGATGGTGACCTGCTCGTAGGCCCGCGCGTCGGCCGGCCTGCGTACCTCTCCCTCCAGCCGCTTCTCGGCCAGCACCGCCTCCAGCTCGGCGGCCGTCGTCTGCTGGACCACGACCTCCTGGCGCGCGGTCGCCTCGGCGAGCGGCCCGGCCTGCTTCGCCTTGGCCGCGGCCCGGTCCATCTCCGCCTGGTAGCCGGCCTGCTGGATGCGGGCCTCGCGGATCGCGGCGGACTTCTTGATCTGCGCCTCCTGCTCGGCGCTGTTGGCCTCCTGGTCGCGCTGCGCCTCGGCGGTCCTGGCCAGCGCCGACACGGCGGCGGCGTGCGGGCGGCCGAGGTTGACGATGTAGCCGGTGGCGTCCTCGATCTCCTGGATCTGCAGCGAGTCGACGATCAGGCCGAGCTTGCTCATCTCGTCGGAAGAGGAGGTGCGGATCTCGTTGGTGAGCGCGTCGCGGTTGATGATCAGGTCCTCGACGGTGAGGTTGCCGATGATCGAGCGCAGGTGCCCGGAGAAGAGCTGGTGCGTCTTGTCGTCCACGGTCTTCTGCTGGTCGAGGAAGCGCCGCGCCGCGTTGGCGACGGAGGCGAAGTCGTCGCCCACCTTGTAGATGACCACCCCGCGTACGTGTACGGGGATGCCCTGCTTGGTCACGCAGTTGACTTCGAGCGGCGAGACCCGGCTGTCGAGTGAGATGCGGCGCGCAGTCTGGAACCCCGGCACGACCAGCGCGCCCTTCCCCGTGACGATCTTGAAGCCGAGCGTCTCCCTGCCCCGCGCGCCCAGGCCGGAGATGATGATCGCCTCGTTGGGCTCGGCGACGCGCCAGATCAGCTTGAAGGCGACGATCGCGACAAGTGCCAGAGCCACGATGACGCCGGTGAGAACTAAGTCCATGGCTACCCCCTGGATGATGTAGGGACTTCCCGGCTCAGCTGTTCGTGACGGCGGGCCGGTCTATTGCGCTTTGCCGGAGGACTCCGGTTCGGAGCCGTTCGGGGTCGCGCCGTTGAGCAGCGCCCTGGCCAGGCCGAGGCCGGTGCCGCCGAGGGTGAGCGCCTTGGCCAGCATCTCCTCCACACCCTGGGCGCCGTTGAGCACCACCATGTGCTCGACGTTGCCGAACGCCTTGGCACCCGCCTCGACCACCTCGGGCCAGCGCTCGGCCAGCTGCTGGGCGATGACCGCCTCCTGGTTGTCCTTCAGCGCCTGCGCCCGCGCGCTGATCGCCTGCGCCTCGGCCAGGCCCTTGGCCTGGGCGGCCGCCGCCTCGGCGAGCCCGAGCGCCTTGGCCGCCTCGGCGTGGGCCAGCCCGCGTGCCTTGGCGGCCTGGGCCTCGGCCTCTCCCGCGACCTTGGTGGCCGCGCCCGCCGCCTCGCCGCGCAGCCGTACGGACTCGGCTTCGGCCGCGGCGGCCTGCTTGACCTGGGAGGCCTGCGCGACGGCGCGCAACTCGGTCTCGCGCGCCTCCGCCTCGGCCTGGGCGATGCGGGCGTCCCGCTCGGCCTGGGAGAGCGTGACGGTCTCGTACGCCTTGGCGTCTGCGGGCTTGCGGACCTGCGACTGCAGCCGCTGCTCCGACAGCTGCGCCTCCAGCTCGGCGGCCCTGGTCTCCTGGACGACGACCTCCTGCCTGGCCGTCGCCTCCGACAGCGGCCCCGCCTGCCGGGCCCTGGCCGCCGCCTGGTCCATCTCCGCCTGGTAACCGGCCTGCTTGATCTTGGATTCGCGTACGGCGGCCGCCTTGCGGGCGGCGGCGGCCTGCTCGGCCTCGGTGGCCTCCTGGTCGCGCTGCGCCTCGGCGATGCGGGCCACGGAGGCGACCTTGGCGGCGTGCGGCTTGCCGAGGTTGACGATGTAGCCGGTCTCGTCGTCGATCTCCTGGATCTGCAGCGAGTCGACGATCAGCCCCAACTTGCTCATCTCGTCGGCGGCCGACGCCCTGGTCTCGCTGGTCAGCCGCTCGCGGTTGAGGATCAGGTCCTCGACCGTGAGGTTGCCGATGATCGAGCGCAGGTGTCCGGTGAACAGCTCGTGGATCGCGCCGGTCATGAAGTCCTGCTGGTCGAGGAAGCGCCGGGCGGCGTTGGCGATCGAGGACAGGTCGTCGCCCACCTTGTAGATCACCACGCCGCGGATGTGCACAGGGATGCCCTGTTGGGTGACGCAGGAGACCTGGAGGTTGGCGGCCCTGGTGTCCAGGCGCAGCCTCCTGGACGTCTGGAAGCCGGGCAGCACCGCCGTACCCTTGCCGGTGATTATCTTGAAGCCGAGGCTGTCCGGGCCCTCGCTGCGCCGGCGCGCGCCGAGACCCGAGATGATCAGGGCCTCGTTGGGCTCGGCGACCCGCCAGACGGCCTTGAAGAGCAGGATCAGCACGATGACGGCGACGAGGATGCCGCCGCCGAGAAGAAGGAGCTCGGGGGACATCGGGGGCCTCCCTAGACGAGTGCTCTGGCCACATAAACCGTGCGCGGTGGGAAGTAGTCCACCACGATCACGATCGTTCCGACGGAGAACTCCTCGTCAGGCACGGTCGGATGAGCGTAGAAAGCCTCCACGCCACCTCTGACCGGGACCATGACCTCGCCGACGAGGCCAGGGCCGATCTTGCCTGTGACCCTGCCCTGCTTGCCGACCACCCGGACTCCCCCCGTCGTGATATTTCGGACGCTACTCCAAACGGGCATTCGCGGTAATAGGTCACGCAAAATGTTTCTCGAAGCACTGCGCGGCAGGACGCGGCTTTTACCCGGAGTCCTGAGGATCGGCGCATGAGCGACATGAACGCGCGCTCGGCGCGCGACCTCGGGATGGACCGGCCCATTTCGCGCCGCGACTTCTTGGACGGCGTCGCCATGGCGGTGGGCACGCTGGCTCTGGGAGTGTCGGCGGGCTGTACGTCGCGGCCGGGCCCGCCGGAGTCGGGCGAGACCTTCCCGCCGGGCGTTCCCCGGGCCGAGGTCTCTCCGCCGAGCCTGACCGGACTGCGGGGCGGCACCCCGGAGTCGCTCAGCGTCGCCCACGCGCTCCGCGACGGCCGCTTCTGGCAGTACGCGGGCACGCCCGTGCCCACCGGGGAGCACTACGACCTGGTGGTGGTCGGCGGGGGCATCAGCGGGGTGAGCGCGGCCTTCGAGTGGCACCGCCAGAACCCCGGAGCCCGCATCCTCATCCTGGACAACCACGACGAGATCGGCGGGCACGCGCGGCGCAACGAGTTCCACCCGGCCGGCCGCAGCGGGGTGCTGGTCGGCTGCGGCGGCTCACGGTCGCTCCGGACGCCCTCGGTGTGGACGCCCGAGGGCAAGGAGCTGCTCCACCGGCTCGGCATCGAGCTGAAGAGGTTCGACCGGTACTTCGACCAACGCCTCTACGGCGACCTCGGGATGCATCGCAGCGTGATGTGCGACCGGGAGACCTTCCGGACCGACGCCCTCGTCCGCATCACCCCGAAGACGCGGACCGAAGAGTGGGTCAAGGGGCTGCCGATCGCCGAGCAGGCCAAGAAGGACCTCGTCATGCTGTACGACAAGCCGCGCGACTGGTTCCCCGGCCTGTCGCAGGAGCGGAAGGAGGAGCGGCTGGCGGCGCTGACCTACTCGGACTTCCTGCTGAAGGTCTGCCAGGTGCACCCCGACGTCGAGCTGTTCTGCCGGACCATGCCGAGCGTCATGTGGGGGTACGGCACGCAGACGTTCGGCGCGATCGACGCCTGGGGCAGCGACTACCCGGGTTTCGGCGGTCTGGGGCTGGACGGCGGCAAGCCCTCCCGGTTCAGCTCGCCGAGTATGAAGAAGGAGTGGAAGGCGGCCGACCCGAACATCTACCACTTCCCCGAGGGCAACCAGGCGCTGGTCCGTATGATGGTCGGCCGGATGATCCCCGGCTTCACCGATTCCACCTCCATGGACGGCATCACCACCGCCTCCTTCGACTACGGCCGGCTCGACCTGCCCGCGAACCGGGTCCGCTTCCGGCTGTCGAGCACGGCCGTCAGCGCGCGCAACGACGGCCCGGCCGACACGGCGGGCACCGCGACCGTCGGCTACTTCGACGGCCACCGGGTGCGTACGGTCCGCGCCGGCGCGGTCGTCCTGGCCTGCTGGAACATGGTCATCCCCTACCTCGTCCCCGACCTGCCCGAGGACCAGAAGCAGGCGCTGCGCGACGCGGTCAAGATGCCGGTGGTGGACGCCATGGTGCAACTGCGCGACTGGGAGGCGTGGCAGCGTCTAGGCATCGACCGCACCCGCTGGACGGGCGCCTACTGGTGCCTGTCGGAGCTCGACCACCCGGTCACCATGCCCGGCTACGACTGCCCGACGAAGCCCGGCAACCCGATCAACGTACGCATGCTGGCCGCCACGTGCCGCTCGGAGCTGGGTCCGGCCGCGGGCGCCGCCACGGGCCGGAACGAGCTGCTCAACACGCCCTACAGCCGCCTGGAGTACACCATCCGCGACCAGCTCGCCCGGCTGCTCGGCCCCGGCGGCTTCGACCCGGCCGCGGACATAGAGGCGATCACGGTCAACCGCTGGGGCCACGGGTACGCCCCGGAGTACTGCCGCCCGTGGAACTCCTTCTATCCGGACGGGCCGTTCCCCGCCGATCTCGCGCGCCGGCGGTTCGGCAGGATCGCGATCGCCAACTGCGACTCGGTACCGGCCTCCCGCGCCGACGCGGCCATCACCGCCGCCCATCGGGCCATCAGCGAACTGCCGACATGAGGCCATGGCTACGCGTCTTCCTGATCGGCCTCGTGCTCTGGGTGGCGAGTGTGATCGTCACCGCGTGGACCGCCAACTCCAACCTCGTGCCGATGGTGGTGCTGTTCGGCAGCTTCCTGGTCCCGGTCACGTTCGTGACCTGGGCCTACGGGCGCGCGCGGTCGCCCGAGGTGACGGTCGAGACGATGTTCGGCGCGTTCGTGATCGGCGGCGCGCTAGGTGTGCTCGGCGCGTCCCTGCTGGAGAGCTGGCTGGTCCAGCCCTCGCTCCTGATGTACGTGGTGGTCGGCCTGATCGAGGAGGGCGTCAAGCTGGCGGCCCTGATGTTCGTCTCGCGGCGGCTGATCCGCCGGACGACCAAGGACGGCCTGGTGCTCGGCGCGACCGTGGGCTTCGGCTTCGCCGCGCTGGAGAGCGCCGGGTACGCCTTCAACTCGCTCTTCACCTCGGCCGGGCTGTCGCTGTCGCAGCTCGTCGAGACCGAGGTGCTACGCGGGGTCCTGTCGCCCGTCGGCCACGGCCTGTGGACGGCCATCGTGGGCGGGGTGCTCTTCTCCGCCGGGGGCCGGCTCAAGGGGCGGGTGGTGCTGGCCTATCTCGGGGTCTCGCTGCTCCACGCGTTGTGGGACTCGATGAACGCCATCGCCATCGCGATCACGCTGGTGCTGACCGGGCAGGTGTGGCAATTCCAGTTGCTGCGCATCGGCAGGGTGCCCGGCGTCACCGAGGCGCAGGTGCACGTCTACACGATCCTGGAGTGGGCGGGGCTCCTGGTGATCTCGCTGGCCGCGCTGCTGTGGCTGCGCTCCGTCAGCCGCTCAGGGAGGTGACGCCGGCCTGCCCGCCTCAGCCCTTCAGGGCGGTGAGGCTGGCCTGCCAGAGGCGTTCGGCCAGGGCGGGGTCGGACATCGCGGACGGGACCGGCTCCGGGGCGCGCTTCGCGAAGTAGGCTCCGGCGCGCCGCTCGCCGTCGGTGTGCGTGGCCAGGTGCACCAGCGTGCGCGCGCCGTACTCGGGCGGCTTGGCATAGCCGGGCACGGCCAGGAACATCCGCATGATCCACGTCTGCGCCGCGAACCCGGTGCGGATCACGCCGGGATGGAAACAGGTGGCCGCCACCCCCCGGGCCGCCAACCCGACCGTGAACAGGGCGTTCGCCTGTTTCGTGTCGCCGTACTGGAGCCAGCCGTTCCATCGTCGCCGCTCACGCGACAGGTCGTCCGGGTCGAGCCGGCCGCTTCTGCCCGCCCGTGAAGAAGTGGTGACTACCCTGTCGACCCGATCTGTTAGAGAATCGGTCAACAGAAAGGGGGCAAGATGGTTGACCTGAACCATCAGCTCGTGACCGTCCACCGTAATCTGGCGCCCCGGACTCATCACACCCGCGTTGTTGGCCAGTACGGCAATTCGGTCATAACGCTCACGCAACACCGCCGCGAGCCTACGAACGTCGTCAAGCGATGTGTAGTCGCAGGTCAAAACATCGGCTTCCGGCCCGCTCAATCCGTCGGCCACGGCTTTGAGCCGAGTCTCGTCCCGACCGACGAGCACGACCCGGTGCCCCCGTCGTGACAGCTCGGCCGCCGCCGCGGCGCCGATGCCGGCGCTCGCCCCAGTAATCACGCTAATCAACGCGTTCCTCCCACTGCGCCGGAAGCATAATCGGTGCTAGTCTCCTGTGCGATCTTCCGGAGGTGTGTTTACACAGAGTGTGCAAATACCCCTCGACTCCGAGGTTGGGACATGGGCTCGCATAACCGGTCAATTCGGTTCAAGATCTTCTTATTGCTGTTGCTACCCCTCCTGTCTCTGAGTGCGCTCTGGGGCTTTGCCCTCAATCTCACCGTGGGTGACGGCCAGGCCCTGCTAAGAGCCAACACGCTTTATCAGACGATCGGCATCACCTCCACCGACCTGGGCTTACAGCTCCAAGCCGAGCGGGCCCAATCGGCCGTGGCGGTCACCACCCGTCAACTCACCCAGGAGCTCGGGACACAGCGCGCCCGCACCGACAAGTCCGTGGCCGACTTCCAGAAGTCCGCCGTGACAGCGGGTGACGCGATCAAGGACAACCTGCGCGCCTCCCTCGACACCCTCACCGCGGAGCTGAACCGCCTCGGCTCCATCCGCGCCGACATCGACGGCGGCATCAGCTCCCGGCTGACCAGCCTCAACGAGTACAACCGGGTCCTCGACGCCATCTTCCGGCTCTACGACCACCTCGTCTCGGTGCCCGACCTGCCGCTCTTCCAGCAGGCGTCGTCGCTGCAGGCCATGGGCAACGCCCGGGAGATCATCGCCCGCGAGCACGCGCTGGTCAGCGGCGCGCTCATCGACCGCCGACTCACCGAGCCGGAGCTCACGGCGTTCACCGAGTACGTCGCGACCCGCAGGTTCCTCAGCGCCCGCGGCCAGGCCGGGCTCGACACGGCGCTCCGCAGGCCGTACGAGCAGATCTTCGCCGGCGAGCCGTTCAGGGACTTCACCGCCATGGAGGCGCGCATCATCGCGAGCGGCGCCCCACCCGCCGACGGCGCGACGTGGAACGCGACCGTGGACCGGCTCGCGGCGCAGCTCGACAAGCTCGGCGCGTCGTCCGGAGAGGTGCTGAGCGAGCGCGCGCTCGACGCCGCCACCAGCACCATGGTGAAGATCGGCACCGCGGGCGGTCTCGGGCTGATCGCCGTGCTCGCCTCGATCATCATCTCCGTACGCTTCGGCCGCCGCCTCGCCGGTGAGCTGGCCGCGCTCAGGTCCGCGGCCGTGGAGCTGTCCGACAACCGGCTGCCCGGCCTGGTCGACCGGCTGAGCCGGGGCGAAGAGGTCAACGTCAAGAAGGAGGCCAAGCCGCTCAAGGTCAGCGGCGCGGCCGAGATCGTCGACGTGGCCAAGGCGTTCGGCTCCGTGCAGCGCACCGCCGTGAACGCCGCCGTGAGCCAGGCCGCGATGCGCCGCGGCATCGGCCAGGTGTTCCTCAACCTGGCCCGGCGCAAGCAGGGCCTGCTGCACCGCCAGCTCGCGCTGCTCGACGGCATGCAGCGCCGTACGCACGACCCTGACCGGCTGGAAGAGCTCTTCCGCCTCGACCACCTGACGACCCGGATGCGGCGTCACGCGGAGAGCCTGATCATCCTGTCCGGCTCCGCCCCCGGCCGGGCCTGGCGCAAGCCGGTGCCCGCGGTGGACATCGTCCGGGCGGCCATCGCCGAGGTCGAGGACTACACCAGGGTCACCGTCGAGGCCATGCCTGGCAGCGCGCTCGACGGAGCCGCCGCCGCCGACCTCACCCACCTGGTCGCCGAGCTGGTCGAGAACGCCACCATCTACTCTCCACCGACCACCACCGTGGTCGTCCGCGGTGACCTGGTGAGCAACGGCTACGCGATCGAGGTGGAGGACAGAGGGCTGGGGCTGTCTCCGGGCGAGTACGCGGCGTTCAACGCACTGCTGACCAACCCGCCGGAGTTCGACCTGGCCGACAGTGACCGGCTCGGCCTGTTCGTGGTGGCCAGGCTGGCCGAACGGCACGGCATCCAGGTGCTGCTGCGCCGTTCGCCGTTCGGCGGCACCACCGCGATCGTGCTGGTGCCGCGCGGGCTGGTCCACGACCAGGCCGCACTCGAGGCGGGCGGCGACGGGGAGGCGCCCGCGCTGCCCAGCCGTACCAAGAAGAAGACGCTCGCGGTGGTGAACGGCACGCATGCCGGGCTGCCAAGGCGAGTGAAACAGGCAAATCTGGCACCCCAGCTCAAGACGGACGAGCCGCCTGAGCCGGAACCGGAAGCGAAGACAGAGCGCTCTCCCGATGAGGTACGGGACCTGTTCTCCGCCTACCAGCGGGGAACCCAACGCGCCCGAGAAGAAGCGAATGAGGAGGGGGAGGCATGAGTGTGCCGACGACCAACACCGGTGAGCTGAACTGGCTCCTCGACGACCTGACGAGCAGGGTCGGAGCAGTACGCCAGGCCGTCATCCTGTCCACCGACGGCCTGGCGGTCGGTTACTCCAAGGGACTGAGCCGCGAGGACGCCGAGCACCTGTCGGCCGTGGCCGCCGGGTTCCAGAGCCTGGCCCGAGGCACTGGACGGCACTTCGGCGGCGGCGACGTGCGCCAGACCATCGTCGAGATGGAGTCGGCGTTCCTCTTCGTGACGGCGGCGGGGAAGGGCACCTGCCTGGCCGTGCTGGCCGACGCCAACGTGGACGTCGGGCACATCGCCTATGAGATGGCGATGCTCGTCAAGCGGGTGGGGCAGCACATATCCACCAACCCCAGGGCGACATCGTCATGAACGAACCCCCGCGGTGGCTTGACGAGGACGCGGGGCCGGTCGTCCGGCCCTACGCCCTCATTCGCGGGCGCACCAGAACCTCCGGAGAGGCGTTCGACCTCATGGCGATCGTCTCCGTCGTCAGCGACACGGAGGCGTACGATCTCGAACCCGAGCAATTGCTCATCCTGCGGGCAGCGCGTAACCCGATCACGGTGGCCGACGTGGCCGTCGAGCTCGATCTGCCCGTAGGCGTCGTCCGGGTGCTGCTCGGCGACCTGCGTGACCACGGCCTCATCTCGGTGACGTCCCCCTCGGAAAAGGGGCCGCGTCCGAATGAGCGCATTCTCAAGGAAGTGATCAATGGACTCCGTGCTCTCTGAGGACCCCGTCGCGCTGAAGATTCTGATCGCCGGGGGGTTCGGCGTGGGCAAGACCACGCTGGTCGGCGCGATCAGCGAGATCAGGCCGCTACGCACGGAGGAGGTGCTCTCCGATCGCGGCGTCGGCGTCGACGATCTCGACGGTGTGGAGGCCAAGACCACCACCACCGTCGCGATGGACTTCGGCCGTATCACGATCCGCGAAGGACTGGTCGTCTACCTGTTCGGCACCCCGGGGCAGGAACGGTTCTGGTTCATGTGGGACGAGCTGTCCTACGGCGCGCTCGGGGCCGTCGTGATCGCCGACACCCGGCGGCTGACCGACTGCTTCCCGTCCGTCGACTACTTCGAGCAGCGCGGCACGCCGTTCGTGGTGGCCGTCAACTGCTTCGACGGCGCCGACCGGCACAGCGTGGACGACGTGCGGATCGCGCTCGACCTGGACGACGACGTGCCCGTGCTGCTCTGTGACGTGCGGCGGCGCACCTCGGCCAAGGAGGTCATGGTCACGCTGGTCGAGCACTCGCTGAGGACGATGACGTCGGCGAACTAGAGCGCGCGGACCGTTGATGACCTCGGCTGATGACCTCGGCGAGCTAGAGGGCCCGTAGACCGTTGATGACCTCTCTGAGCAGGCTCTCCGTAGGGGTCGTCGCCTTGGCGAGCGGCGGCCGGACCGACACCAGGCCGTAGTCGAGCAGATCTCCGAGCAGTACCCTGGCCACCCCCACGGGCAGGTTCAGCTCGGCGGCGATCTCGGCTACCGGCCTGGTCTGAGCCATGACGCAGTCCATCATCCGGCGGTGCTGGCCGCTCAGCTCCGCCTTGGCGGGCACCGGCAGGCCGGTCGACGACACGGTCGCCAGCAGGTCGAGCTCGGGTGACGAGGACTTGGTGCGCCCCCTGGCCACCGCGTACGGCCGCACAACCGGGCCGGCCTCCTCGTCAACCCACTCGTCTGGCCCATGGGTCACGATTGGGATCCCCCATCCTGATCGCTGTCCTGCCGCCCGCGCTGCCAACCCGACTGGAGCGAGGAGAGCAGAGCCCTGGCCTCCTCCGGTGAGCGGCTCTCGGACGAGAGTGCCTCAGTCTGCTCGGGGGGTGGCGACTGCTTGAGCTGCTCCGGCAGGTTGGCCTGTCGCACCCGGCGGGGCAGCGCCGACTCCTGGGACCGCTCAGGGCCGTGCTTGGCCGTGCGCTGGCGGCGTGGCAGCTGACCGGGGGCCGTCGTGTCGTGAGGCGTCCTGGTGTCGTGAGACGTCCTGGTGTCCTGAGGCGTCCTGACCACCGAGACGGACACCGACTCCAGCTCGGGCATCCGCACCGGCGTCGGGAGGGCCTGGATCAGCGCTGTGGGCACCAGCACGATCGCGGTGGTGCCGCCGTACGGGGAGGGCTTGAGCGTGACCGTGATGCCGTGTCTGGCGGCCAGCATGCCGACCACCGAGAAGCCGAGCCGCTCGGTCTGCGACGCCTCGAACTCGGGCGGGCTCTCCAGCCGCTCGTTGACGGCCTGCCGGGCCTCGGGGGTCATGCCCAGCCCGCGGTCCTCGACCTCGACGGCGAAGCCTCTGCCGACCAGCTCGCCGCGGACCGACACCTCGTTGCCCGGCGAGGAGAAGGCGGCGGCGTTCTCGATCAGCTCCGCGAACAGGTGCATGAGGTCGGCCACGGCCGCGCCGGAGACCCCGCACTCCGGCATCGGGTAGACGCGGACCCGGGTGTACTCCTCGACCTGCGCGGCGGCGCCGCTCAGCACGTCCTCGACCGGGATGACGCCGCGCCACCTGCGCCCGGCGGAGCCGCCGGACAGCAGCACCAGGCCCTCGGCGTGGCGGCGCATGCGGGTCGTCAGGTGGTCGATCTTGAACAGCCGGGACAGCGCCTCCGGGTCCTCGGTCTCGCGCTGCATCTCGTCCAGCAGCTTGAGCTGGCGCTGCAGCAGCGACTGGCTGCGCCGGGCCAGGTTGCGCAGCGCCTCGGAGACACCCTGGCGCAGCTTGGCCTGCTCGACGGCCGCGTCCACGGCGGTGTACTGGACACTGTCGAACGCCTTCGCCAGGTCGTCGATCTCGCTGGTCGCGCCGTCGCACATCTTGATGGGCGGCACCTCGGCCGGGATGTCGACGTTCTTGCCCTGCCGCAGCTTCGTCACGACGCCGGGCAGCCGGATCTCGGCCAGGTCGAGCGCGTTGCGGCGGAGCGCCGCCAGCTCACGGCTGACGCGCCGGCCGACCCGGATGGAGATGAAGATGGACAAGGCGACCGCGATGAGGCCCAGGACGCCCGCCACGCCGGCCCGTACGAGGATGGCGATGCCGGCCGGCGTCATCCGGGCCAGCAGCCGGTCCCCGTTGTCCCAGATGACCTGGGTGTAGGCCTTCAGCTCGGGGTCGGCCATGCCACGCCAGACCGCCGGGTCGAGCATCCGGCCCGCGACGTAGCCGTCCAGCGCGCGCTCCATCGCGGCCCAGCGCGCGGACTCGGTGACCTGCTCGAACGGGGTCCGCAGCTCGGCGTCGAGGTTGGCCATGGCCTTGGGGAACATGTACGTCCGCGTGCCGTCGAGCTTCGCGAGCATGTGCATGTCGCCCATGGACGGCTTGCCGTTGGCCGCGATGATCAGCGAGTGCTCGCGGCTCAGCAGCTCGCGGACCTCACTGGCGGCGATCAGACCCTGCGCCTGCTGGGCCAGCTCGACGTCCGTGCCGAGAGTCAGCGACGGGTACAGGTGATGGACCGCGTCGCTGACCGCCGAGTATTCGGTGATCAGCGTGCCGGGGGTCAGCTGGCGGCTGTCGACCTTCTTCCTGATCTCGGGCAGGCGGTCGACGGCCGTGAAGACGTCCTTCAGCCGCCCGCGCATCTCAGGGGTGAGGGCGGCCTGCGTCGTCTCCGACAGGCCCCCGTCGGAGAGCCGCTTCTTGACCTCGTCGACCTTGCCGCGTGTGGCGGCCAGCTGGGCGGGGTCGGCGACGCCGCCGGAGATCACCTCGGCGGCGGCGAGACGCTCCTGCTCGATTGTGTAGACCAGGAAGTCGGCGTGGTTGATGACTCCGGACCAGATCGTGTCGACCTTCAGCAGGCCCATGGCCTCACCGGAGGTGGTGCTGGCGGCGAAGCCCCAGAGTCCGACCAGAGAAACCAGTGGGAGAACCAGCAGCGTCGAGATCTTGAATCTGATGGATCTGCCAGATGCCATGACGCCCGCTCCCGGATAGAAGATCGCGGGAGAGAATAGCACCAAATGCGGCGGTTCTTAAGATCGACTCGCGACAAATCTATGATATGTCGGGAAATCCGCAGGTCGCTGAACGGCCCGGCCCCAGGCCAGCCGTACCAACCACGCGGCCAGCACCGCCAGCAACGCCACCTCCGCGCCCAGCAGCAACCGCTCCACCAACCCGATCATCACCCGCTCACCGGGCAGCGCCACATAGGTGACCGCCAGCACCCCGAGCCCGCCCGCCAAGGCCAGCCACTCGACGGTCCGCGCGACCGGCTTCCACGCCTCGTCAGCCGTGAGCCGGGGCACCAGCAGGGCCGCCGCCGCGGGCAGGCTGACGAACGCCGCCACGGACACGTAACGGTGAATCTCCGCCGTCAGGGTCAGGTCGGCGCCGATCGGCGTGGTCGGGATGACCGCGGCGACGATCAGCGCCCCCGACCACACCCACAGCAGCCGCTCCGGTAGCCCCCGCACCGGTGCGTTCGCCGCTTTCAGCGCCTTCACCAGGATCAGCGAACCGAGGCCCAGCACCATCATCGCCGCTTCCGTGACGCCCCCGCGGTCGGACACGGCGTATTCGCTGACGGTCGCGTTGAGTGGGTTCAGGCCGGGGTCGAGCACCAGCTGCCCGACCACGATCCCGACCACCGCGAACACGATCGACCCGCAGGCGACGATGGGATAGAGCCTCTTTGCGGTCATGTCCCTACTTTCCCGCCCACGGCCCACCCTCACATCAGGCGCCGCCCCTGACCCGACCCTGAGGTTCTCTCGGGGTTTTTTGGGGTCTTTTTCGTTACGGCAGGCACGGGAGGGCCCATCCGCCGACCGGGGTCGGCGGCCTTCCAGGGGCACGGTCCTCCGCCTCACCGGCTGGGCGCCGTGACGTGCGTCTTCTTGGCCGGGCACGGTCCATCGCTGCTCGCCGCTCGGGAGTGGAGGGCCCTGCACTCTGTCGGGCTCCGTCGGGTTACAAGCCCGAGGGGTCTCTGCCGACGCTGATCTCCTCGGCGATCCGGCGGAGTTCGGCCATGTCCAGGCCGGGGGCCTTGGGCAGTTGGCGTAGCAAGGCGTCCATCACCACGGGCACCGGCTGCCCGGCCAAGCGGCCGGCGATCCCGTGGACTGCCCTGAACAGCGCCTCATCCGTGTCGTGCATCCGCTCTCCTCGTTCGACTTCCGGGAGAACCGTACGGCGTCGCGGGGACAGTTTCGCGCTACGGCCTCAGCGTGTTCCACACCGTTTCGCGCTACGGCTCCAGCGTGTTCCGCACCGCCGCGCAGATCTCGGCGAGCTGCCCCAGCTGCTCGGGGGTGAGGACGTCGAACAGGCTCCGCCGTACCTCCTCCACGTGGCCGGGCGCGGCGGCGGCCAGGGCGGCGAAGCCCTCATCGGTGAGCGCGGCGAAGCTGCCCCGGCGGTCGGAGTCGCAGGGCCGGCGCCGCACCCAGCCGCGCTCCTCCAGCCGCGCGACCGCGTGGGAGAGCCGGCTCTGCGAGCTCTGCGCCCTGTTGGCCAGCTCGCTCATCCGCATCGAACGCTCCGGCGCCTCCGAGAGGGCCACCAAGATCATGTAATACGTGTGCGGCATGCCCGCGTCACGCTGGAGCTGGCGGTCGAGCGCCTCGTTGACCAACTGGGTCGCGGCCAGGAAGTCGCGCCAGGTGCGCTGCTCGTCATCGTCCAGCCATCGGGTCATGCGCCCATTTTAGTTGAACTCTCATATACTCGAAGGTAGCTTCCGCCGAGAGGGGTTCACCATGCCGGTTCAGCGGCTCAACCACGCGGTCCTGTACGTACGCGACGTCGAGCGCAGCGTCGCCTTCTACCGGGAGGCCCTCGGCTTCGAGGTGGTCATGGGCATGCCCGGCGCCGCCTTCCTGCAGGCGGCCGGCTCGACCAACGACCACGACCTCGGCCTGTTCCAGATCGGCGAGCAGGCGGGTCAGTCCACCGCCGGCCGGTCCACCGTGGGTCTCTACCACCTGGCCTGGGAGGTGGACACGCTCGACGAGCTGGAGCGCATCGCGGCCAAGCTGAGCGAGCTGGGCGCGCTGGCCGGGGCCTCCGACCACTCCACCACGAAGGCCCTGTACGCGCACGACCCGGACGGCCTGGAGTTCGAGGTCTCGTGGCTGGTGCCCGCCTCGCTCCTCACCGAAGAGGTGCTGACCGCGCGCAGCGGCATCCGGCCGCTCAACATCGCGGCCGACAAGGAGAGGTACGGCGGCCAGACGCGCGGCGGCGTAGGCGTCTCCATCCCCGCCTGACGTCCCGTCCATCCCCGCCCGACGTCCCGTCCATCCCCGCCTGACGTCCTGGCGTCTCTATCCCAGGTCCGACGTCCTGGGGTCTCCATCCCCGGTCCGACGTCCTAGCGTCTCCATCCCCCGCCTGACGTCCTGGCGTCACATTTCGCACTGGATGTACCGTGGCCTTATCCCACTCCCGCGCTTTGGAGGAGGGCCATGCCGAGCGATCCCGATCATGTTCTCGACGCCATCGACGGTGTCGTCGACGAATGGGAGACGTTGAGCGCCGACGCGATGCGCTGGGCGCCTCCCGAGAGCAAGTCCGAAGACCTGATCCACGAGGTGACGGAGATCTTCGGCCCGCTCGCGAACGCGCTCAGCCAGGCGTTCCGCCCACTGGGTGACGCCGTGACCCGCGTGCTCGACAACCTGATCGACAACGACGACGAGTCCTGAAATAATCCGAATAACCCGCCAGAAACCGCCTGCCGCATGGTCCCGGCAGGCAGGCGGGTCAGGCGACTGAGAGGCGCATGGGGCGCAGGGCGCTCGTGAGCTTGGCGAGTTCGGCCAGCATGGCGTCGGCGGCGGCGGTCATCACGTCGTTGGGCTTGACCGTGCCGTCCTCGACGAACTGCGGCACGAACGGCAGGTTGACGGCCTCGACCACCGGGATCATCTTCAGGGTACTGACCACCTGGCGCAGGCTGTTGACCGCGCGGGTGCCGCCGGAGAGGCCGCCGTAGCTCACGAAGCCGGCCGCCTTGTGCTGCCACTCCTGGTGCAGGAAGTCGAGGGCGTTCTTGAGGACGGCGTTGAAGCTGTGGTTGTACTCGGGCGTCACGAAGACGTAGGCGTCTCCGCGCTCGACGATGGCGCTCCACTCCTTGGTGTGCGCGTGCTCGTACTGCTTGAGCCTGGGGTGGTTCGGCTCGTCCAGGAAGGGCAGGCCGACCTCGGCCAGGTCGATCAGCTCGACGTCGAAGTCGCCGCCGGCCACGGCCCGCTCGTAGAACCACTCCCCGATCGTCCTGCCCACGCGGCCGGGGCGGGTGCTGGCGACGATCACCTGCAGTACGGGCTTGGACATGTGGCGCTCCTCAGTCTCAGACGGCTAGCTGCTCAACATTATTGAGTAACTACATATTTCTTAGCAAATGGAGCGGCGGTTGGGTAAGATCTACGACGTGAGCATTGATTCGGTGTGCGTCAGGTTCCACACCGCCCTCGAACTGATCGGCGCCCGATGGTCGGGCGCCGTGCTGCAAATGATCTTCAAAGGTGCGCACCGCTACGCCGCGCTCAAAGCGGCCATCCCCGGGGTCAACGACACGATGCTCGCCCGGCGCCTGCGGGAGCTGGAGGCGGCCGGGCTCATCGAGCGGCGAGTGCTCGCCACCTCACCGGTCAGGGTCGAATACCACCTGACGGAGATGGGCGAGGAGCTGCGCCCGGTCATAGACGAGCTGGTCGTCTGGGCGCACAAGTGGATCCCCCTCCCGGAGGAGAAGGCCTCCTGACCTTCGGGTGCCGTCAGGCGGCTCCCACGTGTTCGGCGATGGCCCCGGTGACCGGTATGACCGTGGGCAGCGGCCGGGTGGTGAAATGTGCTGGCTTGTGGGTGCGCAGCAGCAGTTCGCCGCTGCGTTCCCAGTCGAAGCCGCGCTTGTTGAGCAGCCTGGCGAAGACCGCGCCGGCCTTCTCGGGATCGCGTTCGGCCAGCCGCCGGATCGGCACCGGCGAGACGGCGTCGCCCCGGAGGTAGGAGCTGACCAGCTCGCGATAGGGCCGCCTGGCGACCAGGCCGGGGTCCTGGAAGACCTCCTCCAGCTTGGCGAAGTCGGCGTAGTAACCGAGCCCCGCCACCTCGTCGAAGATCAGGGCCACCGTCTCGGCCCCGTCCATCCGTACGGGCAGCTCCTCCCTGGTCGGCGCCGCGCCGCCCAGACGACCCGACTGGTAGGCCAGGTAGCCGCGGATGCGGTCGGCCAGCTCGGCGGGCCGCAGCACGACCAGGTCGGTCCCGAAGTGACTGATGAAGCACCGGCGCTGCTCGCTCTGCAGCTCCCTGGCCCGCGCCAGCAGCACCGGGTTGCGGAACACCCAGTCGGGATGCTCCAGCGCGATGTGCGCGGCCACCGGCAGGAGCGTGTCACGCGCGGCGGCGGCGTGGACCGCGGGCGTGCCGCTGATCAGCCAGTCGAGGCCGAGCGGCAGCAGCCTGCCCACCACGTACATCCCTGGGCGCAGCTCCTCGAACGCCGCCTCACCCAGGTTGGAGAACACCCGGTAGACCAGCTCGTCCACGAGGTTGAACAGCAGCACGGCCGCCCCGTCGACCACCCGCACCTCGTACACCCCCTCGACCACCTCCTTCCAGCTCGACAGCAGCTCGACCTCGGCCCTGGCCAGGTCGGGCCGCTCGCGCAGGAACCGGTCGATGACCGTGTCGCCACCGGTCAGCGGGTGCTGGTGGGCGAAGTAGTCGATGGGCAGGAAGGCCGCGGCCTCGTCGGTGGGCGGGTCGTCGGCGTAGAACCGGTCGAGCACCCCGCTCAGCTCGCGCTCGAACCTGCCTGAGGTGGCAAAGTGGATCAGCTCGGCCTTGAGCTCTACGGCCCGCGCCAGCATGGTCATCATCACTCCTCGTGTCCGGAGTGACACTAACCGTCCCTGGGGCGGTCGGGACGGCTCTTCCGCCAGTTGGGGTCACACCTGCCGCCCGTCCGAGCCAGTTCGGGTCACCACCTGCCGACCGCCCGGGCCATGGGGCTACCACCTGCCGTTCGCCGCCCGCCTCGCCGATAGCCTCGTACCGATGAGGTGCCGGGCGAACCGCTGCCGTGGTGGCCCGGTCGCGCGCTCAAGGGGTGGTAGGCGAATGGCGCTCTTGGATTACCTACGCGACTGGCAGCCCAAGCCCGTGACCAGCGAAGACGTCATCTCACCCCAGCCCGCGGCGGCCCTGGCGGCGGTTCTCGACGCGCCGCCGACCGCCGGTGAGGCGCTGCCGTTGCCGTGGCAGTGGCTGTACTTCCTGGAGTGGCCGCCGCAGGCCGCCCTCGGCCTCGACGGCCATCCGGCCGAGGGTCACTTCCTGCCGCCCATCCCGCATCGGCGGCGGATGATCGCGGGCGGGCGGATGCGGGCGCGGCGGGGGCTGGAGATGGGGCGGCCCGCCGTACGGACCGCTGAGCTGACGGCCGTCACGCCGAAGGAGGGGCGGACGGGAGAGCTGCTGTTCGTGACGGTGCGGTACGAGTACCGGCAGAGTGGGGAGTTGCGGCTGGTCGACGAGCAGGACCTGGTCTACCGCTCGGACCCGCCGACCGAGGGGGCGGCTCCCGGCGGGGCGCTTCCGCAACCGGGAGAGCCAGCCCCGGCCGCTGCCTCCGCCCCCGCCTCGGCTAGCGCTGACGCCAGCGCTGGGCCCGCGGCTGCTGATGCCGCGTGGCGGCTTGCGGTTACCGCCACTCCGCCGCTGCTGTTCCGTTTCAGCGCGCTCACCGCCAACGCCCACCGCATCCACTACGACCAGCGCTACTGCACCGACGTCGAGCGCTACCCCGGCCTCGTCGTGCACGGTCCGCTGCTCGCCGTTCTCATGGCCGAGCTGCCCCGGCGGCACGCCCTGGGGCGGCGGATCACCGGCCTGACCTACCGCCTGCGGCGTCCCGTCTTCGAGGGTGAGCCGTTCGTCGTCACCGGCTCGCCGGAGTCGGGGCAGCTGAGCGTCCAGGACGCCTCCGGCAGGCTGCGAGCCGAGGCGCACTTCACCTGACCCCGGCTCACACCGTCTTGAGCATCCCGCCGTCGACGAAGTACGTGGAGCCCACCGAATAGCCGGCCCGCTCCGAACACAGGAAGACCATGAAGTCCGCCACCTCCTCCGGGGTGGCGAACCGCTTGATCGGCGCGTGCTCCCGCGCGACCTCGTCGAGGTGCCCCTGCCAGTCCCCGCCGCTGTCCGCGGTCAGCTGCTTGGCGGTCTTCACCCAGTCGGGGGTGAGGACCAGGCCGGGGTTGACGCAGTTCACCCGGATGTTGTGGTCGATGACCTCCGTCGACAGCGTCTTGGAGAACATCATCAACGCGGCCTTGGTCACGTTGTAGATGGGTTCGTACCAGAGCGGCTGGACGGCGCAGATCGACGCGTTGTGCAGGATCACCCCGCCACCACGCTGCCGCATACCGGGCACGAGTCCGCGGGCCAGGCGTACCGCCGCCATGACGTGCAGGTCCCAGTACGCCTGCCACTTCTCGTCCGGGGCCTCGAGTATGGTCTCGTTGGATCCGGCTCCGGCGTTGTTGACCAGGATGTCCGCGCCCCCGAAGCTCTCTTCGGCCGCCTCGATCAGCGTCGCCGTGCCGTCCGCGGTCGCCACGTCACACGGGACGGGCACCACGCGCACACCGTGGGCTTCGCGGATGCCGCGCGCCGCCTCCTCCAGGCGGTCGCCGACACGGGCGGCGAGTACGAGATGCGCGCCCTCTGCCGCGAGCCCCTGTGCCACGGCCAGGCCGATCCCGGAGCTGCCACCGGTGATGACGGCGACCTTGTCCCTCAACCCGAGTTCCACCGAACCTCCCGCAGACTGTCCACACGTGCCCCTCCATCATCGGGCACCGCCTGCGGCGCACCGGGTTCGCACGCGCCGCAGGGGTGTCGACGTGGATCAGTCCGCCACGAGGCGGCTCCTCCGGCCCTCGTGCTCGCGCTGCCGCCGGATGACGTACGTGCCCGGCGTACAGCCCGTTGCTCCGTGTTCGGGATGGAGCAGGTAGGCGACGGCGGAGGTCTCGAAGATGCCGATCGCCAGCCGGTCGGAGTCCATCACGTCAACCGTCCAGCGGCAGGTGCCCGGGTCGGCGACAAGTGTGTGCGGGTTGCCGCCGGCCGCGCCACGCAGGAGTTCGACCCCTTCGGGCGGTACGTCCGTCCACATGGCCGGGTTCCATGGCCGTACGGACGACGCGACGACGGAGAGCGGGATGACGATGAGGTCGCCCTGGGCTTGGAGCCCGTCGACGACAGGGATGCTCACCGTCTGCTCGAGGTGGTCGAGCACGGCGAGTCCGGTCTGCTGGGAGAGAGAAGCGAGAGTCACAGTCATGGAGATCACCTCAGGTTCGGCGTACGAGAAGGGAGTACTGCTCGGCGGACAGCCCGTAGGTCCAGCCGGCGGCGTCGAGCGGGTCGTTCAGGAACCCCGGCACGGTCAGCCCATACCGGCGGCGGTGCCCGTCGCGTTCGACGGACCCGTTGACCGCGAGGAGCACCTTGGTCTCCTTGCGCATGTCGTACAGCCGCAGTTCCGACCCGGGGTTGCCGGGGTCCGGCGCGGCCGCGACCAACCGCAGGCCGGCCTGTTCGATGTACGAGCTCCAGCCGATGCGCTCGATCGCGCACCGCCTGACCTCGACGTTGGCCTCCTGGGCGATCCGCTGGACGTCCGGACTCGTGATCACCCAGGGGGGCACCTGGGTGCCGTGCCAGGCGTACACATCCCACCCGTCGGCGTAACGCACCGCCGGGCCGTCGGCACAGTGCAGCCGGACTTCGCCGTCGTCGCTCCACACCTCCGTGTGCAGGGCGACGGGCCGTTCGGAGATGACGCACACGCCTTCACGAGGCCACCACCAGCCGCCTGACCGGGCCGCTGCCGCCCACAGATCGAGCCGCCTGACCCGCTCGGTCGCGAAGACCACACCGGCCGCTCGACGGAGGGCGTCGTAATGGGCGATCCAGGAGACGCACTGCACGCCGTACCAGCCGTTCATCCGGCGTTCGCGCGAGTCATGCACCGCCCGGACCGGCACGAGGAGCGAATCTTGGGTGGAACGCCCGAGCGGGCCGACCACCTCCCGCCGAATCAGCCGGTCCATCGGCTCCCATCTGACCCGGGTGTCGAGTTCGAGGCACAGCTCTCTCATCAGCGCGGAGAGCCGAGGCGGCAGCGGCCATTCGGACATGTGCCGGGCGGCTTCCGAAGGCCGTAGACCCGGCGGAACGGTCTCCAGAGCCGCGAGCGGTGACGGGACCCAGTGGAAACGCGGTGGGGCGAGCCCGATCAAGTGGTACAGCTCGGAGATGGCGGCCTCTTTGGCCGGACGGTCGGCGGGCATGGTCGACAGCGTCGAGCCCAGCCATTCTTCGCGGATTGCGGCAGCTTCCCGCTGCTCGGGAGCGCTCACCAGATGAAGGTGGCGTCGTCCTTTCCTACGATCATGGTGGAAATGGTGACAGATCTGGGTGGTGGCTGTCTACTGCGGATGTATCGCTGCTGACCGCCCCCCGTCCCTCCGCTTGCCCAGCCGACTGGACAAGCGGAGGTGTGGCTGTGGCAGTACTTACGGGTTGTCGACGCCGATCCAGTTGACGTACCACCCGTAAGTCTCCGCGTCGGCGACGGTGAGCGGGGGGATGTCCCTCTCGCTCCAACGGATATAGACGCGGAATCCAGTCGCGGTGGGGCGGTAAACGGTGCTGGTGCCCGTCAGCTCGAACTGGTGATCCGTGCCGCCGACCGAAACCGTGTAGACGGGAGTACCCCTGAAGCCCGCGGACGTGGTGTCCACGTCGATGTAGAGGCCGGGCGAGTTGTTTATGTAGAGCTGCCAGCCGATTCCCGGCGCCGTGCTCCCGGAAGCGATCCGCTGAGTCGTCGACCCCGAAAGTGCCTTGGCTACCGTCTGCTTGACGACAGGGCGGGCGTCGGCATGCGCACCGACCCCTGTCGTGAGGGCGGCTCCGAATGCCAGGGCAGTGGCAAGGGTCGTGAATCTTACGATGGACATGCGTGCTCCTTAGGTCAAAGTCCTCAGCGGTCATGACCTCGGAGAGACACTGTCCGCAGGGGGCAGCCATGGCGTGCGAGGATAAAGCGATCATCACACATGGTAATCGCCGCGAAGCGCTATTCCACAGCACGACACTCTCCCGAAAAAGGGATCATGAGCTGGGGATTCTCCCGTTCGAGCAACCCCGCGACGCCTACTCGCCCGAGGCGCGAACCGTAACTCAGCGTGACTTCGGAACCGGAGTTCGGACGCCTTCTCACCAGGCGAGGAAGAGCGTCTCGGGAGAGCGGTGGATGAGGGTGGGGGCCATCGTGATGTCGGTGTGGGCCAGGCGCAGGCCGGGGAGTTCGCGGATCAAGATTTCCAGGGATATCCGGACCTGCTCCTTGGCGAGTTGCGAGCCCGGGCACCCGTGCGGACCATGTCCGAAGGACAGGTGGCGGAAGGCTTCCCGGCCGATGTCGAACTCGTCCGCCCGCACGTCACCGTCCGCCCGCACGTCACCGTCCGCCCGCGCAGCGGCATCGGCGTCGGCGTCGCGGCCGGCTGAGGCGAAGGACACGAAGACCACGTCGCCCTCGTGCAGCTCAGTGCCGCTCAGCGTCACGGTGGTGGTGACCGTACGCCGGAAGCCCTGGACCGGCGCCTCGAACCGGAGTGCCTCCTCGATGGCCGCGGCGATGAGCCGCGGCTGCTCGCAGAGCAGTTCCCACTGGCGGCGATCACGCAGCAGGTTGAGCACCACGGTGCCGAGCAGCGCGGTCGTCGTCAGGTGGCCGGCCAGCAGCAGGTTCTGGACATTGGACACGATCTCCTTGCGCTGATCGAGCGTGAGGTCGTCGGAGCCGGGGGCCAGGTCGCGGACCATCTCCGTGAACAGGTCGTCGCGCGGAGCCCTCCTCCGCGCGCGAGCGTAGCCGTCGAGCAGCCGCTGCATGTCCACGATCTCTTCCGCGACCTCGACCTGCTCGGTCTCCGTCAGCTCGGTGAACACCAGCCTCTCCGCTCCCTGCGCCCCGCGAATCGCGCCAGGCGCGTCGGCGGGGTCCAGGCCGACCAGATGGCCGATCACGGCGGCGGGCAGCGGCCGGGCGTACGCGTCCATCCACTCGACCTGACCGTCGCCGGCGAAGGAGCCGATGAGCGCCTCGGCCCGCTCGGTGACGAACGGGAGCGCGGCGGCTACCTTGGCGGACGACAGCCCTCTGCTGAGGGGGCGGCGCAGGCGCCGGTGCGCGTCGCCGTCGGCGCCGAGCACCGTCCGCACGCCGCCGAACCCCTGGCTCAGCACCGAGAGCGCGGCCTTGCTCGGCAGGTAGTCGGGTCGCAGCGCGCCCGCCGACGAGAACTGCTCTGGATTGCCCAGCACCTCGCGTACGTCTTCGCGCCGGCTCACCAGCCAGGCGTCGAGCTCGGGTACGAAGGTAAGCCCTTGCGTCCGGCGAGCCTCGGTGTAGACGGGGTACGGGTCGCGGTAGAAGCCCTGTGGGTCCACGTGCCTATGGTCGCGGGTGGGATATGCGCCGGACAAGCTTTGCCCAAAGGCTCAATACGTTGCCGTTTAGTGGGAAATTTCCTCATTAATGTCGCCTCACATGCGCTTTGTCGCATTTGGGGTCTAGTGAGAGGATCATCGGACGATGCCAACAGATATTGTTGTGATCCTCAATGATCAACCGGGTGAGCTGGCCCGACTCGGCAGGGTCACCGGCGAGGCGGGCGTGAACATCCAGGGTCTCGCGGCTTTCACCGGAGAGGGCAAGGGCGTCGTACACGTGCTCGTCGATGACGAGGCCGCCACCAGATGCCGCCAGGTGTTCGAAGGCGCCGGGATGGGGATCGCCGATGAGCGCTCCGTACTCGTGGCGGAGATGGACGACCATCCGGGCGCCCTTGGCGAGCTGACCCGGCAGCTCGCCGACGCCAACGTCAACATCGACCTCGCCTACACGACCTTCGGCGGTGTACGGATCGTCATCGCCACCGACGACATGGCGAACGCGAAGTCGGTCCTCGAAAGCAGGCGCTGATCCTTCTCGCGAGTCACGGCGATTGACGCCGCGGATATCCGTCGCTATTGTCGTTTTGGAAATGACGAACAGGCGTGAATTCACCGACCGCCTGGAGACGAAGGTCAGGAGCCGGACGATGGACAGGAAGGCAGCAGCCATGATGGCCTGCTCCGCCTGCGATCCGGCCGCTTCGTCCTGTTGTCGTTGTTGTCGCGCCTGACGCGCAACCCTCCCTCGCACATCGCCCCAACGGCGGTTTCTCGCCGTGCCGTCAAATGACGTCGCGCGCGCATCTTTAGCTTTCTTCCCTTTTTGAGAGAGTGGTTATCGTCATGCCTGAAACGCTTTCCCTTATTCAGGGATTCCGTGTTCTCTCGTGCGCCCCTAATGGCGAACCGATTAAGGACGAACGCGCCGCCACCGATCTGGTGGGCGAGGCGTGGGGGCAGCGCGCCGAGGTGATCGTCATTCCGGCGGAACGGCTCGACGACGCCTTCTTCCAACTCCGGACGCGGGTCGCGGGTGACATCATGCAGAAGTTCACGACGTACCGGCTGCTTCTGGTGATCACGGGGGACATCTCCCGGCACACGGCGGCGAGCTCGGCCTTGCGCGACTTCGTTCATGAGACGAACCAGGGTGACCACGTCTGGTTCCTGCCCAGCCTGGAGCACCTCGACGAACGTCTGGCCCGGCGAGCCGGCGCCTGACCGTTCGTCTGCTTGGCCGTGTGCCCGAGTGGTTCAGGGAACCGCCTGCAAAGCGGTGAACGCCGGTTCGAATCCGGTCACGGCCTCTCAAAACGCCTTTTGACCAGGGATCATATCGAATCAGATATTGATTCCGACCGCATAGCGCTATTAGACATCATCCGATCGGTTCTGATTTGCTCCTGCCCTCTGCTGACCAAGAGGGGCTCTGATGGCGCGTCGGGGGACGAAGATCGTACGGCTCACCGCGGCCGGGGTGGCCGCGGGTGTGCTCGTGGCGGGGATCGCGGTGCCGGCCGTGGGGGGTGCGGCGCTCGGATTCGCGTCGGCGGTGGGCGAGGCGGAGCTCAAGCCGGTCGCCCTCGTCGAGCCGCCGCCGGCCGAGGTCACGATCGTGCAGGACGCCAAGGGGGGCGAGATCGCGCGCTTCTACGAGGAGTATCGGGAGGTCGTCGGCTTCGACCAGATCGCCGAGGTCATGAAGACGGCGATCGTCTCGATCGAGGACTACCGCTTCTACGAGCACGGCGCGATCGACATCGAGGGCACCGTACGGGCGCTGGCCAAGAACCTGCGGGCGGGCAAGGTGAGCCAGGGCGGGTCCAGCATCACGCAGCAGTACGTCAAGCAGGTGCTGCTCAACTCCGCCGACACCGACGCGGAGCGGAACGCGGCCCTTGCGGCCAGCTACGCGCGCAAGCTGAACGAGCTGCGGTACGCCATGGGGGTCGAGGAGAAGTACACCAAAGACCAGATCCTCGGGAAATATCTGAACATCGCGTACTTCGGAGCCGGGGCCTACGGCGTCGAGGCGGCGGCCAAGCGGTTCTTCGGCGTCAAGGCCGACCGGCTCACCCTGCCACAGGCGGCGACGCTGGCGGGAGCCGTACAGGACCCGAACGCCACCGACCCGAACATCGGCAGGAAGCACCGCGAGAGGCTGCTGAACCGCCGTAACGTCGTGCTGAACCGGATGGCCGAGCTGGGCAAGATCACTCCAGCCGAGGCGGCCGCGGCGAAGGCCACCAAACTCGGCTACAAGGGCACCAAGCTCCCCGGTGGCTGCGAATCCAGCAAATATCCGTACTTCTGCCTGTATGTCCGGCAGGAGATCCTCAGCAACCCCGACTTCGGCAAGACCGCCGCGGCGCGCCTGGCGATGCTCAACCGCGGCGGCCTGACGATCAGGACCACGATCGACCCCGCCATGCAGCGGGCCGCGGATCGGGCGATCAGGAAGTACGTGTACGCCTCCGACGACCCCGTCGCCGCCGAGGCCCTGGTCCAGCCGGGCACCGGAGCGATCAAGGCCATGGCCGCGAGCAGGCCGTACGGCGGCGACCGCGCCAGGAACGAGATCTCCTACAACCTCGTCGCGGACGCCGTGCACGGCGGCGGCGCCGGGTTCCAGGCCGGCTCCACGTTCAAGACCTTCACCCTGATCAGCGCGCTGAAGAACGGCATGAAGCTCGACGACGGCCTGAGCGCGGGCGCCGGATACCGGGCCCCGGGCTATTCGACGTTCAAGAACTGCAAGGGCGAGAACATCGGCGACCCGACGCACACGGTCACCAACGACGAAGGCTCCCCGGGGTGGAAGACGCTGCGGACCGGCACCTGGGCCTCGGTGAACACCTTCTTCATGGAACTCGAGCGGCGGGCCGGGCTCTGCGAGACGGTCACCACGGCCAAGTCGCTGGGAATCCGCCGCTCGGACGGGCGGAAGCTGCAGGAGTACGAGACGTTCACGCTCGGCATCAACGAGATGGACCCGGTGACCGTGGCCACCGCGTACGCGGCGATAGCGGCACGCGGCAAGTACTGCGCGCCGACGGCCATCACCCGGGTCACCGACCGCGACGGCAAGGCCACCCGGTACCGGCCAAAGTGCCGTCAGGCGCTCGACCCCGCCATCGCCGACGCGACGGCCGACGTGCTGTCCGGCGTACTCACCAAGGGCACGATGCGCGACGTCGGGGGCATCGGGCGCGACGCGGCGGGCAAGACCGGCACCACTGACGACTACGCGTCGGCGTGGTTCGCCGGGTTCACCCCGGACCTGGCGGCGGCGGTGAGCATCGGGGACCCGCGCGGCTCCCAGGACCACAAGCTGACCGGGGTGACGATCGGCGGGCGCTACTACGGGGCGGTGGCGGGTGCCACCCTTCCCGGGCCGATCTGGAAGGACACGATGATCGGCGCGTTGGCGGGCGTGCCCCCGACGTCGTTCTCCCCCATCGACACCGCTCGATTCGAGGGGTGCTCCCAGGGCTGCCGAACCGCGCCGACGTCAGCTGACGATGACAGCACGCCTGACCCCTGAAGCGGGCGGGCGTTCGCGCGAAACCGCTGGTTGGATGTCCCGTACGCGTGTGGTGCTGATCACCTTGGATGTGCGGATTTCTGCACAGTTGATCGCTGGCCGTCTCCCTAATGTCTGTCCTGCCGGACGAACCCGGCAGCACCGACAAGGGGGAGGAACCCAATGCGTAAGACCTTTGCGATCGCGGCTCTGGCCGGCTCGATGGCCTTCACCGGTATCGCTCTCAGCCCGGCCGCCCAGGCGACCACCCAGACCACGACCACCACCGCGAGCGCGACCACCTTCACGGTGAACTGGGGCAAATTCTTCTCCAGTGACCGCAAGGCGTACACGTTCGGCAGGACGTGGAAGAGCGGCGGCAAGATCTTCACGACGTGGCACGGGGTGGACAACGTCGGCGGCAAGAAGGGCTGGGTGTGGTTCGAGTACTACAAGAACGGCAGCTGGCACAAGTTCAACCAGTCGTGGGACGGCGAGGTCGTCGGCCGCTGGAGCGGGCGTGGGATCAAGAAGGTGTACACGTTCACCTGCTGGGCGGGCAAGTTCGACAACTGCGGCCGCAAGTACCGCATCTACTAAGCCGGGCAACGTAACGAGCGGTGACCCCGCCGCACCGGCGACTCCTCCCACACGGTCCGTCAGCACCATGGACCCGCAGCATCCCTGTCGTGAGAATCGCGGTCAGCGGAAGTAGCTGGTAAGGGTAGAAGCATGATCTTTTTGAGGCGGACAGTGGGAGTCGCCGTACTCACCCTTCTGGCCATCCCGATCACCGCCACCACGGCCACGCCACCGGCGGCCGCCGACGTGCGCGAACGGTCGCAGGCCGAGGGCGGGACAGCGGGCCGCCGCATGCTGGCCCGGTTGAAGGTCGCCAAGCCGTTATCCATCCGTGGTTACAGCCACCGGCGGTTCCTGCCCCGGTGGGCGCACCACAAGGGCAGGTGCGACGCACGAGAGGTGGTCCTGGCCCGCGACGGGCGACGCGTACGTAAGAACGCCGCCTGCCATCCGGTCAAGGGCGTCTGGTACAGCCCGTACGACGGCAAGCGGCTGAAAAGCGAGAGATTGGTCGACGTCGACCATGTCGTGCCGTTGTCCTACGCCTGGCGCTCCGGGGCGAGCAAGTGGAGCCAGGCGCGGCGCCGCGCCTTCGCCAACGACCTCACCCGCCCCGAGCTGGTGGTGATCAGCCACTCCGCCAACATCGCCAAGGGCGGCCAAGGACCGCAGAGCTGGCGTCCGCCGCGCCGCGCCTACTGGTGCCGGTACGCGACCTCGTGGATCACCGTGAAGCATCACTACCGGCTCCTCGTGACCCGAAAGGAGAAGGTGGCCCTGCTCAACATGCTCCGCACCTGCTGAGCGGCCCATGATCAGGATTCGTCTTTGGCAGGGATCCGCTTGCCGAGGTTGATGAAGAAAAGGACCAAACCCACGGTCAGCACGATGTGCCCCAGTCCGGCGAGGCCGGAGATCATCGCACTGGTCTGAGCGCCCAGGACGGTCTGGGTGCCGTGGATGATCATCATCAGGACGGTTAACGCGAGACCGGCGTTGTAGACCCAGAAGGACCAGTTGAAAAGCCTGCTGGCCGACAAGGTGAACAGCTTCTCCAACGCCAGCACGATGAGGTAGAAGAACATGCCGAGCACGAGCAGGTGCGTGTGCACCACGCCGAGCTGGGTGTCGCCCGTGAAGTCGGTCAACTTGGTGAGCTCGCGATAGTACAGACCACTGATCACGCCAATGATCATGTAGATGTGCGCCGCATGGAGGAGCTTTTTCATGATTAACGCCTTTCTGGGGGGCTGGCGGCGCTTCAGGACCTGGCGTCGTTCCAGGTCGTGCTGGTGAGGAAGTAGGTGTCGTAGAGCTCCTGCACATCAAGGAGGCTCTCCGGCGGCACCTTGCCGTACGCGATGCGCTCCAGGTGGCGGAAATACTCGAACCGCTCGACGCCCGGAGTGATGACGATGAGGATGTCGGCGTCCTCTCCCGGCGCCGCGGCGAAGGCATGGGGAAGACCGGCCGGCACGATCACGAGGTCCCCACGCTCGGCGGTGACGACCTGCTCACCGGACAGCAACTGCGCGGTGCCGTCGAGCATGTAGAACAGCTCGGCGGAGGCGCCGTGGCGGTGCGGTTTGGCGCCGTCCGCGCCGTTCGCGAGCGTGACCCGCTGGGTCGACAGCGCGCCACCGGTTGAACTGCTGTCGGCCAGCAGCCGGATGGTGGTGGGGGCCTGGCCGATCACTTCGGCGTCCCCGGAGCGCACGATGACGGACTTGTTCTCGTTTTTGTCGGAGTTGGGCACGATGAGCGACATTTCGGTGGCTCCTTAAGGCTCAGGCGAGGAACAGCAGGACGGCGCAGATGAGGACGACCACGGCGGTGGCGAAGTGGATGCCGAACGCCACCGCCTTGGTGCCGCCGTTACGCAGGACGATGACGGTGTCGGTGAGCGGAATGAGGGCCACGACCAGCATCAACCATGCCTCGGCGCGGACCCCCACGAAGAAGAGCAGGGCCAGGCCGACGAGGCCGTAGACGGCGTCGCGCTGGCCCTTGATGGTCAGGTAGACGGCGTCCCCGTCCTTCTTGGCGGGCACGCCATAGCCGGCGGCGGCGGCCTGCGGCGCCCGCAGGAACTGCAGACCGATGAAGAGGATGAAAAGGTCGAGCACGACAGCGAGTCCGTAAGCGATGGGGGTAAGCACGATCCACTCCAATTTCTAGCGCTGCTAGTTGCAAGAGTGACGCTAACATAGCTGCGACAGTTGCGCTAGCGGCGCTAGGAATTCGGTCAGCTGGAACCAGTCGCGGTCACCTGGAACCAGAGGGGCGGGGTTGATCGTGAGCATCAGGCCGCGCAGCATCGCCCATCCTCGTGCGCGCCGGATCATCGCCTCGACCGCGTCGGCGTACGCGGCGAGGAATCGGGGGTCCGCTCCTGCCGCCCTCTACCGCAAACTCGGCCGGCAAGAAGCCGGAGACCTGCCGACCGACTTCTACCCCCAGCTCAAGCTGTCGGTCTTCGCGCTGGCCAGGGGCTGATTCAGCCGTACTTCATCCCCGCCACAGGCCACGGCCGTCACCGCCGTACTGTCGGCACCTCGTCTTTGTGCGACAGCCGACCGCCGGTGAAGCACAGCCGGTACGCCGGCGACGGCGAGTTCGCCCTGATCCGGTAGAAGCGGCACTCGTCAGCGCCCTGCGGATCCGCAGGCGCGCCCCTCGGCCGTCCGCGGTCGTTCACCTGGTACGCGGGCAACCGTGACCCGAGCGACGCCAGGCTCTGGCCGACGCGCAGCTCCGCGTACACCCCGGCGTCCAGCACCGAGCGGCGCGCGGTGTAGAGGTCGTAGCCGGAGGTCACCAGCATCAGGGCGGCGGCCGCCGCGATCGGCAGCCAGATCGCGTCGATCATTCTGCGCCGTACCTTGCGGCGGGCCAGGGCGAGCTCCCGCTGCGAGTCGGGTGGCGTGGCCGCGACCCCCGCGGTGAGCGGCAGCCGGGCGGTGACGGCGAAGCCGCCGTCGGCGGGCCGCGCCCGCAGCCTGCCCCCGGCCAGCCGGACCCGCTCGTCCAGACTGACCAGCCCGAAGCCACCGGACGGTTCCCCCGGGAGGACCGCCGGCAGTGGCCCGGCCGGGGGCGCCGCGTTGACCACGGTGACCTCCGCTTCGCCGGACGCGTGGTCCGTGCCCAGCCGTACGGTGACCGCGGCGCCCGGCGCGTGCTTGGTGGCGTTGGTCAGTGCCTCCTGAACCACCCGGTAGACCGCCCGGTCGGCCATCGGCGGCAGCGGCTCCAGCTCGCCGTGGAGCGTCACCGCCATCCCCGACGCGGCGGCCCGCTCGACCAGCGCGGTCACGGTGTCGCCGGACGGCAGCACGGGCGCGCTCTCGCCGTCCTCCCGCAGTACCCCGATGATCTCGCGCAGCCGTTCGGTGGACCTCGCAGCGGACCCGCGCAGCTCGGCGGCCGCCTGGCGGGCGGACTCGTCCAGCCCCGGATGTACCTGAAGCGCGGCGGCGCTCAGCGCGATCAGGCTCAGCTCGTGCCCCAGCGAGTCGTGCATGTCCCCGGCGATCCGGGACCGCTCCACCAGTCGCATCCGCTCGCCGATCAGGCTCTGCTCCCGCTCCAGCCGCTCGGCGAGTTCCCATCCGGTGCGGACGAGGCCGTCGTGCTGGCGGACGTACCGGCCGGCCAGCCAGGGCAGCAGGATGTTCGTCACCGCAGTGGTGACCAGCGACAGCCAGTCCGACAGCGTGAGGCCGGGAGTGAGATTCACCGCCACCAGCCCCGCCAGGCACACCCCGGCGAAGAACAGCAGCCCGGGACGCATACCGGCGGTGCGCCGCCCCAGCAGGAACGCCAGCAACAGCTGGGGAATCATGAAGGTGTCGGTGTACAGCTCCGGTGTCACCGCCAGAGCCAGCCCCACCGGCACGGCCGCGGCCACGACCGGCCACCGCCGGCCCACGGCCACGGCCAGCGCCAGCAGCGGTACGGCGGCGATCCTCGCCCAGGGCAGTGGAAGACCGGGAGGCTGCCCCACCTCGGGCGACTCGTTCGCCAGGAACACCGGCACGGTGACCGCCAGCCAGAGCAGCAGATCGGCCGGGAACGTCTTCATGACGATGTCCCGGAACGACCAATTCATGGCGGTCACGCTACGCCGTGCCGCACGCCGCCACACCTGACGAAAGTAAGGGGCACCCGCTGCCGATCGTGCATGATCCCGGCCATCTCCGGATCCCTATGGTCGAGACCCCTGTCGGCAAAGGAGCCTGATGATCACTCTGCACGGACTGACCAAACGTTACGGCGACAAGACCGCCGTCGACGATCTCACCCTGGAGCTCACCCCCGGCACGGTCACCGGCTTCCTCGGCCCGAACGGCGCCGGAAAGTCGACCACCATGCGCATGATCATGGGCCTGGACTCCCCCACCTCCGGCACCGCCCTGATCGGCGGCCGCCCCTACGCGGACCTCGACCGTCCGCTGCGTACCATCGGCGCCCTGCTGGACGCCAAGGCCGTCCACCCTGCCCGCAGCGGCCGGGACCACCTGCGCGCCATGACCGTGAGCCAGGGCCTGCCCTTATCCAGGGTCGAGGAGGTCCTCGCCCTCACCGGGATGACGGAGGCGGCCCGCCGCCGCGCCGGGACGTACTCCCTGGGCATGAGTCAGCGGCTCGGCATCGCGGGCGCGCTGCTCGGCGATCCCGAGGTGCTGATGCTGGACGAGCCGGTCAACGGCCTCGACCCCGATGGGGTCCGCTGGATCCGCACATTGCTCAGATCGCTGGCCGCCGAGGGCCGCACGGTCTTCGTCTCCTCCCATCTGATGAGCGAGATGGAGCGCACCGCCGACCGGCTGATCGTCCTCGGCAAGGGCCGGCTGATCGCCGACGAGCCGATGGAGCGCCTGCTCGCCGGCTCGGAGGTGCGGGTACGCGGACCGCGACTGCGACCGCTGGCCGACGTCCTGCCCGCCGCGCGCTGGACCGGCCCGGACGAGCTGACCGTCAGCGGCCACACCACCGAGCAGATCGGCCGGCAGGCGTACGAGCTGGGGTTGCCGCTGTACGAACTGCGCGCCGTCGAGTCCTCGCTGGAAGAGTCGTACATGCGGCTGACCGCCGACAGCACCGAGTTCGGAGCCCACGCATGAACGCCCTGACCCGCGCGGCCGCCGCCGAGTGGCTGAAGCTCCGCTCCGTCCGCTCCACCTGGTGGTTCGCCGGCGGCGCGCTCCTGACGATGCTGCTGGTGGCGGTGCTGGAGGCGAAGGACACGGCCGTCTTTCTGCGCAAACATGGCCTACCGGTCGAACCGGTGTCGTCGGTCATCGAAGGCCTGGACTGGGTGCAGCTCATCTTCGGATCGCTCGGCATACTGGCGGTGACCAGCGAGTACGCCACCCGCAGCATCGTGGTGACGCTGGCCTGCACACCCTCCCGCACCCGGCTGGTGCTGGCCAAGACGGCCGTCGTGGGCGCTGCGATATTCGTCGCCGGCGGGCTCATCGCCGTCCTCGGCGTGGCGGCCAGCGCTCCGCAGCTGGAGAAGTACTGGGAATTCGACGCCGGACAGGTGACCGGGCGAATCCTGGCCATCGCGGCGTACCTGGCGCTCATCGCCGTACTGGCTCTCGGACTCGGCACGCTGATCCGCAGATCGGCCGGGGCCATCACGATGCTGTTCGCCCTGCTGTTCGTGCTCCCGATCGGGTTGCAGGGGCTCGCCACCTCGCTGGACGCCGAGTTCCTCAACACGCTCGCCTACTACACGCCCGCCCCCGTCGGGGAGCGCTTCATCGCGGGGGAGGCGGCATCCGGCCTCGTACTCACCGCGTGGGCCGCCGCGGTGGTCGCCGCTGGGATGTGGGTGATGCGCAAACGCGACGCTTGACCAGCGGCTCACCCCGTCAGTCGCGCGGGACCAGCCCGGCCTCGTACGCCAGCACGGCCGCCTGGACGCGGTTCTTCACCTCCAGGCGGCCCAGCACGGCACTCACATACGCCTTGACCGTCCCCTCCACCAGGAACAGCCGCCCGCCGATCTCCGCGTTGGACAACCCGGCGCCGACCAGCGCCAGCACCTCCCGCTCGCGCGGCGTGAGCACCGCGATCCGCTCCTTGGCCGCCGACTGCCGGCTCATCCGGCCGCCGCTGACCTGCTGAATCACCCGATGGGCGATCCGCGGCGAGAGAAACGCCGCACCCCCGTGCACGGCCCGTATCGCCGCCATCAGCTCGTACGGATCACCCGACTTGAGCAGAAAACCGCTCGCCCCGCTGTCCAGCGCCCTGATGATGTACCCGTCTTCGGAGAACGTCGTCAGCATCACCACCGCGACATCGGGGGCCGCCCGGCGCAGCTCCGCCGCCGCGCTCAGCCCGTCCAGCAGCGGCATCCGGATATCGAGCAGGGCCACGTCCGGTCGGTGCGTACGGGCGAGTTCGAGCGCCTCCCGCCCGTTGCCCGCCTCCGCGACCACCTCGATGTCCGGGGCGGCGGCCAAGATGGCTCGTACGCCCACCCGGACCAGGACCTCGTCGTCGGCGAGCAGCACCTTGATCACGCCTCAGACGCTACCGCCGCGTCGCTCCCCACGGCCTAAGGTTCGGCGTTGATTGGAACCATTCTCCTGTATCCGGATAAGTACGGCTGTGACACCCATTCCATATGAGGATCCGACCCCGGCGGGCCTGACGCTCCGCATGGCGACATCCGCTCAGCCACGAAGAGGCGACCTGGCAGAGGATCCGGCGGCCTTCGACGTGCTGGCCCCGATGGAGGACTCGGCGATCATCGAAGCGTCGCTGCGCGAGCCGGAGCGTTTCGCCGAGTTGTTCAACCGGCATGCCGCCGTACTGCACCGCTACGTCGTCCGGCGTCTGGGTCCGGATCACGCGGAGGACGTGGTGGCCGAGACGTTCACCAGGGCGTTCGAGAAGCGGCGCAAGTACGCCTTCGACCGCTCGGACGCCCTGCCGTGGCTGTACGGCATCACCACGAACATCATCGGCACCCACCGCAGGGCAGAGGTGCGCGGCTACCGGGCCCTCGCCCGAACCGGCGAGGACCCCGTGGCGGTGGCCTTCGACGAGCGGGTGGTCGCCCGGGTCTCCGCCTCGGCGACCCGGGAACGGCTCGCGGCCGCCTTGGCCAAGCTGGGTCGAGGCGAGCGCGACGTACTGCTGCTGATCGCCTGGGGCGATCTCAGCTATGAGGAAACGGCGCAGGCGCTGGGTGTGCCCATCGGCACCGTACGGTCCCGGCTGTCCCGCGCCCGCCGCAAGATCGCCCACGCGCTGGGTGGCAGCAACCCGACCGACGTCACCGAGGAGGTCTGATGAACGATTTGGACATGGTCCGCGACCTGCGGTCGCAGGTGCGGCAGAGCGAAGAACGCGATCTCCACGGCGCCCGGCGGCGGATGCTGGCCTCGATGGCTCAGGAGCGACCGAGGCGGCGACTCCCCCGTATGGCGCTGCGCGTGGCCGCCGTCGGCGTCCTCGGCGTCACGATCGCGGCCGGCGTCACAGTGGTGCAGTCCGTCCGTACGGATGACCCGGGGAAGGGAGGAACCGCCACTGCCCCGGCATGGCTGCCCGTGGCGAACGCGGAGACCCTGGCCAAGCGCGCGACGGCGGCGGCGGCGCACCAGACGGACGTCTACCCGCGAGCCGATCAGTGGATCTACACCAAGAGGGACTTCTACCGCACACCCAAGATCGCCTCGACCAACTCCCGGTCCACCGCGGAAATGTGGGCCCGGGGGGACGGCAAGGAAAGGGCCATGCGGGAGCAAGGCAGCAAGACGATCGCAAGGCGCAAAGGCGGGGAGGATCCCCGTGTACGGTTCGATCCCGCGTACCTACGCTCACTCCCCTTGGATCCGACCGCTCTACTGGAACGCCTGAAAAAGGACAGTGCGCGGGTGACGCAGCTGCCTGAGGCGCGGGCGGTCTCCCATCAGGTCCTGATGATCCTGCAAGAAGGCGCTCCAGCGGCTCGCCTGCGCGCCGCCTTCTACACCGTCCTGTCGAAGTTGGACGGGGTCGGCGTGGAGAAGGTACGCGATCTGCTGGGCAGAGAAGGCTTGGCCATCTACACGGATGACACCGACGAGGGGATTCGCCAGGAAATCATCATCGACCCGAACACCTTCGCCCTGCTCGGGGGGCGCCGCGTCTACATCGGCGGAGCGGATGCGCGGTCCCCGTACGGCAAGCTGCCCAAGGGCGAGGTGGTCTTCTCGGTGGCTCAGGTGGCGGTCGGCATCGTGGACGACGCGGGGGACGTTCCGTAACCGGGCCCGAGGTGAAGACGCACAGCGGGCGCGGGACCGATTCCCGGCCCCACGCCCTCGCTTCCGCAGTGTGATCGTTCAGCTCTGATGAGTGGCCTCCGGCACGGCTTCCTCGGTCTTGCGGTAGCCAAGGCGGCCGCGGGTCGCGACGAGAATGATGATCGCTGCCGTGCCGCTCGCGAGCAGGGTGACGTGGGACGTCTGCTGCGCGTTGGCGAGCGACGGGAACATGTCCGCGTAGGCGAGCGACATGAAGTTGTTGACGCTGACGTGCAGCACCATGACCAGCGGCAGGCTCTGGCCGGTCCGGTTGAACACCCAGGTGACGATCACGCTGAACAGGCAGGCGAAGGCGATGAACTCGGCGACCGTGAGCCAGGTGACGTTCGGCCACCCGCCCCACTCGCTCAGGAACAGCGGCACGTGCCAGAAGCCCCACAGCGGACCGAGGATGAGGGTGCCGACCAGCGGGCCGAACTTGCGCTGCAGGCGGGGCAGGGCGAAGTCACGCCAGCCGGGCTCTTCCGCCAGTCCGGTGGTGACCATCTGGAGCAGCAGACTGGGCAGATAGGCCACCAGCACGGCGACGGGCGGCATGTGGATGTCTTCGTTGGACACCGCGAAACCGCTGATGATGATGGCGGCGGGAACACCGGCGGCGGCCCCGAAGTACCAGATCCAGCTGACCCGCCACTTCATCATCCGCCCGACCCACCGACGAAGACCCGCCTTGCCGTCCGCGACCGCGGTCACGATGAACGCGGCGAAAATGGGTCCGAGATAGGCGCCGGGGAGAACACCGGCGAACTGCGTGGTCCCGAGCACCGAAGGGAAGGTGAAATCTAAGATCCCCAGGCCAGTCGCCGAGAGAATGTAGGGCGTCCAGGCGGCCCAGCTCATCAGATTCGCCAGCACGAAGAAACTGAGCAGCGGACGACGCCGGATGAAACCCCGTAGCCCGGTCTGACTCGCGTAATGCTCGCTGCCCCGCCGACTGTCGACTGTCATTTCATTTTCTCCTGAGAGATGCGCTTGACTGACAGTGATCAGCACATCAGTCAGGGGCCCTCCCGGTCGCTCCCATGTACGCCCCAATGGGGGTATAGCTAGGGGTACCTGGGGAGAACGCAGCCGCCCCACCTGGGCATACAGGCGCCTCGAGCCGCGGATCAACGGCCGCAGAGCGGGTTCCATGTCCGTGGAGCAGAGCGAGGCTAGGTCGTTGGACAGCTTCGAAGCATCATGGACACCGGTCGCTGTGAATCCTGTACTCTCGCTCAGGCCGAGGATGAGCACTCCGCCGTGGGTGTTGGCGAAGGCCGACAGGGTCTCCCGGATCGTCTTCGGCAGCTCGCGCTGGGACTGCTTCACTTCCACGTCGGAGACGTCCCCACCGAGTACGCGGAGGTTCGCGCAGAAACAGAGCCCTCAGCTTGGATCGACAGATTCTACGCCGGACGTCCTGCCATCCCCACCGGCAGCCTCATCCTCGACGCGCTGGCCGACTTCCCGCTGATCCCGGTCACCGGCCAGTCACCCTCGGCCATCCCACCCACCGACCTCCAACTCCGCCTCCTGGACCTCTTCGGCATCGATCCACGAGACCTCTGGCTGAAGATCACTCGCATGCGGAAAACAGGGTTAGTACGTCACAGCTTTTCCAATCAGGCTCGTTTCTGTACTGATTAGGTGTCTCCGGCGCGCTGTCTGGTGGGCCGCACGGTATGAGTTCGCCATCGCGACGCTGGGCTGTCGGCTCGGCGCCATGGCCTACGCCTGGGAGGGGCTGCTGGCGTCGGGCAGGCTGACGAAGCTGCCCATGCCGCGGACGGTGTAGATAGCCCCCTCTTCGCGAAGGGCTCTCATCGTCTTGTGGGCGGTCATCCGGGCGATGCCGAACTCCTGCATGAGATCGTTCTCGCTTGCCACGCGTGAGCCGGGGCGGTAGACACCTGCCGCGATGCGTTCGCGGATCACCTGTGCGGCCTGCTGCCATCTCGGCTGATCCTCACGGAACTCGATCACGATGTAACTGTAGGCAACGCTGAGCTACCATCGCGGCTCGACGGCTTCCCTGGACCTCGCCTGGGACAGATGCCCGGGAGACCTCTGAGGCCACTCCATGCTTCCTGCACATCAACGGAAAGCGATATCTCTTGCCTTTGAGGCCAGCGGAGAACGCGCAGGCGAACCCTGCGCCTGAGGAGGGCGTCCGAGCGTAGCGAGGTCC
The DNA here is from genome assembly GCF_040648495.1 of Nonomuraea sp. NPDC049129. Lineage (NCBI taxonomy): Bacteria > Bacillati > Actinomycetota > Actinomycetes > Streptosporangiales > Streptosporangiaceae > Nonomuraea > Nonomuraea sp. NPDC049129. The sequence continues at coordinate 35,988 of NZ_JBEZDU010000008.1, read as the reverse complement.
TGCAGGGGTCGGGTCGTTGGCCCGACTGGGGGCTACGCCTGAAGCCCCCGGAAGCGCGAAGCGCTGACTGCGAAGCCCGTTGTGCGCTCCAGGCGCCCCTGGAAGGACGCCTGGAGCGGAGCGCAGGCCCTTTGTGCCGTACGGGTCAGCCGCGGGGCGCGTACATGATCACCAGGACGCCCGCCAGGCAGATCAGCGCGCCGATGACGTCCCAGCGGTCGGGACGGAAGCCGTCGGCGATCATGCCCCAGATCAGCGAGCCGGCCACGAACACGCCACCATAGGCGGCCAGGATGCGTCCGAAGTGGGCGTCGGGTTGAAAGGTGGCGACGAAACCGTACAGTCCGAGCGCGATCACGCCCGCGCCGACCCAGATCAGGCCGCGTTGCTCGCGCACGCCTTGCCAGATCAACCAGGCGCCGCCGATCTCGAACAGCGCGGCCAGACCGAACAACAGCAGAGAACGGGCGATCGTCATAGCAGCCATTGCACCAGGCCGGGCCGGAGCGGGTCAGTGTCGGGCTGGTCAGCGTCCGCATCCCGGTCGCCATGAGGACGGCTGTGCCGACGACGCTCTGTTTGGCGGAGGATGGATCGGCAGCGACCGCGGCCGTGGCTGTGGTGGCGGGCGTGAGCGTGGCCGGCAAGGCGGCAGCGAGCGCGGATGCGACGGCCCAGCGGTGGGAGGAACCAAGGCCCGATCCTCGTGGATGCGATGGCGTAGCCGTAGAGCAGGCCGCTGCTGCGGTGGAAGACGGGTATTCAGGCTTGAATGTGCGGAAGGTATCGTGAGGCTTGTGACGACGTTTCGGATCAGCGAGGCCGCGGCACTGCTCGGGGTCAGCGCCGACACCGTTCGCCGGTGGGTGGACGCGGGTCGGCTGGGCGCCGAGCGGGATGAGCACGGTCACCGGCGGGTCAACGGCGCCGATCTGGCCGCCTTCGCTCGCTCGCAGATCGAGGAGAGCGACGGCGGTAGTCGCTCCTCGGCGCGTAACCGCTTTCGCGGGATCGTGACCGAGGTGATCCGCGATTCGGTGATGGCGCAGGTGGAGATCGCCGCCGGGCCGTTTCGGGTGGTTTCGCTGATGAGCCGTCAGGCCGCGGATGAGTTGGGCCTGGAGGTGGGGGTGGTGGCGGTCGCCGTGATCAAGTCCACCAACGTCGTCGTGGAGATTCCCGGTCACGAGCGCGTGGCCAGTTATTTGTGAGGAGCCCTCCTTGGTGTTCAGGCGTCTTTCCCGATGGGCGATCGCCCTGCCCGTCGCGCTCGCGCTGGCGGGCCTGTCCGGTTGCGGCTCCGGGCAACCGGACACCTCCTCCACAGCATCGGTGTCGTCCGCCGCCGCGAACGGGGCCAAGGAGGTGACGGTGTTCGCGGCGGCGTCGCTGACCGGGACGTTCACCGAGCTCGGCAAGACCTTCGAGGCCGCGCACCCGGGCACGACGGTGAAGTTCAACTTCGGCTCCAGCGCGACGCTGGCCCAGCAGATCGTTCAGGGGGCGCCCGCGGATGTGTTCGCCGCGGCGAGTCCGGCCACGATGAAGACGGTGACCGACGCGTCGCTGGCCAGTGCGCCGACCACGTTTGTGCGTAACAAGCTGGAGATCGCCGTGCCGAAGGACAATCCGGCCAAGGTGGATGAGTTGACGGACCTAGCCGACAGCAAGGTGAAGGTGGCGTTGTGCGCCGAGCAGGTGCCGTGCGGGGCGGCGGCGGTCAAGGCGCTGGACGCGGCCGGGTTGAAGGTCAGGCCTGTGACGCTGGAGCAGGACGTCAAGGCCACGCTGACCAAGGTCGAGTTGGGCGAGGTGGACGCGGCGCTGGTGTACAAGACCGATGTGATCGCCTCGGCGGGCAAGGTGCAGGGGCTGGAGTTCCCTGAGGCGGACAAGGCGGTCAACGACTATCCGATCGCCACGCTGGCCAAGGCGCCGGCCGGTGACCTGGCCAAGCAGTTCGTGGATCTGGTGCTGTCGCCGCAGGGCAAGGACGTGCTGACCAAGGCCGGCTTCGAGGCTCCCTGATCACTCATGAACCCTTCCGTGCCGGAGCAGGTCGACCTGTCGAGCTCGCCACGCGGGCCCGGCAGTCGACCGGCCGCGGGGCGCGAGGTCTCCGGGCGCCTGCCGTGGATGCTGGTCGTGCCCGCCGTCGTGGGTCTGGTCTTCCTCGTACTGCCGCTGGCCGGGCTGCTGATCCGCGCCCCCTGGTCCACGTTGCTGCAGCGGCTGGCCGAGCCGCAGGTGCTGGAGGCGTTGCGGCTGTCGCTGGTGTGCGCCACCATCGCCACCGCTGTGTGCCTGCTGCTCGGTGTGCCGCTGGCCTGGCTGCTGGCCCGGGTGTCGTTTCCCGGGCGGCGGCTGGTCCGAGCCCTGGTCACCGTCCCGCTGGTGCTGCCGCCGGTGGTCGGCGGTGTCGCGCTGCTGCTCGTACTGGGGCGGCGCGGGCTGGTCGGGCAGTGGCTGGATACCACGTTCGGCATCACGCTGCCGTTCACCACCGCCGGGGTGATCATCGCCGAGGCGTTCGTGGCGATGCCCTTCCTGGTGATCAGCGTGGAGGGGGCGTTGCGTGGTGCCGACCGGCGTTTCGAGGAGGCCGCGGCCACGCTCGGCGCCTCGCGGTGGATCGTGTTCCGGCGGGTGACGCTGCCGATGGTCATGCCGGGTGTCGTGGCCGGGGCGGTGTTGTGCTGGGCGCGGGCGTTGGGCGAGTTCGGCGCGACGATCACGTTCGCGGGCAACTTCCCCGGCACCACCCGCACCATGCCGCTGGCGGTCTATCTGGCGCTGGAGACCGAGCCGGAGGCGGCCATCGTGCTCAGCCTCGTCCTGCTGGCCGTCTCGGTGATCATCCTGACCAGCCTGCGGGATCGGTGGGTGAGCGCGCCGTGATCCAGCGTGACCGGTGGGTGAGTGTGTCATGACCCTGTACGCCCGGCTGGTGGTCACCCGGCCCGCCTTCACCCTCGACCTCACCCTGGAGGTCGCTCCGGGCGAGGTCGTGGCGCTGCTCGGCCCCAACGGCGCGGGCAAGACCACCGCCCTGCGCGCCCTGGCCGGGCTCACCCGCCTGTCCGACGGGGAGATCGTCCTGCGCGGCAGGCCGCTGCACACCCTGCCCGCCGAGGAACGCCCGATCGGCATGGTCTTCCAGGACTACCTGCTCTTCCCGCACCTGACGGCGCTGGACAACGTCGCGTTCGGGCCGCGCTGCCATGGCGTGCCCAAGGCCGAGGCCCGCCGTACCGCCGCCGCCCTGCTCGAACGTGTCGGCCTGGCCGAGCGCGCCGCCGCCAAGCCACGGCAGCTGTCCGGCGGACAGGCTCAGCGGGTGGCACTGGCGCGGGCGCTGGCCGTACAGCCCGATCTGCTGCTGCTGGATGAGCCGCTGGCCGCGCTCGACGCCCACACCCGGCTGGAGGTCCGCTCCCAGCTGCGCCGCCACCTGGCCGACTTCGACGGCGCGACCGTGCTGGTCACCCACGATCCCCTCGACGCGATGGTGCTCGCCGACCGGCTGATCGTGATCGAGAACGGCGCCATCGTCCAGCAGGGCAGTCCGGCGGAGGTGGCCCGCCGCCCCCGTACCGACTACGTGGCCCGCCTGGTCGGGCTCAACCTGTACCGCGGCGTGGCCGACGGATCCCGGGTCAAGGTCGGCGAGCTGTTGCTGCACACCTACGAACACCTCGACGGGCCCGCGTTCGTCGCCTTCCCGCCGTCCGCCGTCGCCCTCTACCGGACCCGCCCCGACGGCAGTCCGCGCAACCTGTGGCAAGCCCGCATCGAGGGCATCGAACGCCACGGCGACAACGTACGCGTACACCTCGACGGCCCCATCATCGCCTTCGCCGACATCACCACCGCCGCCGTCGCCGACCTCGACCTGACCCCGGGCCAGCAGATCTGGGCCTCGGCCAAGGCCACCGAGACCCACGCCTACCCCGCATGAACCCGCCCGCGCCGGACGACCGGCATGACTCGAATCTCACTGTGGTCTCCCGCTGCGGCATCGAGCGGAGTGTCGCGACACTCAACCAGGCTGGTAGCAAGGGCTCGGTGCCCGTCGTCAATACACGTCGCGCACGTAGCGCTTGCTCGCGGCCAGCTGCTTGACGTACGCGGTCGCGTCATCAGGAGAGAGGCCGCCATAGCGGGCCGTGATGTCGTGCAGAGTCTGGTCGACGTCCTTGGCCATCCGGCCGGCGTCGCCGCACACATATACGTGGGCCCCGTCCTGCAGCCAGGCCCAGAGCTGGGCACCGTGCTCGCGCATGCGGTCCTGAACGTAGACCTTGGCGCGCTGGTCGCGGGAGAAGGCCAGGTCGAGGCGGGTCAGCAGCCCGTCGTCGTGCATTTGGGTGAGTTCGTCGCGGTAGTAGAAGTCGGTGGTCCGGCGCTGCTCACCGAAGAAGAGCCAGTTACGGCCGCGGTGGCCGAGGGCGCGGCGTTCGTCGAGGAAGCCGAGGAAGGGGGCGACGCCGGTGCCGGGGCCGATCATCACCATCGGGGTGCCCGGGTTCGAGGGCGGGCGGAAGTGGGTGGTGTGCTGGACGTACACCGGCACCTGGGTCCGCTCCGGGTTGTCGGCCAGGTAGGCCGAGCACGCGCCGCTGCGCGGGCGGCCACGCAGATTGTCGAAGCGGACCACCGAGATGGTCAGCCGTATCTCGTCAGGGCTGGTCAGCGGGCTGGAGGAGATGGAGTACAGGCGCGGCTGGAGCCGTTTGAGCACGCCGATCCATTCCTGGGCGTCGGCGCGTACCGGGAGTTCGGCGATGACGTCGATGGCCTGGCGGCTCCAGGTCCACTTGGCCAGCTCGCCCTTGTTGCCTGGACGCAGCAACCGGGACAGATCGCGGTCGCGAGTACGTTCGGCGACGAACTTGAGCAACCCCGAGGTGATCTTGGTGAGGTCCAGATGGCGGTGCAGCGCCTCGCCGAGGGGAAGCGAGCCGAGGCCGGTCAGCTCCACGTTGTCGACCGGGCTGAGACCGGTCACGGCCAGCCATTCCATGACCAGATCAGCGCTGTTGACGGGCATGACGCCGAGCGCGTCCCCGGCCTGGTAGGCCAGTTCGCCGCCGGTCTCGAAGGTGAACTGACGGACCTCTTTGGCCGAGCCGGGCAGGCTGAGCAGCCGGTTGCCCGACAGCGTCGCGGTAAAGGGCGCCGTCTTGCTGGGCCCCGGCGTGGGCGCGGGAGACTCGACGGGTACGGACGGTGAGGCGGGCTTGGTCTCGGTGAGCGAGGGGGGCGTCGTCTCGATGAGCGTGGTGAGCACCTGGTCGAGCCAGCTCAGCGCGCGCTCCTGGTCGTCGGGCTCGCAATCGGCGCGCGGCGCCAGGCGTACCGCGCCGAGCTCCTCCAGACGCCGGTCGAGCTGGCGTCCGTGACCGCAGAAGTCGTCGTAGCTGGAGTCGCCGAAGGCCAGCACCGCATACCGCACGCCGTCGAGCCGCGGTGCCCCGGGCTCGGCGAGCGCCTCCCAGAAGGCGGCACCGTTGTCGGGCGCTTCGCCGTCGCCGAACGTACTGGAGATGACCAGCAGGTCCGCCTCCGCGGGAAGAGTGGCCGGGGTGCAATCGGCCATGTCGACGAGCCGGGCCTTGCGGCCCGTGTCGGCCAGGCGGCGAGCGCTGGCGGCGGCGAACTCCTCGGCGTTTCCGGTCTGCGAGGCCCACAGGACGATGAGCTCGCGCACCGGCGCCTCGGGCGCCTCCGGTACGAGGGCAGGAGCCGCGACACGAGAGAAGGCGCCGGCCAGCGCACCGTTGATCCACAGAGCATGGCTCGGGTCGATGGGGGCGTGGCTCGGCAAGATCGGTACGGCCGTGCCGGCGGGCGGCGCATCGCTCAGACCGGCCAGGAACCCGGCCAGATACTGGCGCTCGTGACCTGCGAGCACCGGCGGGGCCAGCTCGCCCAGCCCGAACAACCCGGCCAGCGCCGCGACCGGACCGGGCGCTGCGGCCGGCTCGGGCACTGCGGCCGGCTCAGGTACTCGCGAGGGAGCGTCGTCTGTGACCACCCTGGCCAGGGAGACCGCGCACACCTTCAACTCGGGCTGGAACGAGATCGGATCCACGGCGTCGCTGGTGACGGCGTTGACGCTGAGGTACTCGCCGAACAGGTCGTTCCAGTGGAACGGCGCGAAGCTGTTGCCCGGCATCACCCGGTCCGTCACGACCGCGGGCAGCACGGCCCGGCCGCGCCGGGAAGAGATGGCCACCAGGTCGCCCTCGCCGATGCCGAGCTCAGCGGCGTCCCGCGGGTTGATCTCGACGAACGGGCCCGGGTTGAGCTTGTTCAGCTTGGCGACCTTGCCGGTCTTGGTCAGGGTGTGCCACTGGTGCCCCAACCGACCGGTGTTGAGTACGTACGGGAAGTCGTCGTCGGGCAGCTCGGCGGCGGGCAGGTGCGGGCGCGGGAAGAAGACGGCACGACCGTCGGCGGTGGCGAAGGCCAGGCGCGGGCGGCTGCCGTCCTCCCGTACGAGCGGCGCCTGGCTGAGACCGTCATTGAGATAGCGGATCGGATTGCGCGCGCCAGAACCGGGCGGGCTCGGCCACTGCACCGGCGTCTCCCGCAGCCGCTCGTAGGTGACGCCGCGCAGGTCGTAGCCGGTCGCGGGATTGCCCGCCCGCTTGATCTCCTCGAACACCTCCTCCGCGCTCTCATAGGAGAAGTCGGCCTCGAACCCCATCTCGCAGGCGACCCTGGCGATGATCCGCCAATCCGGCAGCGCCTCCCCCACCGGCTCGACGGCCTGCTGGAGCAGGGTGAGGTTGCGCTCAGAGTTGATCATCACGCCTTCGGACTCGGCCCACAGGGCGGCCGGGAGGACGACGTCGGCATAGGCGTTGGTCTCGGTGGCCGCGAACACGTCCTGGGTGACGACGAACTCGGCCGCCTCCAGACCGGCGATCACGGTCTTGCGGTTGGCGACGCTGGCGATCGGATTGGTACAGATGATCCAGCACGCCTTGATCTCGCCTTCGGCCATCCGCGAGAACATCTCGACCGTGCCCTGCCCGACCTCGGTCCGAAGCGTGCCGGGCGCGATCCCCCACAACTCCTCGACGAACCGGCGATCCTCCTCCACCAGCGCCGACCGTTGCCCGGGCAGGCCGGGCCCCATGTAGCCCATCTCGCGCCCACCCATCGCATTGGGCTGGCCGGTCAGCGAGAACGGGCCGCTACCGGGACGGCAGATCGCGCCCGTGGCCAGGTGCAGGTTGCACAGCGCGTTGGTGTTCCAGGTGCCGTGAGTGCTCTGGTTGAGCCCCATCGTCCAGCAGCTCATCCACTCGCCGGCTTCGCCGATCCACTGAGCCGCCCGACGCAGGTCGGCCTCGGGTATCCCGGTGATCTCCGCGACCGCGGCGGGCGGGTAGTCGAGCAGGAAGCCCGGCATGGCCGCCCAGCCGTTGGTGTGCTCAGCGATGAACTCCTGGTCGATGTGGCCGTCCTCGACCAGGAGGTGCAGCAGCCCGTTGAGCAGGGCCAGATCCGTGCCCGGCCGTACCTGTAGGAACAGGTCGGCCTTGTCGGCCGTGGCCGTGCGGCGCGGGTCCACCACGATCAGCTTGGCGCCGGCCTTGACCCGGTGCATCATCCGCAGGAACAGGATGGGGTGGCAGTCGGCCATGTTCGCGCCGATGACGAAGAACACCTCGGCGCGCTCGAAGTCCTCGTACGAGCCGGGCGGGCCGTCCGAGCCCAGCGACAGCTTGTAGCCGCTGCCCGCGCTGGCCATGCACAGCCGTGAGTTCGACTCGATCTGGTTGGTGCCGACGAACCCCTTGGCCAGCTTGTTCGCCAGGTACTGGGCCTCCAGCGTCAGCTGCCCGGACACGTAGAACGACAGCGCGTCGGGCCCGTGCTCGTCCAGGATCGCGCGCAGCCGCTGGGCGGTCGCCGTGATCGCCGCGTCGACACCGGCCTCCGCCGGCTCCGCACCCCGATCCGGCCGGACGAGCGCCCGCTCCAGCCGGCCGGGAGCCGCGAGCATCGCCGCGCTGGTGGCTCCCTTGGTACACAGACGCCCGGCGTTGGCCGGATGGCTCTTGTCTCCCGAAGCCTTGACCACCCTCCGCCGCCCATCGGCGCCACGCGTGACGTCGAGCACGATGCCGCAGCCGACGCCGCAATAGGAACAGACGGTCTTCACCCGGTCCGTCGCCGTCATCGGCCCTTCTCCTCTACAGGGCCTGAACGCTGTCCCGGGCAGTGGGCGCGTCGCAGCCGCAGCGGGCAGATCCAACACGCAAAAGGTAAGAAGCTGGCGTTACAGGGACGTCACATCAGCCGACTGCGGCCGGTTACATTCAGATCACCACCGATCCCTGCCCGCCACGCACCCGCTACTTCGGTTCGATCCCAGCCGAGCACTCCGCGCCGGTATTAGCAAGAAGCCCCCTGTGATGATCACAGAGGGCTTCTGACCTCGGAGGTCGCCAAGCAGGTGGTACGCCAGCCGGCGGATGGCTTCCGGGCCGACCGGGTGACCGACCGTCGGTCAGGCGTCGGCCAGGCGGGTGCCGTCGTCGGTCAGGTGGACGGCGCGGCCGGTGGTCGCCGAGCGGGTGGCCGCGGCTCCCACCAGTACGCTGCGGATGCCGTCGCGGTACCCGGCGGGGCGGCCCAGCGGGTCCTCGCTCGGGCCGCGGAAGATGTCGTTCAGGAGCAGCCGGTCGCCGCCGCCGTGACCACCCTCCCCCTGCTCGATGGTGATCTCCTCCGCCTCCTGCCAGTGCCGGTGCAGGATGAGCTTCTCCCAGGCACCGGCCGCGTGTTGCTTGGTGGCGGCGCTCGGGTCGATCGCGGCGTGCGGCGGCGTCCAAGATCGCTCGCACACCTCCAGCTCGATCCGGCCCTCCGTGCCGTTGAAGACCACGCGGTAGCCCTCGTACGGGGCGTGCGCGGTGAGGGAGTACGTGAGCATGGCCCGGTTCGCGTAGCGGACCAGGACCGACATGTTGTCGTCGATCGTCACGCCCGGCCCGAAGACGTCCTGGTCGCGGATGTAGCCGTCTTCGTGCTCGGCGTCCAGGTAGAGGCGCTTGAGGTGCTGATCGGTGGAGATGTCCAGGATGAAGGGGTCGGTGCCGAGGCCGGGCGCGCCCTGGCCGCGGGCGGGGCGCGGACCCCGGGGCAGGGCCTGGCCGTAGAAGCGCAGGTCCGTCTGGGCGAAGACGAGCTCGGGTGCGGCCGCGAGCCACCAGTTGACCAGGTCGAAGTGGTGGGTGGACTTGTGCACGAGCAGACCGCCGGAGTTGGCCCGCTCGCGGTGCCAGCGGCGGAAGTAGTCGGCGCCGTGGATGGTGTCCAGTGCCCAGTCGAAGTGGACGGAGGTGATCTCGCCGATCGCGCCTTCGCTGATCAGCTTCTTCACCGCCGAGTTGCGGGGCGAGTAGCGGTAGTTGAAGGTGACCACCAGTTTGCCCGGGTTGCGCTCGGCGGCGGCGGCGATGGCCTCGCAGCCTTCGGCGTCGATGGTGAGCGGCTTCTCCACGATGACGTCGAGCCCCGCGTCGAGGGCGGCGACGACATAGCGGGCGTGGGTCACGTCCATCGTCGTCACCACGACCGCGTCGGCCAGCTCCAGCAGCTTGCCGAACTCGTCCGGATGGAAGCGGGGCACGTCGTCGCCGATGCGCTCGGCGTAGTAGTCCATGCGGGTCCGGTTGGTGTCGCAGAGGCCGACGATCGTACCGGTGTCCCGCCAGTCGCCCAGCAGGGCGTCGATGTACATCCGGACGCGGTGACCAAGGCCGACGAAGGCGTATCTGGTGCTCAACTTCTCTCCCCGAGTAGCGAAAATGATGGGCCGGAGCCACTGACGGCCCCGGCCCCCGGGGCGTACCGGCCCCGGCCCGTACCGACCTCAGCCGGCGAGGGCGGCGTTGGCTTCAGTCAGGAACTTCTGCGCGGCGGCGTCCGGTGTCGTCTTGGCGAAGACGACCTCCTCGGTGACGCGCTTGAGGATGTCGTCCACCTGGAGCGCGCCCTTCGGCGGGGCGGCGATCGGGCTCAGCTCGCTCCTGACCTCGTCGATGAAGCCCAGCGTCTTCTGGTCGACGGCCGGCAGCTTGTCCTTGACGGCCGCGAGCACCTTGGCGTTGGTCGGCAGGCCGCGGTCGCTCAGCAGGATCGAGGCCGCGTCCGGGTCGTTGACCATGAAGTCGATGAACTTGGCGGCTTCCGCCGGATGCTCGGACTTGGCGGCGACGGTGTAGAACATCGACGGCTGCAAGAACATACCGCTGGTGGTCGCCCCCTTCACCTTGGGCATGCGCAGCAGGGTCAGCTCCTGACCGGACGCCTTGGTCAGGCCGCCGAGCTGGTTGCTCCACCACATGCCCGTCGCACCGGCGTTGGTGCCCAGCGGCGACTGTTCGACCCCGCCCGCGATCAGCTCGGAGCTCTTCGCCGCGTCAGGCGAGCCCTTGGTCTGGATGAGCTGCTGGTGGATGGCCCACCAGGCCTTCAGCGTGTCAGGCGAGACGCCCAGCTTCTTACCGTCGTACAGCTTCTCGCCGCGCTGGGCCGCGAAGATCTGCAGCCAGGCGGGGTTGTAGTTGTACTCGGCTCCCGTGATGCCGCCACCGCTCGCGCTGATCTGCTTGGCCAGGTTGATCCAGTCGTCCCAGGTCCAGGACTTGTCGTCGGGCACCTTCTGCTTGGCCTTCTCGATCGTCGCCTTGTTGACGAGCATGGAGAAGGCGTTGACGCCGGAGGGAATGGCGTACTGCTTGCTGTCGATGTTCCCGGCGGCGAGCGCCTGCTGGTCGAGGTCGGTCGTGACCACCTTGCCCGCCAGGTCGGCCAGGGCGCCGCGCCCGGCGTACTCGCCCAGGCCGCGGATCTCGATGCTCATGACGTCGGGGGCGTCGTTCGCCGCCACCTTGGTGGCGAGTTTCTCGTAGTAGTTGTTGAAGTCGGAGAAGTCACCCTCGACGTTGATGGTCGGGTTCTTCTCCTCGAACTTCTTGATCACCTGCTCGGTGAGCTTCTGCCGGGAGTCGCTGCCCCAGTACGAGAAGCGGAGTTCGACCTTGCCACTGTCCGCCTTGTCGCCGCCGCCGCAGGCGCCGGCCGACGTCATCACGGTGGCCGCGAGCAGGGCAACCGTCCAAATCTTCTTGCGCGAGCTGAAACTCACAGCTCTACCTCCTGGTGAAGAGTTGCGGGGGGGTGTTACTTGAGTCCGGTGGTCGCCATGCCACGGATCAGGTATTTCTGGCCGGCCAGGAAGAATCCGAAGATCGGCCCCAGCGACACGATCGACATCGCGAACATCGGCCCCCACGAGGACTCACCGCTGGAGTCCAGGAACTGGCGCAGCGCGACGGCGACCGTGAGGTTGTCGGAGTTCGTCAGGTACAGGTTCTGGCTGAAGAAGTCGTTCCACGTCCAGATGAAGGTGAAGATGCCGGTCGTGGCGAGCGCCGGGGTGCAGAGCGGAAGAATCACCTGGAGGAAGACCCGCCAGTAGCCCGCGCCGTCGATGGAGGCGGCCTCGTCCAGCTCCCTCGGCAGGGTCCGGATGAACTGGACCATGAGGAAGATGAAGAACGCGTCCGTGGCCAGGAACTTGGGCACGATCAGCGGCCAGATCGTGTTGATCCAGTCCAGCTTGGAGAACACGATGTACTGCGGCACGACCGTCACATGATGCGGCAGCATGATCGAGCCGAGCATGACCGCGAACCAGAGCTTCTTCAGCGGGAAGTTCAGCCGGGCGAATGCGTACGCGGCCAGCGAGCAGGCGATCAGGTTGGCCGCCACCGACAGGCCGGTGATGACCGCGGAGTTCCACAGGTAGAACCCGAAGGAGTGCTTGAGCGAGGTCCAGCCGTCGCTGTAGTTCTCCAGCGTGAAGGTGCTCGGCCACAGGCCGGGCTCGCGGAAGATGAGCTCCTCGGGCTTGAGTGAGCTGGACACCATCCAGAGCAGCGGATAGAGCATGACCAGGCCGAAGCCGATCAGCAGGATGTGCTTGAGCAGCCGGCTGCCCCGCGGAAGCGGGCGGAACAGCAGCGGGACGGCCTTACTTGGTGTCGCCATAGAAGACCCAATACTTCGACGCGAGGAAGTTGACGCCGGTCAGTCCGGCGATGATGAGCAGGAGGACCCAGGCCATGGCTGCCGCATAGCCCATGTCGTAGCTCTTGAAGCCCTTCAGGTAGAGGTAGAGCGTGTAGAAGAGCGTGGAGTCGACCGGTCCGCCCGTACCGCTGCTGACGATGAACGACTGGGTGAAGGACTGGAACGACTTGATCACTTCGAGTACGAGGTTGAAGAAGATGATCGGCGTGAGCAGGGGCAGCGTGATCGAGCGGAACTGACGGAGCTTGCCGGCCCCGTCCACCTGGGCCGCCTCGTAGTAGCTCTGCGGAATCTGCCGCAGCCCCGCCAGGAAGATCACCATGGGCGCGCCGAACGTCCACACATGCAGGAGGATCAGCGTCCCCAGCGCGGTGTCGGGATCGGATACCCAACCGGCGCCCTGGATGCCGAAGACGTCCAGTACGGCGTTGACCAGGCCGTCACTACCGAAGAGCTTGCGCCAGAGGATGGCGATCGCCACGCTGCCACCGAGCAGGGACGGCAGGTAGTAGATCGAACGGTAGAACGACAGACCACGCAGCCCCCGGTCGAGCGCCAGCGCCAGCCCGAGCGCGAAGGCCAGCTGCAAGGGCACCGACACGACCACGTAGATCGTGGTCACCTTCAGCGAGGTGAGGAACCGCGTGTCCTCGGTGAACATCTTCGCGTAGTTGTCGAGCCCGATCCACTTGGCCGTTTCCAGCATGTTGAAGTCGGTGAACGACAGGTACAGCGACGCCAGGATCGGGCCGACCGTGATCACGAACAGGCCGAGGAACCATGGTGCCAGGAAGAGGTAGGCCGTACGGGCCTCTCGCCGTTTGTGGTTGTTCACCCGCTTGGTGCGCCTCGCACCCGGCGGCTTGGCGTGGGCTCGCCGGGGAGCGAGCGCCCGTTCCGGGGTTACCGCGATCGAATCGGACATAGACGCATGTGTCCCTCATTCCTGGCCGTCCGGGCACGGCGGGATCGGATAGCGCTTTCCTATAGGTGCGCCAAAAGTTTCGTCAACCCTTTGCAGGCGTTACGTAGATGTTACCGATATATCGTGATCTATGTTTTGCCAGCTCAAGGCGCTATCCGAGCAATTAGCTTCCCAGCTAAAATTTTCCGCTGACTACAACCGGTTGCACTGTTCGGCCCACTAGGAGCCGCTCAGCTCCTTGGTCGTGGAGGCGCGACTCACCCGGTCATGCAGCGGCTCACTCAGACCAGGCTCGCCCTCAGAGCGGTCTCCAGAAGGCGGCGACAGGGCCGCGCTTCTTCCCCTCGCTCGGGCAGCAACTCGCCGTGACAACCGTTGCTGGGCAGCCTCAGGGGTGGATCTTCTTCTGCTCGGCCAGCATCGTGACGTACTGCTCGATACGACGTGCCCGGGTTTCGGGTTTCTTGGCGTCCTGCACGCGGTACAGCACCGCGTAACGATTGCGGCTGTCCAGCGTTGCGAAGAATTCCTGCGCGGCGGGATTCTGAGCCAGGGCACGCGCCAAATCGTCGGGTACGGTGGCGGTCCGCGGTCCGTCATATGCGGCGTCCCAGCGGCCGTCCTCTTTCGCGCGTTGGATCTCCAGCAGGCCCGCCGGCCTCATCCGGCCCTGGTCGATCAGCGCGGCGACCTTGTCGCGGTTGACCTTCGACCATTTGCTCCGCGGCCTGCGGGGAGTGAAGCGTTGCAGCCAGTGGTCATCGTCGAACTTGGCCTTTTGCCCGTCGATCCAACCGAAGCACAGTGCCACGTCAAGCGCCTCGGCATAGGTCAGCGACTGGCCGCCCGCCACCTTCTTGTCGAGCTTGAGCCAGATTCCGGACGAGGAGGTATGGCTGACGGCGAGCCATGCTTCGAATGCCGCGGCCGACGGGAACGAGCGAGTTTCCACTAGATCACCTGCTGTGATGGCGCGGACGTGAGGGTATCCCAGGCGGCCATCGCGCAGGTGATGACCGTTTCCAGTTCGGCGCGGGTGGCGCCGTCGCGGGCTTGTATGGAGAGGCCCTGAACCACGGTGGTGTAGTAGCGGGCGATGGCGTCGAGGCTGGTGGGTGGTGCGGTGAGGTCACCGTCGGTGACGCCGCGAGTGAGCCGGTCTTTGACGGTGGTGAACTGGTCGTGCCGGCGGTCGGCGAGGAATTCGCGGACCGCGTGGTTTTCCACGGCGCCGGTCGGTGCGGCGAGGATGAGCATGCAGTAGTGCGGGGTGTCGGGGCGGGTGATCTCATCGGCGGTGGCGCGCAGCATGGCGTGGATCGCGGCGCGTGCGGTCGGTTGTTCGCGTAGCGCGCGCCTGGGCGGCTCGCCCGAGGTCGTGCCGTAGAGGGCCATGACCTTGCGGAACAGCTCCTCCTTGCTGCCGAAGCAGGCGTAGATGCTGGCCGAGGCGATGCCCATTGCCTGGGCCAGGTCGTTGAGCGAGGTGCCCTCGTAGCCCCGTTCCCAGAACAGGTCCAGCGCTTGGCGCAGGGCGGCGTCCGGGTCGAACGTGCGCGGCCTGCCGCGAGCAGCCATCGGCATGTGCCTCCGTACTTGTTTGTCGTTCGATCAAGTTTACCTTGACCTGCGTCGTACGGGCGTGCCACGATTTATTTGTCGTTCGATAAATAAATCCGTTCGACAAATGAAGAGGGAGCCGATCGTCATGAGCATTCCCGCGACCATGCGCGCCCTGGAGCAGACGTCACTGAACGGCCCGCAGGACCTGCGGCTGATCACCGACGCGCCGGTACCGAGCCCAGGCCCGGGCGAGGTCCTGATCCGGGTCACCGCCGCCGGCGTCAACTTCGTCGACATCTCGCAGGCCCGCGGCACGTTCGCGGGCGGCCCGCGGCCGCCGTATCTGGCGGGCATCGAGGGCGCCGGTGAAGTCACCGCCGTCGGTGAGGGGGTGACCGGACTGGAGCCCGGCGCCCACGTCATCGGCGTCGACGTCGCAGGCGGCGCCTTCGCCGAGTACATGGTGCTGCCCGCGGCCGGCGCGGTGCCCGTGCCGGCGGGCTGGGCCGACGAGCAGGCGCTCGGCCTGGTCGTGAACTGGCCGACCGCGCTGGCGGCGCTCAAGCCGCTGGGCCGTATCGCTGCCGGGCAGACCGTGCTGATCCACGCCGCGGCCGGCGGAACCGGCCAGGCCGCGGTGAAGATGGCCAAACATTACGGCGCGACGGTGATCGCCACGGCCTCGCCAGGCAAGCATGAGGTGGTACGAACGCAAGGCGCGGACCACGTCATCGACTCCCGCGACACCGACATCGCCGCCGAGGTCCTGAGACTGACCGGCGGCGCGGGCGCCGACCTGGTCCTGGAGTCGGTCGGCGGCGCCACCCTCGACGCCAGCCTGGCCGCGACCAAACGGGTCACCGGCCGGGTCGTCGTCTATGGCCTGGCCGGCGGCGAAGCCGCGATCACCAACTGGGAACTGGTCTACAAACACCAGATCCACCTCATCGGCCTGAACATCGGCACCCTGATCCAGACCGCACCACAGATCTTCGGCGAAGTCATGGGCGAGATGTCCGGCCTTCTCGCGGCCGGCGTGCTCGGCCCCGGCCAGCCCACCGTCTATGAGTTGGCCGAGGGGCCGAAAGCACTCGCAGAACTGGAAGCGCGGGCCACCGTGGGCAAGCTGGCACTGCTGCCCTGAACAGACCGTGACGCCAGGCGGCTTCTGCCGATGGCAGGCTCGCGCCCGATCACACCGAAATGACAGGAGCAACAGGCATGACCATGAAAGACAAGACGGTCTTGGTGACCGGGGCCAACCGTGGCCTCGGGCAGGCGCTCGCAGCCGAAGCCCTGGCCAGGGGCGCCAGGCGGGTGTATGCCGGCACCCGCCGGCCGCTGGCCCACCCAGACGACCGGGTGACGCCCCTGAGCCTGGACATCACCAGCCCGGCGCAGATCCAAGCGGCTGCCGATCAGGTTGAGTCACTGGACATGTTGATCAACAACGCCGGCATCGCGCTGCCCGACGACCTGACCGACCCGGCCGTACTCGAACGTCATCTGGCCGTAAACCTCTTCGGGACCTACGCCGTGACCCAGGCCTTCCTCCCGGCGGTGACCAGCTCCCGCGGGGCCATCGTCAACATCCTCTCGGTGAACTCTCTCGCTGCCTTGCCGTTCATAATCCCGGCCTACTCCGTCTCGAAGGCGGCCGCGTTCTCCTTGACCCAGTCGCTTCGCGCTCACGTGGCCGCGCAGGGGGTTAGGGTGCACGCCGTCCTGCCCGGCCCGGTGGATACCGATATGATCCGCGGCTTCGACATACCGAAGGCATCCCCGGAATCGGTCGCGCTGGCCGTCTTCGACGCGATCGACAATGGGGAGGAGGAAATATTCCCCGACCCTGCCTCGGCGCCCATGGCTGCCCTCTGGCGCGATGGCGCGGCCAAGGTGCTCGAGCGCCAGTTCGCGCAACTAGCACCCGTCAGCTCGTAAGCCCTCGTAAGCCCTCCCTCGCAAGACCTCGCAAGCCCTCCCTCGTCGGCCCTCGCAAGCCCTCCCTGGTAAGCAAGAGGAAGTGCTCGGCCCCGGCCAGGCCATCACCCTCGCAGAGGAGTGGATCAGGGAGCTCGCCAACGAGTAGCCGTCAGTGTTCCGGCGGACTACCGGTCAGGTGTCAGCTTGTCCCGTTCAGCCCTGGTCAGGCGGGCCACGACCAGGTCGTAGGAGTGATCGACCAGGTCGAGAAGTTCGTCGTCGGGCACGGAACCGTCGAGCGTGATCGTGTTCCAGTGCCGCTTGTTGAGGTGGTAGCCCGCGGTGATCGCCGCATACCGGCCACGCAGATCGACCGCGAGGTCCGGGTCGCATTTGAGGCTGATGCTGCCGGGGAGCGAGCCCAGCACGACCAGCGCGAACATCTTGCCGGCGACTTTGAACACCGCCACCTCGTCGCCGAACGGGTAATCCTCGACCGATCCTGGCTGGGCGCCGCACGCCGCGATCAACCGGTCACGCCGGGAGCTGTGCACCATCACATACTCACACCTGCCATCCTCTAGCTCCGCGGCCGGTGCCCGTCGCCGCTGAGACTCACCGGGTAGCCCGCCAAAGGCCGGCATTCATCATCGCTGGTGACGTCGCCGCCCGTGATCGGGTAGCCGGCGTCGGTCTCCAGTATTGCGTGGAAGATCTGATCGGCCTTCGGTGAGTTCGCAGCGCCGAACTCGGCCAGGGTTGAAGTCGAGGTCGCCGCCGAACACGTTCGCGTAAAACTCCATTGCCTCGCGGGCGTTGTTGCCGTTGAAGGTCAGGTAGGGGTTCATCCGAGAGGACATTCACGCGATCACCCAGCAGGTACGAGGGACAGAACGGGCACGCTGTGCAGCACTTCACCCCCACATGAGGTCTAATATCGACCCCGCGATGAAGAGGGTCAGCGCCGTCCATTTCACTGGATCGCCGGTGGCCTGCCGCCCGAGAAGGAACAGGCCCCATGAACTCAGGACGACTGTCGTGATGACCTGTTGCAGGTAAAGGAAGAGGACGGCAATCCCTGCCGCACCGACCGCAACCATCCCAGGAATAATGCAGCCGGACAGACCCCCATCGGCGCTGTACCTTCTGTGTTGCGCGGCCAGGAAGGAATTCGCCTGGTCCGACAAGTCGAGTCGGCGAGCTACCTCCTGCACGGCTTCCGTTTCAATGAACGTCGCCTGATCAGGGCATATGCGATCGTCGTGCTGCTCGCTACACGGGCATTCCACTCTCATTCGGGCGCTCGCTCGTGCGATGAATTCCTCGACATTGGCAACCGATAGCAGCGGCGGCCTCGATCGCTACGCCCAGGATCGTTTTGGCAAGCTGTCTCGGCAGGTGGTCATACTTCGCGAACTTCCGGATCTCGCGAAGTAATGTGCGTTGTCGCGTGGCCCGCTCGTTGGCTCTCTGTAACCGCTCGCGACCTACAAGATCGAGCCGTCAGCGCGACATGGCCGCCGGCTGGCTTGGTGAGGTGGAGGGCATCGACCTCACACTGAGGTTCCTCGTCAGCAAGCCAGACGACGCGACTTGGGCAGGTGCTGTACGGCGCTGCTGTACGGCCCTCCCCACGACCTCCCGCTTCAGACTTGGGCGGCGCCGAGTTCGGCGAGCAGGGCGTCGAGCACGTGCATGGCGCGCCATGCCTTGGTCATGCCGAACTGCGCGGAGAACCGTACGACGGCACGGGCCTCCTCCGGTGTGGCGCCGGCGGCGAGTGCGCGCGTCAGGTGGGCGCGGAAGCTCTCTTGCAGGGTCTGGAAGAGCACGTCGACGGTCATCGTGATGAACGCGCGCTCACGGACCGACAGCAGCCGCATGTCGGCGCGCATCCGCGACTGCAGGTCCATGTAGATGCCGAACGGCGCGTCAAGGGCGGCCACGGCCTGCCGCATCGGCTCGGGGAGCGGGCTGCCCGTGCCGTTGGCGTTCACCTCGTGGCCCTGGCCGGCGGGGGCGGGCAGGGCGTGCTCCCGTTCCAGGTCGGTCAGGCGAGCGAGCGCTGTCAGGGCGGCGGGATAACCGCTGTCGTAGGCGACGAAGCGGAGCATTTCGCGCAGGTCGTCGGCCGACAAACCGCAGTCTGCCGCCATCGTCACGTGCTGTTGGAAGGGCAGGCCGAGGGTCTGCTGGCAGACGTCGGCTGTGAGGCACAGCAGGACCTTCTCGCGCGTGGTCAGCTCCGTGCTCTCGTCCCAGAGCAGGCGGTCGGTGGCGGCGCTCATCTCGGCGAACACCGAGTCCAGTGCCTTGACCTGGTTATCCATGAGAAATCCTCTTATGTGAACGACTGTAGTGCTACGACTGTAGCGCTAAAGTCGTTCGCCTACAATGGGCCACCATGGACACGACCCCCTCCGCTCCGGCCGGCCCTTCTGGCGGCAGGCGGGGCCGCAACCCGCGCGGCCAGGGCGAGCGGCTACGCGACGACATCGTCGGCGCCGCCCTGCGACTGCTGGACGAACACGGCGACGACCAGGCCGTGTCCATGCGCGCGGTGGCCCGGGAGGTCGGCGTCGCGGCGACCTCTGTGTACATTCACTTCGCCGACCGGGACGCGCTCGTCCTGGCCGCCCTGGAGAAGTTCCATCGCGAACTCTTGGAGGCCGTCGATCAGGCTGAGACCGGTGCCACCGATCCGGCGGGCAAGCTGCGTGCCCGCGTCCTGCTGCTGGGCAGGTGGGTCCAACGGCACCCCGGCCTGTACAAGGTGTTGCACGAGAGCACGCTCAACCAGCGGGCGGCCATGTCCTTCAAGCAGGAGCTGGCCGAGCGCACCACCGCCGCGGTGCAGCGGTGTATCGACGCCGGGCTCGCCCCGGCCGACGACGCCGCAGTGGTCTCACTGGACTTGAGGGCGGCGGTCCACGGGGCCGTGTCGATGCGGGTCAATCAGCCCGATCTGCCATGGCCGCCGCTGGAGGAGCAGATCGATCGTTTCCTGACCAAGCTCGTCGGCCTCACACTCGCCACTGGGCGGTGACCGGAACAGCCGCGGCCCGAACTCCGGGCGTCGAGCAGGCGCCGCCCTGCGCTTCAACTACCTCGATGCCACGGCCGAGCTTCTCGATCTCACCGGAAACGTTGAGACGCCCGATCTCAGCGTGCCACCCCACGCCGGTGGTCACCCGCGCGGCAGTCGAAGATCGAACGCGGCGCCCGAGTCGGACGGCAGGGCGCGTGCGTGCCCATCGTGGGCGGCGGCGACAGCCGCGACGATGGCGAGCCCGAGGCCCGTACCGGACCGGCGGGTGGGGTCGGCGCGGTAGAAGCGTTCGAAGGCGCGCGCTGCCTGCGCAGCACTCAGCCCGGGACCTTCGTCGCGCACCTCGATGACCGCGTCATCACCCTCTACCCGGACCATCACGGTCGCCGCCGTACCGGCCGGGGTGTGCGTGCGTACGTTGGCCAGCAGGTTGTCCAGGGCCTGGCGCAGACGCGTGCGGTCGCCTCGGACCGGCCGATTGAAGATGTTGCGGTAAAACGCTGCTGTACGAGATCGAAAAAGGCCCTCCGGGATCATCCCGAAGGGCCTTTGACCTGCTGTGCGGCCGGAGGTACTCGAAACCCCAACCTTCTGATCCGTAGTCAGATGCTCTATCCATTGAGCTACGGCCGCTCGCTGCGTAAGCCAGCATAGCGGGTCCAGAGCCGTGCCTCGAACCAGATACCGCCCTCACGCCCCACTAGATTCCACCTTCTTCGGCCAAAGGGTGTAGCTCAGGGGCCAGAGCAGGGCGATCACTGGCACCTTCAGCATGTCGCGCATGAAATCGATCAGTGCGTCCGTGCGGGACGGTTCGTTGACGAGCCAGACCAGGCCGAGCAGGAGGGCGCAGGCGATGGCGTACGCGAGGACGATGCGGAGCCAGAAGACCCACTCGTAGCGGGCGCGGGCCATGCCGCCCGCAGGTGGCTTCCAGGGAGGTGGGCCGTCGGCGAAGCGGTGGCGGAACTTGGCGTCGGCCCAGCGGATCGTGCTGTGGCCGAAGACGATGGAGTACGCCAGGTACGCGGCCGCTATGCCGTGCCTCAGGTCGGCCGTGGCGCCACTGCGCATGTCCATGACGGACGCCGCCAGGAGGATCAGGTCCAGGAGCGGTACGCAGACGAGGAGGGCGGTGCTGAGTCGGCGGCGGTTCCAGAGGTAGCGGCTCGCGAGGCCGAGTCCGAGCAGGAGCCAGAAGCCGACTTCGCAGCCGATCAGGATGGCGACAATCACGTATCCCATCCTTGAGGGCTCCTCTGGCCGGCGCATCGTCAGTGAAGACGAGCCTGTGGATACATCGAAGTGTTTATCCACAGGCAGACCCACGAAGGAGTGAGCCGGGTCTGGACGGTGGTGGGATGGGGGCATGCAACGCGAGGCGTCGTGGGCCGGGCTGGCCTTCGTCGGGGGCCTGCTCCTGATCGTGGGCGGAGCCTACACTCATCGCGAGGTGCCCGAGGGGTGGCTCGCGGTGCCGCTGGCGCTCGTGTGCCTGGGGGTGGTGGTACGCCAGCGGGCGCCGTTGGTGGGGCTGGCCCTCGGGACCGTGGGGATCGGTGTTGATCTGGTCGTGGGGCCGTCGTTGCCGACTGTTCTGATATTTACCGACAACGTGTATGCGGCGGCGCTGTACGGACCGGCGTCTTTTTCGCGGTGGCTGCTGGGGGCCGCCACTGTGCTGTCGGTGTTGGCCGGGGGCGTCACGGGGGTCCTGTCGGGTGACTGGCGGGCGCTGGCGGTCAACGGGATTCAGGCGGGGCTCGTGCTGGTTACGCCGGTTACCACGGCGATGGTGTTACGCCAGCAGCGTGAGCAGGCCGCGGCCGAGCGTGCCAGGGCGGAGCAGGTGGCGCGGCTGGCGGAGCTTGACCGGGAGGCGGCCATCGCGACGGAGCGTACGCGGATGGCTCGGGAACTGCATGACATGATCGCCAACCACTTCAGTGCGATCGCCATCCAGTCGACGGGCGCGTTGTCGCGTACGGATCTGAGTGCGGCGGCCGTACGGAAGATCATGGAGTCCGTTCGGGAGAACAGTCTGAAAGGGCTGGCCGAGATGCGGACCATGATCGGGCTGTTGCGGCAGGAGGGGGATGAGGCCGAAACCACCCGGCCGCGGCTGGCTGATGCGGAGAGTCTGGTCGAACGGTCGCGGCGGGCGGGGATGGCGGCTGATTTCCGTGTCGAGGGGGAGTCGCGGGAGCTGTCTCCGGCGGTGGATCTGGCCGGCTATCGGATCTTGCAGGAGGCGCTGACCAATGCGCTCAAACATGGCGGGCGGTCGGCTGTGGTCAAGGTCGTTTATGAGTCGGGGCAAGTGACGGTGGCTGTGGACAACCCTGTGGATAAGCCTGTGAGTAACCCTGTGGATGGACGTCCCGCTCTGCCTCTCGCGGCGGAGGTTTTTCCTGGGGACGGGGCTGGGCTGGTTCCCGGGGCGGGGGCAGGGCTGGTGGGGATGAGGGAGCGGGCCGTGTTGGTCGGGGGGTCGTTCGAGGCCGGGGTGGACGGGGGTTTGTGGCGGGTCAAGGCCGTGCTGCCCATGCCGAAGGACAGGAAGGGGCAGTGGGAGGCGGGATGACGATCAAGGTACTGGTCGCGGACGATCATGCGGCTGTCAGGGCGGGGCTGGTGCTGATTCTCGGTGGGGCCCGGGACATCGAGGTCGTCGGGGAGGCGGCCGATGGGGAGCAGGCGGTGGAGTTGGCCCGCGAGACCCGGCCCGACGTGGTGTTGATGGACGTGCGGATGCCGAAGCTCGACGGCATCTCGGCGACCAGGGAGCTCGCCGGGGTGGCCGATGTGTTGATCTTGACGACGTTCGATGTGGATGAGTATGTGTTCGGGGCGTTGCGAGCGGGGGCGGCGGGGTTCCTGTTGAAGAACACCGACGCGGAGTCGCTGGTCACGGCCGTACGGCTGGTGGCCAAGGGGGATGGGCTGATCTCGCCTACGGTCACGCGGCGGTTGATCTCTGCCTTTGCCGAGCAGCCCGTACGCAAGGAGCAACAGGTGGAGGGATTGACGCCGCGGGAGCAGGAGGTGTTGGCCGGGATCGGTCGCGGGCTGTCCAATGCCGAGATCGCCAGGGAGCTCGACATGGCAGAGGCGACCACGAAGACGCATGTGAGCCGGGTGTTGAACAAACTGGGTCTCAAAAGCCGGGTCCAAGCAGCGATTTATTACTCAGAAGGCCCCCGCTAGTCTGAAGGTCGTGACCATGTCTCCTCCTCCCCCGCCGCCACGGCCGACGGGCTTGATCGTTGGCTTGGCGTTCGCCGGGGCCTTTGGTTACTGGATCCTCAATGTGATCGTCGGACTCATCGTCGTGAGCATGTCGTCGACGGTCGCGATCGGGGTCGCCGCGGGGTTCCTGGCCGTGGTCGGGATCGGCGCGGGGATCGTGCTCGTGGTGCTGCGTAAGCCGTGGGCGCTGGGGCTGGGGCTGGGGCTGATGATCGGGTGGGCGCTCGCCTCCATCGTCTCGGCTGGCTATTGCACGGGACTGAATCCGGGCATGTACGCATGACCGGGCCAACGCTGGATCCGGGCATGTTCAC
Source organism: Nonomuraea sp. NPDC049129 (assembly GCF_040648495.1). Lineage (NCBI taxonomy): Bacteria > Bacillati > Actinomycetota > Actinomycetes > Streptosporangiales > Streptosporangiaceae > Nonomuraea > Nonomuraea sp. NPDC049129. The sequence goes on along the minus strand of NZ_JBEZDU010000008.1, from coordinate 12,845 downwards.
ATGACCGCGCCCGCACCGGGCGATCGTGACGAGGGGACGCCTCCTCAGGGAGGGAGCGCCCCGACGCGAGTGGAGGGGAGCGTCGAACCGTCTCCCGGACAATCCGCTCCCCCGCCGTCCGAACAAATCAGCATCCCGCCGTCCGGACAATCCGCTCCCCCGCCGTCCAGACAGACCAGCATCCCGCCGTCCCCCGGCGGGCCAAAGCCGCCGCCCAACGGCAAGTCCAACAGCAGGCCCCAGGGCAAGTCCGTCGGGGTGATCATCGGACTAGCGTTCGCAGGGCTGGTCGCCTACAGCATCGTCAACGCCATCCTCGGCATCCTGATCTTCGTCAGCACCCTCGACCAGAACGGCACTAACTACCCCATCATCATCTCCTGCACGATCTTCCTCGCCCTCTTCGGTCTCGGGGCGGGGGCCGGGCTGCAGTTCCTGCGCAAGCCGTGGGCCACCGGTCTGGGCCTGGGGTTCCTTGTCGGCTGGGCGTTATGGTCGATCTTGTCCGCCGGGATCTGCACCGGCATCAGCCCAGATCTGTACGCCTGACATGCCGCTCCACGAGATCTTCGTCGGCCTGGGAGTGCTCGTCGCGTCCGTGGTCTTCGTGCACGAGGCCCGCCGCCGCGGCGCGCTCAACGAGCAGTCGCTGGTGGCCGTGACCGGTGCGCTGGTCGGCGGCGCGATCGGCATGCGGCTTGCGGGCTGGCTGGAGACGCTGAACCTCTCCGACCTCTGGCTGTACGGCTCGCGGAGCATCCTCGGCGGCTTGACCGGCGCCTACATAGGCGTACTGATCGCCAAGAGGATCATCGGCTACAAGCAGCGGACCGGCGACCTGTTCGCCCCGGCGGTGGCGCTGGGCATGGCGGTGGGCCGGATCGGCTGCCATCTGACCGAGGCGCCGGGCCGTCCGACCGAGTTGCCCTGGGGCGTACACGCTCCCCCGACGACGCCCGAGTGCCCCGGCTGTCTGAGCGGCCAGGCCATGCACCCGTCGTTCGTCTATGAGATCGTCTTCCAGCTCGCCGTGTTCGCCGCGCTGCTCTGGGCGCGCAGGCGGCTCACCGAGCCGGGCGAGCTGTTCACGCTGTACCTGGCCGCGTACGCCGTCTTCCGCTTCCTCGTCGAGTTCACCCGCGCCAACGAGACCGTCTGGCTCGAGCTCACCAGGCCGCAGTGGTTCCTGATCCCCGGCCTGCTGCTGCTCGCCCTGAGGCTGCGGTACGGCTGGCGGCGCGGCCACTACGATCCCCTCTTCAAGCGGAAGGTCATGACATGAGCACCGGAATGGGCCTGCGGGGTGACCGCATCCTCAGGTACGTCAACGCCTTCTGTCCCCACTGCCACGGCCAGGACCTGGAGCGGGTCGAACGGCTGAGCGGCTACCTGACCGTCCGCGACGAGCGCGTATGGTTGGAGCGCGGCTGCCGCGAACACGGCCTGATCAGGACTTTGTACGACGAAGACCCAGAAATCCTGACCTATCTGGAAGAGTGGACCGCTCCCACAAAGCTCCACATGCCGGATATTTCGGGGAATTTCGACCCCATCCCTGCGGCCTACCTCCAAGGGCTGCCCGAGATGCAGACCCAGCACACCTGCATCCTGCTCGAAGACATCGTCGAAGCCTGCAACCTGCGCTGCCCCACCTGCTTCGCCGACAGCTCCCCCGATCTGGCCGGAATCGTCCCCATCACCGACATCCTGGCGAACGTCGACCAGCGCCTGTCCCGCGAGAACGGCAAGCTCGACGTCCTCATGTTGAGCGGCGGCGAGCCCACCCTTCACCCCGAGCTCGCCCAACTGCTCGCCGAGCTCCACCAGCGCCCTGTCACCCGCATCCTGATCAACACCAACGGCGTCCTCATCGCCAGGGACGACGCCCTGCTCGACCTGCTCACCGAGCACCGCGAGCGGGTGGAGGTCTACCTCCAGTACGACGGCGGTTCGGCCGAGGCGTCGAAGCACCACCGGGGCGGTGACCTCAGGCAGCTCAAGGCGCAGGCCGTACAACGGCTGTCGGAGCGGGAGATCTTCACCACGCTGGTGATGACCGCCGCACTGGGCGTCAACGACGGGGAGATCGGCGACGTCGTACGGCTGGCGCTCGACACGCCGTTCGTCGGCGGGGTGTCCCTGCAGCCGCAGTTCGGCTCGGGCAGGTCGGGGCCGATCGACCCGATGAACCGCCTCACCCACACCGGCGTGCTCAAGCGACTCGGCCCGCAGACCGACGGCCTGGTGACCTGGCGCGACCTCACCGCGCTGCCCTGCTCACACCCGCACTGCTGCTCGGTCGGCTACCTGATCCGCGACGACTCGCAGCAGTGGCGTTCGCTGGTCGCGCTGATCGGTCATGACCGGCTCAAGGCGAACCTGGGCCTGGTCTCCAATCGCATCGCCGACACCGAGATCCCCCGCGAGCTGCGGCTGGCCGTACAGGAATCGCTGCTCGGACTGCTGTCGGAGCAGTCGTCGTTGTCACACCCGCAGATCGGCGACCTGTGGCGCGACATCTGCGAGAACTGCGACCTCGGCGTGTCCACACTGCTCACCCTGGCCTCCTCGGCGCTGCCCGGCCGACGAAAGAGGCTTCGCAAACTGCTCGGCGAGCGGGTGGTGCGGGTGACGGTCAAGCCGTTCATGGACATCTCAACCATGATCGAAGAGCGGCTCACGCAGTGCTGCGTGCACGTCGGCACGCGGGCCGAGCAGGACCAGTGCGCGCCGTTCTGCGCGGTTCAGGCGTGGCCCCAGCTCTCGGGACAACGGCTGTCGGCGGTCGCCGCCACATCCCGGCCGTCCGTGGTCGCCGCCGCTCCCCAGCTCAAGGTGATCACGTGAAGGATCCGCTCCGGTTGTGCGTGTACGCGACCGTCGCGCTGCTGGCCTGGCTGCTGGGGCCGTGGGCGGTGCTGGGGTTCGCGGCCCTCGGGTTCGCCGGGTACTGGAATGCGCGGCGGGCCGGGCTGACCCACAGCAAGTGCTTGCTCAAGGACACCCGGCTCGTCCTGGCCTACCTCGGGTTGCTGGTGCTCGTCGCGGCGGCGGCGATCATCCACTCCCTGCTGTGAGCTCCACGGGGATGTACAGGCTGAGCGTCTCGGCGATGCACGCCGGGCGCTTCTCGCCCTCGACCTCGATCGTCATCTTCAGGTTGGCCAGGTAGCCGGCCGGCGTGCCCTTGACGTCGCTCAGCTCCCCCAGCGCCCTGACCCGCGCACCGACCGGCACCGGCCTGGGGAAACGTACCTTGTTCAGGCCGTAGTTGACGCCCATCTGGATGCTCTCGACGCGTACCAGCTCCATCATGAACGACGGCAGCAGTGACAGGCTCAGGTAGCCGTGCGCGATCGTGCCGCCGAACGGTCCTTCCTTGGCCCGCTCCACGTCGACGTGGATCCACTGGTGGTCGTCGGTCGCGTCGGCGAAGAGATTGACCTGCTCCTGAGTGACTGTGCGCCACTCGGTCGGGCCGAACTTCTCGCCGACGGCCGCCTTGAGTTCCTGTACGTTCGCGAAGGTCCGCATGGCTCCGAACGCTATTGCGCGGGCGGGACGGCTGCCAAGTTGAGCACCCAGTACTTGTCGGGGTTGCCCCCCTTTGTAGTGCCCCCGTAGAGGATCGTGCTGGGCTCCGACGAGATGCCGTCGCTGCTCCAGCCACCGGTGGTTTCGATGCGCGCCAGCTCGCCGGTGTTCAGGTCGTACACGGTATCGGCCGATCGCAGGAAGCGATCGAGGATGGCGTACATCCTGAACCCCTTCGGGAGCTTCTTGACTCCGGTCCCGTCGACGTGCTGGACGACAGAAGTGGTGCCCTGGCGGCCACGGCACCAGACCGGTCCGCACCGCAGGTCCTTCATCCCGTCCTTGATCACAACCTTGGTCACGGTCCCATCGGCCAGGTTGACGACCTTGGACTGGTTGCGGCCGGGCGTCTCGAACTCTTCGTCGTCAGTGCTCGCGTCGCCCGCCCATGGCCAGCTGATCAGCTGCAGCCCATCAGACTTGGGCACGCGGTTGGGAGCACCGTTGGCGAACGGCTTCCGGTAGACGCCGCCCTTCCGCGGCGACCAGACGACGCTCTCACCGTCCACGCCGATAGCCTCAACGGCCTCGTCACCGCCGGTCAACGTTACGGCCAGCTTGGCCTTGCCGCCGGACAGCGGGGCCCACCAGAGCTCGGTGACCGCGTTCCCGCCCTTCGACCCGCTGGAGAACCAGACGACGTTCGTACCATCGGTCGAGGCGGTTTGCAGGAAGTATTGTTCCAACCCCCGAGTCCGGGGGATCTCTGTTACCACCCGGGACTTACCGGCCTTGGTGTCGTACACCTCGATCTTGCCGAGCTTTCCGGACGAGGGCGCCGCCATGAGCAGCACCTCGGTGGCGTTGATGCCGGTGATCGGGCGGTAGCGCCAGCCGTCGGCGTTCTTCGCCGGCATCTGGAAGACCGCCTGCGGCCAGAGCTTCCCGACCGGCGTTCCCTTGGCCTGGGTCTGCGGTCTCGGAGTCACGGTTATGGTCTTCTCAGGTTCGGGCCTGGTCGTGGTCGACGTGACGGCCGCCTCTTCTCCGCCCCCGCTGGAGAAGGTGCCCTGGGCGACGACCGTACTCGTGCCCACCACCGCGACCACCGCGACCGCCGCGAACAGTTGCGCACGCCGCCTGGTCCGCCGCCGCCTGCGCGCGCCGACCCCGGCCAGCAGGTCGAGCTCGGGAGCCTGGTACGCCGCATCGCGCAGCGCGCCGCTCAATTCGTCCTCTGTCCTCATGCCCGTCCCCTCTCCAGCACAGCGGGCCGGACCCGGAGCGTGGCGAGCGCCCGGAACGCCTGGCTGCGCACAGTTCCACGTGAGATGCCGAGGATCGCGGCGATCTCCTCATCCGGCAGGTCCTCGTAGTAGCGCAGGACCAGCACGGTCCGCTGCTTCCTGGGCAGCGTCGCGAGCTCCTTCCAGAGCTCGCCGAAGGAATGCGTGTCGTAGTGGACGCCTTCGGGGACGTCGTCGGTCGGCTGCTCTCTGCGCCGCCGACGCCACCAGCTGATGTGCTGGCGGGCCATGGTCGTGCGTACGTACGCCTCGGGGCTGTCCTTGTTGCGGACCCGGCTCCAGTTGTCGCTCAGCTTGAGCAGCGCCTCCTGGGCCAGATCCGCGGCGTCCTCGGCGTTGCCGGTGAGCACGTAGCCGTACCTGACCAGCGCCGCGCCCCTGGCTCGGACGAAATCCTCGAACTCCACATCACCGGGACGCACGAGCAGCTCGCTCTGTTGCAAAGATCTTTACTCGAAACCATCGCGCACGTGTTCGAGTGCGCGCTACAGTTCTAGGGACCGACTCGAACAAGGGTTCGGCCTGGTGGGAGGGGGTGCGTCCGATGACAATACTGGCGACGGCCCCTGCTCGGACACGCCGTAGCGCTTTCTTCCCAAATCTAAGACGGCCGCTATATCCCGCAATAAAGTCCGAGAGCGTGGACCCCGTGCGCAATCCTTACGCCCCCGGAGCCGGACAGCGCCCGCCGGAGCTCGCCGGGCGCGACCGCGAGCTGCAGCAGTTCGAGGTCGTGCTGGAGCGGGTGGCCCGTGGCCGTCCCGAGCGCAGCATGGTCGTCACCGGTCTGCGCGGCGTCGGCAAGACCGTGCTCCTCAACACGTTCAAGTCCATGGCGATGCAGCGGCTGTGGGGCACGGGCAAGATCGAGGCCCGGCCCGACCAGTCGATCCGCCGTCCCGTCTCGGCCGCGCTGCACATGGCGATCCGCGAGCTGGCTCCCCGGCATCGCGCGCCGGAGCGCATCGAGGAGTTCCTGGGCGTGCTCAAGGCGTTCGCGATGCGCGATCCGGCCGCCGCCAAGGGCACCTCGCACTGGTCACCCGGGATCGAGGTGCCGGCCAGCCGTGGCCGGGCCGACTCCGGCGACCTCGAGATCGACCTTACCGAGCTGTTCGTCGACGCCGCGAGCGTGGCCACCGACCTGGGCGTCGGCATCGCGCTCTTCATCGACGAGATGCAGGACGTGCAGCCCGCCGACGTCTCGGCGCTCTGCGCCGCCTGCCATGAGCTGTCGCAGTCCGGTGGGCCGCTGATCGTGGTCGGCGCGGGCCTGCCGCACCTGCCAAGCGTGCTGTCGGCCAGCAAGAGCTACTCCGAGCGGCTCTTCCGCTACGCCCGCATCGACAAGCTCGACCGCGAGGCGGCCGACCTCGCGCTGATGCTGCCGGCGCGGGAGGAAGAGGTCGAGTTCACGCAGGACGCCCTCGACGCCCTTTACGAGGCCGCCGACGGTTACCCCTACTTCGTCCAGGCTTACGGCAAGGTCGCCTGGGATCTGGCGCCGCGCAGCCCGATCACCCTCGACGACGTCAAGGTGTCCGCGCCCGAGGCCGAGGAGGAGCTCGCGGTGGGCTTCTTCGGCAGCCGTTACGAGCGGGCCACCCCGGCGGAGCGCGACTACATGCACGCCATGGCGCAGATCGGCGACGAGCCGGTCGCCACCGCGGACGTGGCCGACGCGCTGGGGCGCAAGCCGTCCAGCCTGTCACCCGCCCGCGACAGCCTCATCAAGAAGGGGCTCATTTACAGCGCTGAGCGCGGCCTGATCGCGTTCACCGTGCCGCATTTCGGGAGGTTCCTGCGTGCCCAACCGATCTAGGCGACACCCCTAGTCCTCTATTGGGCTGTCTAGTGGGGAAGCTAGATAGCCCAATAGAGTCATATCTTGTTGTCGAGGGTTCTATAGCGCTGTCTAGCGTCAGGCCGATACAGGCGTATAAACCGGCAGAGCGCCGCTACCCTGGTGTTCGACCACGGCCACCCGTACAGCCGGACGCCGCCCGCTGAGATAGACCGCGAACACGACATCGGCCCCATCCCGCCGCTCGAAGGCGAAGAAGCGCCAGCACAGCTCACGCCAGCTGTCGTACGGCTCGACCGCGGCGAGCTGCTCCCGGTGCTGCCGCCAGGGTCCGCTCGACCGGAGCCTGGCCAGGGTGACCTCCATGGCCGGCCCGGGGCGCTGCTCGCACGGCGCGCGATAACGCAGCCGATCCACCATCTCCTCAAGCTCGGGCGACAGTACGAGGAGCACGACCACCCCGGCGGCCATGAACCACGACGGGTGCAAGAAGACCAACCAGCCGGGCTCTTCACCCCATATCGACAGCACGGCCATCCCGGTGAGGACCATGGTCCTGGCGATCGAACGCAGCCCGACGGGTGCCGCGCTCACCTCGCCGAAGCATCCGCACCCCGCGTCGGGCCGCCGCCGACGTACCTCCAGCAGGACATAGGTGCACATGGCGAAGAACGCGACCGCCATCCACCGGAAGATCGGAGACGTGCTCACCAGCAGCCCGGTCGCGATCACCAGCTCACCGACCGCGCAGACGATCAGCACCGGCACCTCGATGCGGGCGGGCACCAACGCCGCCGGTCCCAGCCGGGCCAGCGTGCCCATCTCCCCGCCCGTACGCACGGTGGACACCTTCGCCACCGCCCCTAAGACGAGCAGCACGATCAGCGCGGGCAGTTGCGATGCCAGCACGAGCGTCACCCCAATCCGATCTGCGCGTTGAAGCACCCTTTGACCAGGTCGCCGCCCAGCTCCACGTACGAGAACGGCGACAGCTCGGCGATCCGCCCGCGAGGAGAGGTGTCGCACTCGACGCAGCGGTCGCAGAAGCGCCCGGCCACGCAGCCACACGCCACGATCGGCACGTTAGCGGATCGATTAGTGCAGAGGTTCCCCACCTGCAGCATCGACCCGATGGCGAGGTACGGCAGGCCCGTACAGGACACCTCGGCGTCCGGGCAGTCCACGTCAGAGCGCTCGACCATGGGGTACGCGGCCCCCCGATCCTCCTGGTCGAAGGCGTCGGACCAGGTGGCGGTACCGGAGACGCGTGACTGCAGGCCCCCGTAGGCGGGCGGCGGAGCCGGCACGGCCCGCGCCGGATAGGCGGGCTGCGAGGTCGCGGGCAGCAGGGCCAGACTCGCCCCACCCTTTCTGATGCCGATCGCGTCGAACAGGAACCCCGGCTCGAACCGCGCGTGTCGCACCATGATGCGACCTGTCGCACGGTATGGGATGACGATGGTCCGGCGCCCCCGGTGCGGCCCGCAGTCGAGCTGGACCGACAGGTCCTTGCGTCCCTCCACGGACAGGATGGTCCCGGTCAGCCGCGTGATGTCGGCCCAGAGGCGCTCGACCACCCGGCCGTCGCGCAGGGTACGCATGATGACCGTCGAGCCCACGGGCAGATCACTCGGCGCTTGGTCACCACCGTGCCAGGCGGTGGCCCAGGGGGCGATGACGAGCCGCTCCTCGGCGCCCTCGGGGGTCTCGATGGTGATGAGATGTGGGCTTATGTCGAGGATGTCCCCTATGACCGCGCGTAAGGGGTCCCCATCACCGGAGCCCGGGATCCCGGCCTCCCGGCCCAGCGCCGCGGCCGCGAGCACCCGGCGGCGTTCCACGCTCGGATACCCCATCAGTCCCTCCCTTGTCGCGCTAATAGGGTCACACGACTCCGGGGGGTACTTCACTGCACTCGTGCATTCGAGAGCAAAATACGCACCCCTCGGGGCAGAAGTTGACCCCCAGCGACGTACAAACCGCCACCGACCTTGACCTACCTTTATCGTCGGCGGGCCGAATCCTGAATTCCGGTTACGCCCTATCTTGGCCTTTGGCTGCGATTCTGGCCACGATGCAGACCGCCAGCTGGGAAGAGGAGTTCCGCGAGTACGTCGTTGCGCGCGGAGCTGCCCTGCTGCGCACCGCCCACCAGCTCACGGGACATCCGCTGGACGCGGAGGATCTCCTGCAGAACGCGCTGACCAAGACCTACCTGGCATGGGACCGCATCCAGGACAGAGCCGCGCTCGACGGATATGTACGGCGGGCGATGGTCAACATCAACATCTCGCAGTGGCGGCGGCGCCGACTGGAGGAGTACCCGTCGGAGGACCTACCGGAGGTCGCCCCGGAGGCAGAAGCCAGCGGCGACCTGCACGATCTTCTGGAGCAGGCGCTGCGGCGGCTGCCCACCCGGATGCGGGCCGCGATCGTACTGCGTTACTACGAGGACATGACCGAACCGGAGATCGCCAGAACGCTGGGCATCAGCCTCGGCACGGTCAAGAGCACGATGTCACGTGCCATGGCCAAGCTCAGGGTTGAGCTGGGCATTCCCCCTCAACAGCTCCGGCCGTAGCGCAGGGCCGTACGACATCGCGAATCGTCCGCAGCGTGGCCAGGAAGGTTTCCAGCTCCTCCGCGCTGAGCAGGCTGGTCAGAGACTTGTCGATGTCCTCGAGGTGCTGCGGCAGCACGATGTCGAGCTTCTCCCGCCCCGCGTCGGTGAGCGTGGCGTAGGAGGCCCGGCGGTCGACGGCGCAGGCCACCCTGGCCACCAGACCGTCGCGTTCGAGCCGGTCGACGACCCTGGTCACACCACTGGTGGACAGGCCCGTCTGTGCGGCCAGATCACTCATCCGCAAGCTCTGCCGCGGCGAGCGCCCCAGCCGGAGCAGCGTCTCAAAATCGATCTCGGACAGCCCGGCGGCGCCGAACACCGGCTGCATCCTGGCCGCGAGACCTGCTTGAACCTCCGACAGCAGGCCCATGGCCGTCAACCGGGGGTCATCAATGTTGACCACGTTCATAGCTTAACCGACGATTGTTGACGTGAGGAATATTCCTCGTGTAGACATTTGTTGCCGCAAACATCCGCACAGCAATCATCCTCCGAGGAGAACCCCATGACCACCCGCACTTGGGAAGGCCTGACCGTCCCCGCCGCCGGCACCTACAACCTCGACACCGCCCACACCACGATCGGCTTCGTGGTCAAGCACATGATGGTCAGCAAGGTGCGCGGCAGCTTCGGCGACTTCACCGGCTCCGTGACGATCGCCGACAACCCCCTCGAGTCGTCGGCCGAGCTCACGATCAAGACCGAAAGCCTCACCACCGGTGTCGCCGACCGTGACGGCCACCTGCGCAGCGACGACTTCCTGTCGGTCGAGAAGTTCCCGACGCTCACCTTCAAGAGCACCCGCGTGGTGAGCCACTCGGGTGACAAGTTCACCGTCGTCGGCGACCTGACCGTCCGTGACGTCACCAAGGAGATCGAGCTCACGGTCGAGTACGGCGGCGCCGGCACGAACCCCTGGGGCCAGGCGGTGTGGGGGTTCTCGATCACCAGCGAGTTCGACCGCGAGGACTTCGGGCTGACCTGGAACCAGGCCCTGGAGACGGGCGGCGTCCTGGTGGGCAAGAAGATCAAGGTCGAGATCGAGGGCGAAGCCAACCCGGCGGCCTGACGTCGCGCTTTGCCCAGCGGCCTGAGCCGCTTTACGTCTCGTTCGGCTCAGCGAGGTGACCCGCTTTACGTCTCGTTCGGCCCAGCGGGGCGACCCGCTTGGAGTCTCGTTCGACCCGCGACCTGAGCCGGTTGACGTCTCGTTCGGCCCAGCGGGGCGACCCGCTTGGAGTCTCGTTCGACCCGCGACCTGAGCCGGTTGACGTCGCGTTTTGTACGCCGGACCCGCTTGGCGGGTCCGCGCGCCGAGCCCGCCCCCGCCGCGCCTTGGGGCGGGCTTGCTGTCCGGCCCGTTGTCCACAGGAGGTTATTCACAGGCAGTGGATAACCTTTGGACAGGCCGGGACGGGCAACCGCTTTGCTGCCTTGGCAGAAGGCCGGTACGCTGTCCTGAGCCGCGTGGCTACCAGGAGGATTCGCCTAGTCAGGTCTATGGCGCCGCACTGCTAATGCGGTTTGGTGGCAACACCATCCGGGGTTCAAATCCCCGATCCTCCGCACGTCGAAGGCCCTTCCCAGATTCTGGGGAAGGGCCTTTTTCGATCTCTGCGGGGCTCAGGGTTGCAGTTTGGGTTGCAGTTGGCTTCTAGCCAGGGCCCCAGAGCGCCTCGTCCATGCGGTCGCTAGCATCTCTCATCTGCATCGTTGCTACGTGGGTGTAGCGCTCGGTGGTGGTCACGCGCGTGTGGCCGAGGATCTCCTGAACCACCCGGATGTGTACGCCTTGCTCGATCAGCAGGGTCGCTGCGGTGTGACGGGCGTCGTGGACTCTGGCGTCTCGTACGCCGGCCTGCTTGAGGATGGACTTCCACTGCTTCCAGTCCTCTGTGCGTTCGATCGGGCCGCCGGTCTGCGTGGTGAACACCAGGTCGTGATCGGTCCACCGGTCCCCCGCCTTCAGGCGTTCCGCGGCTTGGGTCTTCTTGTGCGCCTTGAGGAGGGCGAGGAGCGCGGGCGGACACTGGAGCGTCAGCTTGCCCTTTCCCTTGCGCTTTCGGAACACCAGGCCGCCGCCAGCCCGCTTCGGGCACTTGTCCGCGTGGCCGGTGCAGTCCTTGGCGCACGGACGCCTGTAGCAGGTGGGCGCGCTTCTTGCAGTCCGCCTTGCAGTCTCGGGTGTGCTTGTGGTCATTGCAGTTCTTCTTGCACGCCTTCCGGTGCCACCGTTCTCCGCAGGCGTGTGGATCGGCGCAGCCGTGCAACCATTCGGACCGCTGGATCTGGAACCACGCCCTGATCTCGCCCGTGGTCAGGTTGATGTACGACCAGCGCAGCCCGAGAGCCTCGCCCTGGCGGATGCCGAGCGACAGAGCGACCGACCAGCGCGCGCCGTTCCTTCTCACCTTGGCCACGTCGAGGATGCGCCGGGCCTCGTCTCGGGTCAGCGGTTCGATCTCGGTGGCGGTCGCCGAGGGAGCGTCTACGAGCGTGGCGACATTGCGCGTGATGCGGCCTCGCCGTACCGCGATCGTGAGCGCGCGGGACAGGATGCGGTGCACTTTGAGGACAGAGCCCGTCGCAAGGCCCGCTTCCAGCATCCGCGTGTACGCCGTGTCCAGGTGCTCAGGCGCCAGACGGTCGAGCCGATGCTTGCCCAGGAGCGGCACAATCCAGTTCCTCGACTTGGAGCGATAGTCCGTCAGGGTACGGGGAGCCATCTTGTCGGAGAGGACGAGTCGCTCACAGATCACGTCGAGGAACTCCGTCATCCACTCCCCTACTGTCGGCGGCCGGCCGGGCTTGCTGACGGAGCCTGCCTTTCGCTCGCCCTCCAACTCTGCGACCTTTCTGGTCACCTCCGGTTCTGTCTTGGCCTTGCGGTGGCGTCGGTCCGGTGAACCGTCCGGCTTGATCCCGACCGTCACCCAGCCGTGCCACAGGCCGTCCTTGCCGAGGTAGATGGACGAGCGGCCGTTGGGCTTTCTGGCTGCCATCACACCGCCTCCTTTTGGGCATCGGCCTCAAGCGGCGGCGCGGCGCGCCGCCGTACAGCGGCCCGTCGCTTGCCCGCCGCCCGGGCGTGCGGTCTGGGGGCCGGTCCCGGACGGCAGCAGCACGGGCCGCCACGCCGACCACCGCGCCCGCCGTACCAAGCGAACTCGCCGACCTCAGCGCCACGCCACCGCACGGATACAGCCCTACGATCGCCAAGTGTTGGCTGGCCTCCGTTGTTGGTCGGGGGCGATCGACGATCCGGCGCTTCGTTCCTCAGCACCGGCTCACTGAGCAGCCGCGGTCATTGCAATGGCCACAGGCAGCCCACCACCTATTCGCTCTTCCGAGAGAACGGTCGCCACGTCGTCCCAGGCAAGCTCAGAAGTCCAAGAGCCGGAAGCGATCAGGCCGTGGCTTATGCCTGTGACGCGATGCAAGTAGGCTCGGCGTATGGAGCGTCGATCACCTTTGATCACACATGGCCTTCCCCTCATAGCGTGGAGACCGAACCGGGAGAGGTTTGGTCGTGGCAGCAGTCACGCGGCGGCGCTTTGATCCGGAGTTCCGGGCGGGC